>NZ_QTMG01000027.1:26475-80206 GCF_003635435.1 Parabacteroides sp. AF21-43 | reverse complement strand
GTGTGAAGTAAATCTGTATCATGTCACTGTAATAGTTATGGTATCAACGACTGAAGCTTTTCTTTACAGAAAATACTACAATAAGCCAGTAATCGAATACTTTATTTAAAGTGTTGATAATCAATATTGTGAAAATATCATGATGTTTATGCTGAAACACGTACGTGTTTTCGAAAAAAGTCGTACATGTTTAAAAAAATTCATGTACGTGTTTTTCTATAAAATGATAGGGATACAACTATACATGTTTAAAAGTTACAATAACTCTACTTTACAGGGCTTTGTCATAAAAGATATCGCTGACAATTATCGAGTGAGTAAGAAAAGGTTGAAATGTGATAGCAAAAGGCGTTGGGGTACCATGAAAATTTACTACCACCATTCTATATGTACACTGTAAGTCCGTATAATATATGGAATAGCGGTAGTAATTGTAACAAACGAGAGTAAAAACGCCCGTTGTTTTTGCTGGATTTATTTGATTTGCTTAAACGCTTTTCCGAGCATATCCGTGATGTCGCTGGCGATCATGCTCTCTTCCGAGCGGAAAGCGGCGGCGAGATCACCGGCTGTGCCGTGCAAGAATACTCCGACTACAGCGGCAGTTTCCGGAGAATAGTCTTGCGCCAATAAGCTGAGGATGATACCCGTCAGCACGTCTCCGCTACCGGCGGTTGCCATGCCCGGATTTCCGCAACTATTGAAATAAATGTTTCCTGCCGGAGAACAAATAGCGGTATAAGCACCTTTCAATACGATACAAATCTTATGTTCGGCGGCGAAAGATTGCGCTTTCATCAAACGGTCGTATGAGTTCGTGCTTTCACCCGCTATCCGGTCGAACTCCTTCGGATGGGGAGTGAGGATGCTCCGTGGCGGGATCTTATTGAATAAGTCCTTGTTGGATGCCATTATATTAATAGCGTCCGCATCGATAACGACTGGTTTTGTGCTGGATTGCAGGATACGTTCGATCGCTGCTGCGGATTCTAAATGCTGTCCGAGTCCCGGTCCCATACCAACAGCGGAGTAACTACCTATCTCGGGAACCGTAGAGAAATAATCAGGATTTGCGTCTAGACTTAACATCGCTTCCGGGAAAGCGGTCTGGAAGATTGATTCGCCTCGGGTCGGGATATGCACGGTCAATAGTCCGGCTCCACTCCGTAAGCATGCCTTTGCGGATAATAGGGCGGCTCCCATTTTTCCTTTACTTCCGGCGATCAATAAAGCATGTCCGAACGTTCCCTTATGGGCGAAACGTTTGCGAGACTTTAACGAATAGGATATATCTTCTTCCGTAACCAATGAGTAAGGGGAAGCCGTCTCATAAATTGCGTCCGGATGGATTCCGATATCCAGTATTTTCCACTCGCCTACGTATTGCTCATTCTCCGGAAAAAGAAACGCCAGTTTCGGGAAGCCGAATGTCAAGGTTAAGCTGGCCTTGATGATCGCCTCCGAGTCATTCTTACGATTATCTTCCCCGAATAAGCCGGAAGGAATATCGATCGCTACGACTTCCGCCTCGGATTGGTTGATATAATTGACCATAGCGGCGAAACCTCCGGTGAGAGGACGGTTTAATCCCGAACCGAACAAGCCATCGATCACCACGTCTCGGTCGGTTAGCGTCGGCGGCTCAAAGTCACGGACCACTTCCGTAAATTCGATCCGTTCCATGTCGAGCAGACGCTGCTTGTTTTGCTCACACTCTACGGACAGATGCTCCGTCGGGTTGAATAAATACGTCTCTACCCGGTATGATTCCTCGTTCAAAAGGCGGGCGATGGCCAAAGCGTCGGCTCCGTTGTTGCCTTGACCGGCGAAAATCACGATGCGGACCTGCTTGGAGTAGCGCCGGCAAAACTCATGGACGAACGTCGTAGCGGCACGCTCCACTAAGTCGATCGAACTAATTGGCTCGTGTTGAATCGTATATTGGTCGAGCTCCTTTACCTTGTCTGTAGCGAATATCTTAATCATAATTCTAGATGTCTGGGGTTTTATTCTGCTTACAAATGTATAACAAACTTTGGTATGTTGCTACACTTTTTTGTGCATCGCCGAAAAAGTTGTACATTTGTCCCCTCGAAAACCGAAAGATTTATGGACAGAATTCGTCTAAAAGACAAAGAATTTGAACTGTTTATTCCGGAGTCGGATATTCAGGCGGCTATCGCTAAAATGGCCGTTCAGATTAAAGCGGATGTGGAAGGGAAAAATCCTCTATTCGTGGGTGTGCTAAACGGGGCTTTTATGTTTGTCGCCGAGCTGATGCGTGAGCTGGATGTTCCGTATGAGCTGACATTCGCTCGTTATTCCTCGTATCAAGGAACTTCCAGTACGGGCATATTGAATGAGATCATGCCGGTGCAGGCTGATATTCGCGGACGTATGGTGATCTTATTGGAGGATATTATCGATACGGGCTTTACGATGAGCTACGTGATGGAGAAGCTTCGGAGCGAGGGTGCCGCCGATGTAAGATTGGCAACGATGCTTTTCAAGCCGGAATCCTTGAAATGCGAGTTGACTCCGGATTATGTAGGCTTACAGATACCCGCTGATTTTATCGTGGGACATGGTTTGGATTATGATGAGTTGGGCCGCTCATATAAGGATATCTACAAGGTTGTGGAATAAAATAGTATACATTATATATAATAAAGGAACAATAGTATGTTGAACGTGGTTATTTTTGGTGCTCCCGGTTCAGGTAAGGGAACACAAAGTGAGTTGATTATTAAAGAATACGGTTTGGATCATATCTCTACTGGCGATGTATTGCGTGGCGAGATGAAGGCTGAGACTGAACTGGGCAAGATCGCTAAGGATTATATCGAGAAGGGACAATTGGTTCCGGACGAGTTGATCGTTGATATGTTGGCGAATGTATTGGATAGCAAGAAGCCGGCTAAGGGCGTAATCTTCGATGGTTTCCCTCGTACGATCCCTCAAGCGAAAGCCTTGAAGAAGATGTTGAACGAGCGTGGAACAGACGTTTCCGTTATGTTGAACCTTCAAGTAGAGGAAGAGGAGTTGATCAAGCGTTTATTGGAGCGCGGTAAAGTATCCGGACGTTCTGACGATAACTTGGAGACGATCAAATCCAGACTGGATGTTTACCATACTCAAACAGCTCCTTTGGCAGACTACTATGTAGGTGAAGGCAAGCACGTAGCCATCAAAGGGATGGGAACAATCGAGGAAATCTTCGGTCGTATCAAAGAGGCGGTTAATAACGTAAAATAATTGAAATAAACCAATATGGCTGAATCGAACTTTGTAGATTATGTCAAGATCTATTGCCGCTCAGGAAAGGGTGGAAGAGGATCTTCTCACTTCCGTCGTGAGAAATACATTCCGAAAGGAGGTCCCGACGGGGGCGATGGAGGGAGAGGAGGTCATGTGTATCTCCGTGGTAACCGGAATTACTGGACGCTCCTTCACTTGAAATATGAGCGTCATATCATGGCCACCAATGGTGAGAGTGGTAGCGCGAAGCGTAGCTCGGGTAAAGACGGGGAGGATCGAGTAATCGAGGTTCCTTGCGGTACGGTTGTTTACGATGCTGAGACCGGAGAGTTTATTTGCGACGTTACGGAAGACGGTCAGCAAGTGATGTTGCTGAAAGGCGGTCGTGGCGGTCTGGGGAATTTTAACTTCAAGACGGCTACCAATCAAGCGCCCCGTTATTCGCAACCGGGTGAGCCGGCATTGGAACGTACGGTGATTCTTCAGTTGAAATTGCTGGCCGATGTCGGTTTGGTAGGCTTCCCGAATGCGGGTAAATCTACCTTGCTTTCTGTCGTATCCGCCGCTAAACCGAAGATCGCTAATTATCCTTTTACTACGTTGGAGCCTAATTTAGGCATCGTGAGTTATCGCGATAACCGTTCGTTCGTAATGGCCGATATACCGGGTATTATCGAAGGAGCAAGCGAGGGAAAAGGTTTGGGACTTCGTTTCTTACGTCATATCGAACGTAATTCCTTGTTATTGTTCATGGTTCCCGCTGAGGCAGACGATATCAAGAAAGAATACGAGATCTTGCATAATGAGTTAGTGAAGTATAATCCGGAATTGCTGGATAAACGCCGTGTACTGGCCATCACCAAGAGCGATATGCTGGATGAGGAATTGATCGAGGCTTTGTCGCAAGACTTGCCGGAGGGAATTCCGTATGTCTTTATATCTTCTATCACGGGACTGGGTATTGTCGAGTTGAAAGACCTTTTATGGAAAGAGCTGAATAAGGAGAATTTCCATGAGGCAGAGCGAATTGTCCATAAGAATATAGATGTAAGCACGTTGGAATTTGAGGACGACGACGAATACATCTTCCCCGTGGATGAGGACGAGGATGACCCGGATGAGGAATACGAGGAATACTGGGACGATGATGAAGATGAAGATACAAGAAAATAAGCAAATAGAGGTGTCGCGGTTCTCCGGGTTAAGCGGATACCGCGACATTTCTCATTTTACGACAACACGTCATGGCGGCGTGAGTACGGGAACGTACGCTTCGATGAATCCGGGCGTTTATACCGAGGATGATCCGGGCTTCATCCGGAAGAACTTGGAACTTCTTTCGGATGCGGTCGGGATTTCCCTAGAGAATATGGTTATACCTCATCAGACCCATGAGGATCGAGTATTGGCGATCGACGCGTCTTTCCTTTCGCTGAATGATAAAGAGCGAAAGCTACGTTTGGAAGGCGTGGACGCTTTGGTGACGAATGTTCCGGATGTATGTGTAGCCGTATCTACGGCGGATTGTGTCCCTGTCTTGTTATATGCGCCGGATCGTAAAGTGGTAGCTGCCGTCCATGCGGGTTGGCGGGGTACGGTTTTACACATAGCTCGTAAGGCGGCAAGCTTGATGATCGAGGCATACGATTGCGATCCTACTCAATTGGTTGCCGGAATAGGTCCCTCTATCAGTCAAGCGGCATTTGAGGTGGGAGAGGAAGTCGTAAAAGCTTTTCAAATGGCGGGCTTCCCAATGGAGCGGATTCTTCGACGTAATGCGGAGACTCAAAAAGCGCATATCGATCTATGGGAAACCAACCGTTTACAATTGTTAGAGGCAGGATTGCTCTCCGAGCATATAGAGATCGCTGGCATCTGTACTTATATTCGGTATGAGGATTATTTCTCCGCTCGTCGCCTCGGTGTCAAAAGCGGCCGGATCCTTACCGGGATATGCTTGAAAAAATCTTAGTTATATTGGCTCAAACTTATAATAGACATGATTTCAATCACTCTTTCATCTGAGATATCGGAGGCTTGCCCCGATCTTCACGTGTTGGCTATCGCCTGCCAAGTAAAGAACACGGAGCCCGATGAACGACTTTGGGAAGAAATAACCCGTGTTGAGGAGGACATCCGTTCTACCTGTAAGATAGAGGATATTAATAAGTGGACTCCTATTTTCGCTACCCGTCAAGCTTATAAACGTCTGGGGAAAGACCCGAACCGGTATCGCCCTTCCGCCGAGGCGTTAAGACGGCGGATACTTCGCGGGCTTCCTTTATATAAGATAGATACCTTGGTGGATATCGTCAATCTGGTTTCTATCCGTAGCGGTTATTCTATCGGAGGATTTGACGCAGATAAGATTGTAGGCGGATTGGAACTAGGTGTCGGAAAAGAGGGGGAAATTTATCACGGTATCGGACGTGGTGAATTGAATATCGCCGGTCTTCCAGTCTACAGGGATGGAGTAGCGGGTGTCGGAACGCCTACCAGCGATGAGGAACGTACCAAGATTGAAATGTCGACCACTTCATTGTTAATGATTCTGAATGGTTATTCCGGTAAGGAGGGCTTATTGGAAGCGGGTGGTTACTCGGTTGACTTATTAAAAAGATATGTCTCAGCGGTAAACGTGGAAGCGGAACTGATATGCCGAGAAAACAGAGGAAAAATAACGTTATAACCGTGTTAATATTGTTTACAAAGCGAAAAATGTCCATCTTTTATGCTAAAAAACATCTATAATCTTTTGTTTTAATCATTTAATCTATAAATTTGTCCCCAGTAATCAAATGTTATCATAAAATGATTGAATTAATTGGTACAAACGCCGGCCTTGTATGGAACGTTTTAAATGAAGGCGGTAAAATGAGTTTTAAGGCAGTGAAGAAAGCCACGAAGATTAAAGCGGAAAAAGATATGTACGCCGCTTTTGGTTGGTTGGCGAAAGAAGGTAAATTAGCTTTCGAGGAGATTGAAGGTGAAATGTATGTTTCTTTAGTGTAAACAAGAGGAACGTTTACAAGAATTAGGGAGGGCTGTTCGATTTTTTTGGACGGCCTTTTTATTTGTCCATACGTTTTCTGTCAAAATAATTAAGTCTACAGTTGGTTAATTCAATTCAAAAACTTACTTTTGTGTAGAATTTGGTGTGAAATGACCGAAGATCATAAGAGATTGTTAGCTGTATTTGAGGTTAGAGTTCGTGATTTGATGGCGTTATGCGATCAGCAGAAACGTAGAATTGACGAACTTACAGCTGCTTTGAGCCTTAAAGACGAGGAGTTGCGGCAGGCGAAGGATATGATTGAAGGATTGAATGCCAAATGTGATAACATGCTGACGGCGCGAATTGTTTCTACGAATGAGGAAGAGATGAAGAACGCCCGGATGCGGTTATCAAAATTAGTGCGGGAAGTAGACAAGTGCATCGCACTTTTAAATGAATAGAAGCGATGGACGAAGAATTTCTTATAAATATAGTGATAGCCGGAAAGAAATATCCGCTTACGATCAAACGTCATGAGGAAGAGTTGGCACGTGCCGCCGCTGATCAGATCAACAGCAAGATTCTTCAATACAGGCAGCATTTTGCGGTCGAGGTGGATACGAAAGATTTGTTAGCCATGGTGGCTTTTCAACTCTCGATGCATAATCTGGAGTTGGAAAAACGGAATGATACAAATCCTTTTACGGATAAGATACAGGAGCTTACAACCGAGTTGGAAGGATATCTGAAGAAATAACATACATATTGTAAGAAGAGAGTTTCCGCACTGCTTTGCACGGTAAGACCGTGTGATGGTAGTGCTTTTTTTGTATATAAATAAATGAATCTTAAATTATTAGTTAAATGGTTGGAATGTATATAATCATACCGATAGTAACCTTCATCATTGGTGGGTTGCTTGCGTGGCTGGGCATGCGTTTCCTTCTGAAGTCGAAGTACGACTCCGTGCTTCAAGAGGCGGAGAAGGAGGCCGAGGTGATAAAGAAGAACAAGATGCTGGAAGTAAAGGAGAAGTTTCTTCATTTGAAAGCGGACTTGGAAAAACAGGTATCACAGCGTAACGCTAAGATCCAGTCTGTCGAGACTAAATTGAAACAAAGAGAACTGACGATGAATCAACGTCAGGAAGAGTTACAGCGTAGGAATAACGAGGTAGAGGCTGTAAAGGAGAATTTATCTTCTCAGTTGGAGTTGGTGGAGAAGAAGAAGCAAGATTTGGATAAACTTCATCAGAAGGAAGTGGAGCATTTGGAAGCTATCTCCGGGTTGTCCGCCGAGGAAGCCAAAGAGCGTTTGATCGAGTCCTTAAAGGATGAGGCAAAGACGCAAGCCGCTTCTTACATCAACGAGATCGTCGAGGAGGCGAAGATGACCGCTAATAAGGAGGCGAAGAAGATCGTGATCCAGTCTATCCAACGGGTAGCGACGGAGACGGCTATCGAGAACTCTATTACCGTGTTCCATATTGAATCGGACGAGATCAAAGGACGTATCATCGGTCGTGAGGGACGTAATATCCGTGCTTTGGAGGCCGCTACCGGTATTGAGATCGTGGTGGATGATACGCCTGAGGCTATCGTTCTTTCTGGATTCGACCCGGTTCGTCGTGAGATCGCTCGTTTGGCTTTGCATCAATTGGTGCAGGACGGACGTATCCATCCGGCTCGTATCGAGGAGGTGGTAACGAAGGTGAAGAAGCAAGTGGAAGACGAGGTCGTAGAGACCGGTAAGCGTACTGTGATCGATTTGGGAGTGCACGGTTTGCATCCGGAATTAATCCGTATGATCGGTAAGATGAAGTATCGCTCTTCTTATGGACAGAACTTATTGCAGCATGCTCGTGAGACGGCCAACCTTTGTGCCGTGATGGCTTCCGAGTTGGGCTTGAACCCGAAGAAAGCGAAACGTGCCGGATTGTTACATGATATTGGTAAAGTGCCCGATGATGAGCCGGAATTGCCGCACGCTATCTTGGGTATGAAGCTTTGCGAGAAATATAAGGAGAAACCGGATATTTGCAACGCCGTAGGCGCTCACCACGATGAGGTGGAGATGCAGACGCTGTTGGCTCCGATCGTACAGGTTTGCGACGCTATTTCAGGTGCTCGTCCGGGCGCACGTCGTGAGATCGTAGAGGCTTATATCAAGCGTTTGAATGATTTGGAACAATTGGCTTTATCGTATCCGGGTGTTGTCAAGACTTACGCTATCCAAGCGGGTAGAGAGTTGCGCGTAATCGTTGGCGCTGATAAGATTGACGATAAGGACACCGAGAACTTGTCCGCTGAGATCGCTAAGAAGATTCAGGATGAGATGACTTATCCGGGACAGGTTAAGATCACGGTGATCCGTGAGACTCGTGCGGTAAGCTACGCTAAGTAAGAATATATTTAATATAAATAAAAAAGGCCGGCTTGTGTAAGTCGGCCTTTTTTATATCTGTCGCTATCGATTTCCCAGATCGTCGTATAAAGTTTGTAATAGGACTTTTCCTTTCTCCAAGCGGGTCTCGTTTCCGCTTTCAGGTTCTTCTACTAAAATCTTGTTCCCTTCATTGTCGTATACGGAAACACCGGATTCGTCTATAAAGCCAAATCCATTATTGAATGTATAAAAGGCGTAATGCGGGACGCAAGGATTCAATATATCTTTGCTGAATGAGAACTCATCCGTGGGGAGACCCATCTGATTTAATAAGGTGGCTGCCAAATCGGTTTGGTTCGCATACGTATCGATCACTTTAGGTTCGGCGATCGCTCCGCCTAGCCATAGCATAGGTATGTGGAAACGTAAAGGTCCGTACTCCTGCATGTTTTCAGGGTAACGGTATCCGTGGTCGGAGACAAAGATGACTACCGTATTTTTCCATGCCGGCAGTTCCTTGAACGTATCAATGAAATTACCGATACAGCTATCCGTAAACGCGACGGAGTTTAGATAAGGATGCTCCAAATGGTGAAACGGGACCTCGAATGGCTCATGGCTACTTAATGTCAGGAATGTACTTAACCAAGGTTTGCCGTCGACTGGTCTTTGCTTGATATCCTCGTAAAGATGCGAGAACGTGATATCGTCGTTTGCTCCCCATTTACTCAGACGGCTGCTCAAGGGAAAATCACGGTCTGCCGTTATCTTGCTGTAGCCGGAACTATAGAAATAACTTTGCATATTCGTGAAATTGATATCACCTCCATAGAGCATATCCGCCGTATATCCTTCTTTGTTAAGACTCTTTGCGATAGATGGAAGGGTCTGGCTTTTCACCGGATACTTCATGATGGAGGTGGTGGGTTGGGCTAAATAGCCGTTCAATACGGAGACTAAGCCTCGGTCGGTACGGAACGAGTTGGCATATAGGTTCGTGAATAATACACCTTCTTTGCTCAGCCGATTCAAGTTCGGCGTAATTCCCGGCTCACCACCAACAGCCTCGATAGCATTTGCCGTGAAACTCTCCATGATGATAATGAGAATATTGGGACGAGTCGTTGTCAATAGCTTGACAGGCTCTGTAGGTATGGAATCTCCCGGGCATAAGGAGTCTTGGGCTTGAATGAGCGTATCGAATAAGGCTTTCCGCTTTTCCTCCGGATAGAAATCGAATTGCGAGGCAAAATCCTGTTGCTTACTCAATGAGGCTATCAGACTGAAACACGGGTTGATCGCCGAATGATTCAAGAACTGGTTCTGGCTGAAATAAACCATGCCGACATTTGCCGTAGACGTAGTTACGCCTCCCCGGATCGGAATAAACAATATTCCCCCTGCTAAGAGGATGGCGAAAGTACTTCCCAATTGTTCCAATCCCGTAGGTGGAAAGCTAGGCTTTACTGGCGCGAACCGGAGGATGAAGGTGAACCAAGCATAGATACCTAGCGCATATGCCACGAATACCAATAATTGGATAAAGAACATTCCCAGCGGAACGCTCGCCATCGCATCGGCGGGCGATTGTAGGTAGAAGAATAAGGTAGCGTCCAACCTGAATCCCCAAAAGCTATATAAAGCCACATCTACGGAAAAGATCGCGGATACCAGAATTCCCATGATCAAGAAGTACCCTTTCAATACCTTCTTTAGCCAAACGCCCGGAATCCAAACTGATACTAAAGTCAATAGGAGAGGGATGGCGGTAAGGTATCCCGCTATCGTACAATCCAGCTTCAGCCCATGAAGCATAACCTGTAGGAAGTCCGTGAAGGTACAAGCCTCGGACAACGCATGCTGATAAAACATAAATACCGGTTTTTGAATAACAAAAACCGGTAGCCATGCGATAAAAACGATTAGTATGAATAATAATCTTTTTTTCATTTCGAATATAGCTTTTCCCGTAACTCAGCGATAGCCGGATCTGTGATGTAATCATCGTAATCCATCATCTTATCGATGATACCGTTAGGAGTCAGCTCGATGATACGGTTCGCCACGGTTTGTATGAACTCGTGGTCATGGCTGGAGAACAGGATATTTCCCTTGAATGTCTTCAATGTATTATTGAAGGCTTGGATGGATTCCAAGTCCAAGTGGTTGGTCGGAGTATCCAAGATCAAGCAGTTGGCGTCGGTGAGCATCATACGTGAGATCATACAACGCATCTTCTCACCTCCGGAAAGTACGCTTACCTTTTTCATAAGCTCCTCGCCCGAGAACAACATACGTCCGAGGAAGCCTTTCAAGAATACCTCGTTAGTATCCGGCGAGAACTGGCATAACCAATCGAGCAGGTTGATATCTGTATTGAAATATTTGGAGTTATCGAGAGGAAGATAAGAGGTCGTGATCGTCTGTCCCCACTGATACGTACCGGCATCCGCTTTCTCCTCACCGTTGATGATCTGGAACAAGGCGGTCATGGCACGAGGGTCGTGACTGATAAATACGATCTTGTCATCCTTCTCCACGAAGAAGTTCAAGTCCTTGAACAATACCTGTCCGTCGATACTCTTCGACAATCCTTTCACCTCAAGGATCTGGTTGCCCGGTTCGCGGTTAGGCGTGAACAAGATTCCCGGATAGCGGCGTGAGGACGGTTTGATCTCCTCGATATTCAGCTTCTCCAACATCTTCTTGCGACTGGTGGTCTGCTTGGACTTCGCTACGTTGGCGCTGAAACGGCGGATAAATTCTTCCAACTCTTTCTTCTTTTCCTCGGCTTTCTTATTCTGATTCTGCTGTTGACGAAGGGCTAACTGGCTAGACTCGTACCAGAAGCTATAGTTTCCGGCGAATAATTGTAATTTACCGAAGTCGATATCCACGGTATGCGTACAAACGGAGTCGAGGAAGTGACGGTCGTGGCTAACAACCAATACGGTATGTTCGAAATTAGAGAGATAATTCTCCAACCAAGAAACCGTCTCAAGGTCCAAGTCGTTCGTCGGCTCATCCAATAATAGGTTATCGGGCTGTCCGAACAAGGCACGGGCCAATAAGACACGTACTTTCTGCTTACCGCTCAAGTCCTTCATATACATATAATGCAAATCCTCCTTGATGCCTAGTCCGCTCAATAGGTTGGCGGCGTCGCTCTCCGCGTTCCAGCCTTCCATCTCGGCGAATTTCTCTTCCAGTTCCGATACGCGGATACCGTCGGCGTCACTGAAATCAGGTTTCTCGTAAAGGGCGTTTTTCTCGCTCATCACCTCCCATAAGGTCGTATGTCCCATCAATACGGTATCCATAACCGTATATTCATCGAACGCGAAGTGATCTTGGCTCAATACGGAAAGACGTTCGCCCGGTCCTAGGTTAACGCTACCTCTGGTAGGGTCTAATTGCTTGCTGATTACACGGAGAAACGTAGATTTTCCGGCCCCGTTAGCACCGATAATACCGTAGCAATTGCCCGGTGTAAACTTCATGTTCACATCCTGAAAAAGGATGCGTTTTCCAAACTGTACGTCCAGATTGTTAACTGTTATCATATTTCGTATACCTATTAAATTGCGATTGAGGATGCAAAGGTACGAAAAATATTGTTTATCTTATCATTGGATGTCATACATCCCGCTCGTTCTCTCCCTTTTTTAGGCTAATTATCTTTTGGGCGTTGAGCGGTGAGATAACGCTTTTCCCGGTTTTGGCTTCCAGCTCTAATCGGGCGTTACGAGCCACCTCGCCTCCTTGTTGGGCGACATTTATGTGCTCGCTAAAGGTGTCTGGTTCCGATGCTTCTGATATTTCCTTGGTAGATAACTCGGCCAGCATGTTTAATACAAGCTCTTTGTTTGTCATATTATCTCGAAGATTCTCTTTTCTTAATCCTTTGAATCGTTTATATTCCATGGAGGTCATGTCGGACCATGACTTATAGATTATGTCGGTTAATGTAGCGAAATGGAGGCCTTCTTCCAGTCCTCTCTTCTTCCATTCGTCTGTTAGATCTTTCCGTATCTCTATGGATTTCAATCGTTGGTTGATCCAATTATCCGAATAGCCCAATCGTTTATAATCGACCATGGCTTGCTCAATAGACAACTCCGGATCTTGCATTTGATCCAAACGTTCCTTCGCTACTTGGGCGATCCATAATTTGAAAGGTTCGGCCTTGGGAGATGGTACTGATTGGATAAGGCGGAAGAGTTGCTCGGTATTGGCTACGTCGGTTAAATATTTCTTGCCATCAGCGGCCTGCATTTTCAGTTGACTACAATTTGTAGTCAACTCGCTACCTTCTCTTTTCAATCTGTTTTTTAATACACTCCAGTATTTTCGAGGGTTGGGGCTATCTGTTAAAATAGATATAACATCAACGATCGAGAAATACCATTCCTCTTGTTCGTCATCCCATATGGCGCGAACTTTTCTTTCTTCGAATAAGCGGATAGATTCTTTTTGTGTCATTTGTAGTTGCTTTGAGTAGTTATAGACAAAGGTAAATGAGAATTTAGTATATCCATAGTTTAATAGTTTGATTAAAAGTTTATTTATCGCAAAGTAAGTATATTAATCTCATTTAAGCAAACGATACGCGGTTTAAATGAGAAGGTACGAAAAATATTGCTTATCTTTGCATTATACATTAATATCCAATTGTGTAATGAATAAACAATCTGTCATATCTCTTCTTCGGAAAGCAAAGCAGCCTTTGTCGCAGAGTTGCGGTGTAAAGCAGTTGGGGCTTTTTGGCTCTACTGTTCGTGAGAGCAATACGGAAAGTAGTGATGTGGATATATTGATCGACTTTGAGGATGATAAAGAGACTTATTCCAATTTCCTTTTGGCTTGTGAGATATTAGAGAAGCTTTTTGACAGATTGAAAGTGGACATAGTCACCCTTAAAGGGTTAAGCCCTTTTATTGGCCAGCAGATATTAAAGGAGGTAGAATATGTGTAAGACCCCTATCGCTTATTTGCTGCATATATTGGAGGAATGTAACTACATCCTTTCTGTAGTTACGGATGATCTGCCTATGTATCAATTTCTTTCGGATGAAACGTTAAAGAGGGCGGTTTGCCGTAGTTTGGAGATTGTCGGTGAAGTGACTAAGAAAATTCCCGCAGATGTTAAATATCAATGGAGTGACATTCAATGGAAACATATGGCTGGAATGAGAGATCGGTTGATTCATGACTATATGGGTGTTAATTATCTGATTGTTTGGGATGTGGCAAAGAATATTATTCCAAAATTGCAACCTCAAATAGAAGCGGTGATAGAGAAAGAACAGAGTCGTTGAGAGAGTTGTTGTGTTAGATATGTTTAGAAACCCTGCTATTTCGTAGGTGCTTATCTAGCATGGAACAGTTTTATGTCGTATATTTGCGGCGAATATAAAAACGAAATAACAAGAAACAGAGAGTAAACAATAGAGATATAAGAGATTGACATATTAGTATTTGCTATTTATTTCTTAATGTAGTAAAACGACCAAATAATAAAAGCTCAAGAAGAAATAAGTTCGTTAGCGAGTACACCCAAACGGGGTGTGTTCCTAGTGCTTATTTGGTTTGGGCTTGGGTGCTTGGTCGTACCTTCTACGTTCTGAATAAGTAGGGTTCACACCTTTTTTGTGTCCTTATGCCTCTTATTTATTAACCCCATAATAGTATAGCCTATGATTTAAACCCATTCTTTCCTTATTTCCTTAATTTATGCTTCGCCGCATTTCTCCGGAAGAAAAACGACCAATTTTATTCTTAAAGCCCAGAGAAAGGTAAAGGTGGATGCGCCCCCGTTTTATTTTGTTTCGAAATGGGTGCGACACGCTTTTGCATTCTTTTCCCTGTTGGATGGAGATGCAGAGCGTGGCGCACTTTTAGTTTCAAACAATTTAAAAACGAATCTTTTTACGATGACAAATGATGAGTTGCAATCGAAGACGATTGCCTTTTTGCGCTTTCCCTTGATCGTGGGGGTGGTATTGATACATTGCTATTATAAAGAATTGCCGATAGGTGGTGTTAAGGTTCCCGTAATGGATGAATATCCCATTTATAAATTAATAGCGGACCTGTTTTCTCAAGTGCTGGCACGTACTGCCGTACCCCTTTTTTTCTTGATATCCGGTTATCTGTTCTTTTATAAGAGTTCCTTTAGTTGGCCTATGTATGGCTCTAAATTGCGAAAGCGGGCACAAACCTTGCTGTTGCCTTATCTGTTTTGGAATGGAGCATTGGTGGGTTTGCGCCTCTTGATAGAACTTTTGTTTCCATCTGTGCTTTCCGGTGAGGTTAAACCTGTGCTGGATTACGGATGGTGTGATTGGTGGGATATCTTTTGGGCGAGAGAACCTAGTGAGCCGGGAGGAATGCCGATGCCGATCAACTATCCGTTGTGGTTTATCCGTGATTTGATGGTATTGGTGGTATTCTCGCCATTGGTGTATGCTATGGTACGCTATTTACGGCAATATGCGTTAACGCTACTTGGCTTTCTTTGGCTCATTTACGATGGGGCCAGTTCGCCGGGTTTAAGTCCGACCGCTTGGTTCTTTTTCTCGCTTGGTGCTTTCTATAGCGTGCATCGGCGGAATTTTGTAGTGGAGACGCGTCCTTTATTACGGGGGGCGGCATTGCTTTATGTGGTTTTGGCTTTAGCGGATCTTCTTTCAAAGGAATTAGGATGGAATGTTTATGTGCATAATGTAGGCATTCTTGTGGGCTGTGTCTTTGCGATCTCTCTTTCGGCGTATGGATTGGAAAAGGCTCTTTGGCGGACTAACTCCTTCTTGGAGGGGGCTAGTTTCTTTGTCTTTGCGTCCCATGTAATCGTGCAGATCTTTATATATCGATTGATATTATGGTTCTTCCGGTCTTCTGCGGAATGGGCGATTATTGGGATTTACTTCGGGGTTGCTTTGGGAGCTATTTTGATCTGCTTGGCTTTCTATGCCATGCTTCGGCGCTTCCTACCTAGGCTTCTCTCTGCAATCACGGGAGGCCGATAGCTTTCTGTGGGGTGATGACTTGTCAGTGGGAGGCGCTTTGTTATGACTATTTGGTCAGGATTGGCGTTTTACGCTGACAATGCCTTTTTATAGGCAGGGTGAACTGGAGGGAAAGGAGAGCGAAAAAGGTCGGTTTTTACCGGTTTTCGGGTCTGCGGATAGGCATTGTAAGGTTGTTACGATCCAGTTGTAGGGTGTTTACGGCGGCGTTGTTAGTTGCTTTCGACTGCGAATGCTATTGTTTTCGGAGCGAAACACTATTGTTTTCGAGTGAAAAGTCTATTGTTTTCGAATAAGAAGTCTATTGTTTGTATGTTTGAGGGTGATAAGAGACGGGAATCCTCGCTAGAATAAAAGCCCCAAAAACGATATATCATTGAAAGATAACTAATTGCGGATTTTTATTCTCAAATATGGAAGCCGACTGTACTCTGGGGCGAAATATTCGATTCTCTGGAGCTTTAGGGGACAAAATGTCAGAATGTCAAATTGGGCGATCTTCTATTATTAACAAAGGAAATCTCATTATCTTAGGGCAATGTCATAGGTTGTAGAGACGGGGCACGCCCCGTCTCCCGTATCATGTGCGATGGATTCATGTTTCTTTGGCTATGGATGAAATTTGGTATGGTTGCCTTGTTTTTATCTGAATAATAAGGGCTAATTGGAAATAAATATCTACTTTTGTGCTCTAAAACATTAAAGTAAACGAAAATAGAAAGATGGCTGCAACGAAACGAATGAAACGTGCCTTGGTCTCTGTGTTTCACAAAGACGGGCTGGACGAAATCCTAAAGAAATTGCATAGCGAGGGTGTGAGCTTTGTATCAACAGGTGGTACTCAATCATTTATCGAGTCATTGGGTTTGCCTTGTGATGCGGTAGAGGACTTGACTTCTTATCCGTCTATTTTGGGCGGTCGTGTGAAGACGCTTCATCCGAAGGTATTCGGTGGTATCTTGGCTCGCCGTGAGAACGAGAATGACCAGAAACAATTAGCTGAATATGAGATCCCGGAGATTGACTTGGTTATCGTTGACCTATATCCTTTCGAGGAGACTGTCGCTTCCGGCGCTGAGGAACAAGCAATTATTGAGAAAATAGATATAGGCGGTATCTCTTTGATACGTGCTGCCGCGAAGAACTTCAAGGATGTGGTAATCGTAGCTTCCAAGGCTCAATACCAGCCGTTGATGGATCTTTTGAACGAGAAGGGCGCTGAGACAAGCATCGAGGATCGTAGATGGTTCGCCAAAGAGGCATTCGCCGTTTCCTCGGGTTACGACTCCGCTATCTTCAATTATTTTGATGGCCGCGAAGGTTCCCATTTCCGTGCAACGGTAGATAGCCCGATGCATTTGCGTTATGGCGAGAATCCTCATCAAGCCGCTAAGTTCTATGGTAAGTTTAACGATATGTTCGATCAAATCCATGGAAAAGAGATTTCTTACAACAACTTATTGGATATCGACGCCGCCGTGAACTTGATCGATGAGTTCGACGAGCTGACGTTCGCTATCTTAAAACATAATAACGCTTGCGGTATCGCTTCCCGCGGTAATGTGGTTGAGGCTTGGAAAGAGGCTTTGGCCGGTGACCCGGTTTCCGCTTTCGGTGGCATCTTGATCACGAATACTACGATTAACAAGGAAGTGGCCGAGGAAATCAACAAGATTTTCTTCGAGGTGATTATCGCTCCGGCTTACGACGCTGATGCGCTGGAGGTACTTCAACAGAAGAAGAACCGTATCATCTTGATCCGTAAGGATTGTAAGACTTGCCCGATGCAGTTCCGTTCTTTATTGAATGGTGTCTTGATGCAGGAGAAGGACTTGAGTATCCAAGGTAAGGCTGATTTGGAGCCTATGACGGATAAGCAGCCGACAGCCTCGGAGGTTGAGGACCTGTTGTTCGCCAACAAGATCGTGAAGAACAGCAAGTCCAACGCGATCACCTTGGTGAAGAACAAGCAGCTTTGCGCCAGCGGTATCGGGCAGACCTCTCGTGTGGACTCTTTGAGACAAGCCATAGAGAAGGCTAAATCATTCGGCTTCGACTTGAATGGCGCCGTGATGGCTTCCGACGCTTTCTTCCCGTTCCCCGATTGCGTTGAGATCGCAGACCAAGCAGGTATCACGGCCGTAATCCAGCCGGGAGGCTCTATCAATGATAAGTTGTCTGTCGAGTACTGTAACCAACATGGTTTGGCTATGGTGAAGACAGGTGTTCGTCATTTTAAACATTAATAATAAGACTAATGGGATTGTTTTCTTTCACACAAGAAGTTGCCATAGATTTGGGTACCGCTAATACCATTATCACGTGTAATGATAAGATGGTGGTAGACGAACCTTCGGTGATTGCTTTGGATGCTCGCTCGGACAAGGTGCTGGCTGTCGGTAAGGTGGCCCGTGAGATGTACGAGAAGACGCACCCGAATATTCGTACCGTACGACCGCTTCGTGAGGGAGTTATCGCGGATTTCTACGCTGCCGAGCAAATGATTCGCGGCTTTATCAAGATGGCGAGCGGAAGGAAGCGCTGGTTCGCTCCGTCCTTACGTATGGTGATCGGTATCCCTTCAGGTAGTACGGAGGTAGAGATACGTGCCGTGCGAGACTCTGCCGAGCATGCCGGTGGACGTGATGTGTACATGGTTTTTGAGCCGATGGCTGCCGCTATCGGTGTCGGTATAGATGTCTTGGCCCCCGAGGGTAATATGATCGTGGATATAGGAGGTGGTACTACCGAGATCGCTGTCATATCCTTAGGTGGTATCGTGTCGAATAAATCAATCCGTATGGCGGGTGACGATTTAACGGCTGATATCGTGGAGTATATGCGTCGCCAACACAACGTGAAGGTGAGTGAGCGTATGGCCGAGCGTATCAAGATCAACGTGGGGTCCGCGCTTACTGTATTGGAGGACGCTCCGGAGGATTATGTGGTTCACGGCCCGAATCAGATGACTGCCTTACCGATGGAGGTACCCGTCTCTTATCAGGAGATCGCCCACTGTTTGGATAAGTCTATCTCGAAGATCGAGGCGGCTATCTTGAGTGCCTTGGAGCAAACCCCTCCCGAGTTATATGCCGATATCGTGAAAAACGGTATCTATTTGGCTGGCGGTGGCGCTATGCTTCGCGGTTTGGATAAGCGCTTGCGGGATAAGATGAATATCCAGTTCCATATCGCCGAGGATCCGTTGCATGCCGTGGCGAAAGGTACGGGAGTCGCTTTGAAGAATATTGAGAAGTTTAATTTCTTAATCCGATAAGAGTAAATAATTGGGAATTGAGAATTGAAAGTTGAAAATTAGCGAGCCGATAGGTCTAGTTCTTTTCAATTTTCAATTCTCAACTTTCAGTTTTCAATTCCTATGCGTAAGTTACTAGAGTTCCTGATCGGGAAGAGGCATTGGTTTTTGTTCATTCTGCTTGAGGCTGTTTCGTTGATGTTGGTCTATCGTAATAACGCGTACCAACGGAATATTATATTCAGTTCAGCGAATGTCGTGACAGGATATATCGCCTCGATATCCGGATCTGTTACTTCTTATTTGAATCTTCGGGATATCAATAAGGAGTTATTGGAGCGTAACGGACAGTTGGAATTGCAAATGCTGGATCTGCAAGATCAGTTAGATGCGCTGATTGCGGATACGGTTAGTTTTAAGGGATTCGCGCCGGATTCGACGG
Organism: Parabacteroides sp. AF21-43; assembly: GCF_003635435.1. Lineage (NCBI taxonomy): Bacteria > Pseudomonadati > Bacteroidota > Bacteroidia > Bacteroidales > Tannerellaceae > Parabacteroides > Parabacteroides sp. AF21-43. Next base: position 60,842 of record NZ_QTMG01000027.1, on the reverse strand, counting down.
AGCAATTTCCTTATTCGTTTGTCGTGGCGGATGTAGTGAACAACAGTGTCACGCATTTGTCCAATTATATTACCGTGAATAAAGGGAAGCTGGATGGGATCATGCCCGATATGGGAGTTGTCTCGGAACGAGGTGTGGTTGGTATCGTATCGACGGTTTCCGATCATTTCTCCGTGATCATTCCGTTGCTGAATCCTAAGTTCCGGTTGAGTTGTAAGGTATTAGGTAGTAGTTATTTCGGGTCATTAAGCTGGAATGGACGCAATACGCTGTACGCCAACCTCGATGAGTTGCCGCGCCATGTGGAGTTCCAGAAAGGCGATACGATCGTGACGAGCGGTTACTCCGCCGTATTCCCCTCGGGTATTATCGTAGGTACGGTCGCTGATTTCGAGAAACAACACGATGATAATTTCTATTCATTACAGGTCGAGCTGGCTACGGATTTTCAAGCGTTGAACAACGTGCGTATTATCAAGAATTTCCGTCAGACGGAGCAAATTGGTGTAGAACAAGAGGCGAAAAGAAATGATTAATAATTTACTGCGTGGTTTCATATATTTCGTGGTGTTTGTGTTGATTCAGGTCTTGGTCTTGAACAACATTCATTTCTTGCGGATCGCTACCCCGTTTCTGTATCTCTATTTCATTATTAAGATGCCGGTCGGTAGCTCACGGACGCAAGTCGTTTTCTTCTCTTTCATAGCCGGGGTGGTTATTGATACGTTCAGCAACACACCGGGTATGCATGCGGCCGCCTGTACATTGGCGGGATTTTGCAGGGAGCCGTTAATCCGTGTATTCATGGGGAAAGATTTGCCGGAAGGTATTTACCCGTCTTATAAGACCTTTGGTTTCGGAGGCTTTTTCCGATATGTGTTATCGTTTGTGTTGATACAACATACGACTCTTTTTGTGATTGAGTCGTTGACTTTATTTGACCCGTTGTTTCTGGTTGTCCGTATCCTCTCGAGCGTGGTGATGACAACCTTATTGATTTGTACGGTAGAAGCATTCAATATAGAGTCTCAGAAAAGTGGAGAATAATACCAAGTATGAGTTTGAGAACAGGCGCTATGTCTTAGGTGGGGCGGTGATCCTGTTGGTTATCATCTTTATTATCCGTTTGTTCATCCTTCAGGTGGTCGACAACGATTATAAAGCTTGGGCGGATAGTAACGCTTTCTTGAAAAAAACCTTATATCCTTCCCGGGGTATGATGTACGATCGTAATGGTAAATTATTGGTCTATAACCAGCCCGCTTACGACGTGATGCTTATCATGCGTGAGATACAGCCTTTCGATACCCTCGATTTCTGTGATGTGCTGGGCATCACGAAAGAGCAATTCCTCAAACGTATAGCGGATATTAAGAACCGGCGGTTAAATCCCGGTTATTCTTCCTATGTCCCTCAAGTATTTATGAACCAGCTTTCCGCACAAGAATATGGCGTGTTGCAGGAGAAGTTATACAAATTTCCCGGCTTCTATATCCAGAATCGCACGATCCGCCAATACGAGTATCCCAATGCCGCTCTTGTGCTGGGAAATATCGGCGAGGTAAACCGGAAAGATATAGAGAATGACGCTTATTATACACAAGGCGATTACTCCGGCAGGACCGGGATCGAGCAATCGTACGAGGAATATTTGCGGGGCGTGAAAGGAGTCGAGATCCTGTTGCGTGACGCTCACGGACGTATCAAGGGGCGATACGAGGAAGGCATGCACGATATCCAGCCTGAATCCGGCAAGAACTTGAAATTATCCTTGGATATGGACTTGCAGGCTTATGGGGAGAAGTTAATGCAGAATAAATTAGGGGGTATCGTGATGATAGAGCCGGAGACAGGGGAGGTACTTTGTATGGTTTCCGCTCCTACATATGATCCGAGTATCTTGATCGGGCGCCAGCGGGGAAAGAACTACGTGGCTTTGCAGAAGGACCCGTTGAAACCTTTATTCAACCGCCCGCTCATGGCGCAATATCCTCCCGGATCTACATTTAAACCGACTCAAGGTTTGATCTTCTTGCAAGAAGGGGTGATTACTCCGGAAACTCAATATACCTGTGCGCATGGATATACCTTCCGGGGAGGTAAGCCGGCTTGTCACGGGCATCCGTCTCCTCTGAATCTGGTCGGGGCGTTGGCGACCTCTTGTAACTCTTTTTTCCCTTGGGGACTGCATGATATGATCGACAGCCGGAAGCGATATCCGTCGGTACAGGAGGCTTTTGAGGTTTGGAAGAATTATATGGTTTCTATGGGGTATGGCTATAAGCTGGGAATCGATCTTCCGGGGGAGAAGCGAGGGTTCATTCCGAATAGTAAGTTCTACGATAAGGTGTACCGGGGACGTTGGAATTCCAGTACGGTTATCTCGATCGCTATCGGTCAGGGTGAGATATTGGCTACGCCTTTGCAAATCTGTAATTTGGCGGCTACTGTCGCTAATCGGGGATATTATATTACTCCGCATGTCGTGAAAGAGATTCAAGACACCCCGCTGGATACATTATATAGTAAGAGGCATTATACATCGGTGGATACGCATTATTATAGTTATATTGCCGAGGGTATGCGAGGGGCTGTTACGGGAACCGCTTATGGTGGAACCTGTCGTGGGGCGGCTTTACCGGATATCGAGGTTTGTGGAAAGACGGGAACGTCGGAGAACCCGCATGGTAAGGACCATTCTATTTTTATGGGATTTGCTCCTTATCAAAAGCCGAAGGTCGCCATTGCCGTGTTTGTGGAAAACGCCGGATTCGGTGCTACCTATGCGGTGCCTATCGGTAAATTGATGTTGGAGAAATATTTGAAAGGAGAAATATCCGAGGCTAACAAGGCGACGGAGGAATATATTATGAATGCCGTAATACTACCGAACAATGCGCTATAGGAAAACGGAAATATGGAAGTCGGTAGACTGGATTACCATTTTGTTGTATTTGATTATGGTAATCGCCGGTTGGTTTAGTATTTGTGGGGCGAGCTACGAGTTTGATAACGTTGGCTTGTTCGATCCGTCGGGTCGTCCGGGGATGCAGATGATTTGGATCGGTACCTCACTCGCCCTTATTTTCGTCATATTGATGCTGGAAAGTGACTTCTTCGATATATTCGCCTATCTGATCTATGCGTGCGTGATCGTATTGTTGATCGCCACTATATTTTTAGCACCTAATATCAAGGGATCGCATTCTTGGCTCGTATTGGGACCTATCCGTTTGCAACCAGCGGAGTTGGCTAAGTTCGCTACCGCTTTGGCCGTGGCGAAGTTTATGAATGGCTATGGCTTTAAGCTAACGACGGTCAAGAATTTCTCAATCACTTTGTTCTTGATCTTCTTGCCGATGGTTTGTATTCTTTTACAGAAAGAGACGGGGTCGGCATTGGTTTACTTGGCATTCTTCCTGATGTTATACCGGGAAGGAATGACTGGATATATTTTGTTGATAGGAGTTTGTGCGGTCGTCTTTTTCGTTACGGGAATGAAATATTCAGAGGTGATGGTGGGTATTACCCCATTGGGTGAATTAATCGTCTCTTGCCTTGTCTTATTAATAACCATGGGATTAGTTGGGAGTGTCCGTAAGGATTATATAAGCGTTAAGATCATGCTTGGGGGAATTGCTTCGACATTCTTGATCGGGTATGTCGTTTCTTTGTTTGTCCCGGTAAACTTCGCTTGGATATCGATAGGCTTGGTAGGAGCCGCGTCAATCTATTTATTCTATTTATCCATTCGAAACTGGGTATGGCATTATGCGTTAATCGCTCTGTTCGCTTTAGGTTCTATCTGTTTCCTATTTTCTGTGGATTATGTGTTTAATGACATATTGGAACCTCACCAACAAATTCGTATTAAAGTCTCTTTAGGCTTGGAGGATGATCCAAGCGGGGCGGGGTATAATGTGAATCAGTCCAAGATCGCTATCGGTTCCGGAGGATTATCCGGAAAAGGATTCTTGAATGGGACGCAGACCAAATTGAAGTATGTGCCGGAACAGGATACGGATTTTATCTTTTGTACGGTAGGCGAGGAGCAAGGCTTTTTGGGAGCCTCTGCCGTATTGATCGTATTCGGACTTTTTATTCTTCGTCTGATTGTATTGGCGGAGCGGCAAGATAATGCTTTCGGGCGAGTCTATGGCTATAGCGTAGCCTCCATATTCTTTTTCCATCTGGCGATTAATGTCGGCATGGTGACGGGATTGACTCCGGTTATCGGCATTCCCTTGCCTTTCTTTAGCTATGGAGGTTCCTCGCTTTGGGGATTTACGATCTTATTGTTTATTTTTCTTCGTTTGGACGCTTCTCGGAAGGAGCGTTAGTGGAAGAAGGTAAGACCCGTAAGCCGATTTCCTGAATGCCCGGAAGTTGGTCGTTACGCATCCCCTGCCGGAAGCTAAAGGTATATTGCCCTTTAACGGGGAAATAGTAAGCAGACCGTATCGGGAAACTGGATTGAAACAGGGAGATCCCGTCCCCATACCATTTCCCAAACTCATCAGCTAACATACATTCGATCGTATCCCTTTTTAAAGGACCTATCGGAAGTTCCTCGCTGCAAAATACCCATAGGTTCTGATACGGATACATATTATTGTTCCGTACTTCCAAGGTTAGGTCGTACGGAACCGATATATCCTCAATCAAGAAAGTGAAATAGTACTCCTTATTCTTCTCCCACGAGGTGTTCTGGATAGCTTGATACTGATCGTATACAGCTTCATTCTCGCAAGAGAAGCATAAGAAGCATGTTACACAGGCGGCAATGAACTTTTTAAGCCTCAGGCTTTGTCTCTGGCCTATTCTCCGTTTTATCAGGTCTGGCCTGTTTGATCGGTTGCTGAGGTTTGTCATTATTCGCAGGCTTGTCATTGTTGGATTGCTTATCGTTATTAGCTCTCGGCCTTTGTTTCGGGCGATTGTTTCGGTTGCTCTCCCTGTTATTATCACGGTTGTTCTCCCGATTCTCCCGACTGTTTTCCCGGCTATTATCTTTGTTATTCTCCCGGTTATTCTCTCTGTCCCGGTTATTCTCACGATTGCTATTCCTATTATTTCCTCCGTTGCGGCGATTATTGCCACCGGCTCCGTTTCCTCCGTTGTTCTTATTCTCAGAAACAGGTGCGTCGGTGTTGGTAACTGCCGTCGCAGTGGTGTTAGCTCCGTTCCCGTTTCCATTGTTCTCGCCATTATTCTTGTTGGCAGGACGTTTTTTCTTTTTCTTTTTAACAGAGTCGAAACGTGTGACGCTTTCTTGCCCAAGAATATCTTGAGCGTCTCGTTTCGGTGGTTGTGGCTTCGTATCCGCCTCTAGAGATATCGGCTTCATGCCTTTCTTATTCATGTTAATGACATCGAAAGCACGGCTTGCCGGAATCGTGATAAGATTAGCCGCAAATGATTTATCCGTAGAATAGGTAATTTCCCGTTTGAAAATATCCGTCTTGAAATGATAGTAATTATTATCTTTGGTCTCCAAGACAATTTCCCGGGAAGGAAGGCGTTTCTGGGCTTCCACATATGTATCTACCTCATAATTGATACAACATTTCAATTTAGCGCATTGTCCGGCCAATTTCTGGGGATTCATGGAAATATCTTGATAACGGGCAGCTCCGGTAGCGACCGATACAAAACTTGTCATCCAACTGGAACAGCAAAGTTCTCTACCGCAAGGGCCGATACCACCGATACGTCCGGCTTCTTGACGAGCACCGATCTGCTTCATCTCGATACGAACACGAAAAGCCTCCGCTAGCACTTTAATTAGTTGACGGAAATCTACACGTTCATCCGCTATATAATAAAAGATCGCCTTATTACCGTCACCTTGATACTCTACATCACCGATTTTCATATTCAATCCTAAATCGGCTGCGATTTGCCGCGAGCGAATCATAGTGGCATGTTCCTTTGCTTTCGCTTCCTCATATTTCTCGATATCGGTCGGTTTTGCCTTTCGGTAAATCCGTTTTGGCTCAGCTTCCGTGCGCACGTTGTTCTTCTTCATTTGCAGCAGAACCAATTTTCCCGTTAAAGAAACCGTACCGATATCATGACCGGGACTTGCCTCTACGGCTACTATATCACCTTTTTCCAAAGGTATTTTAGCACTATTCAAGTAATACCCTTTGCGGGTATTTTTAAATTGAACCTCTACGAAGTCAGTCGAGCCTTCCGCGTCGGGTACATCGCACAACCAATCATAGGTATTCAGTTTATTGTTTTGCCTTTTGCTGCAACCTTTGCAGCCCATATGGCTACTTCCTTTATCTAATATGAAATCCATTTATTTTTAATTTGTAAGAGGGCCATCGACATAACCACCCAATTTATCTAAATATGCAAAAATAGTGATTTATTCCCATTCAAAATCATAGTTATGATTTTTTCAGTTATAAAAAAAGACCCGAAGATAGGTGTTATACCTAACCTTCGGGCCTTTTCTTATATATTTACACGATTAGTCTACCAACCCATGGCTCTTGAATACCTTGTGGATTGTCTCCAAAGCGTAATCTAGTTGCTCTTTCGTGTGGGTAGCCATAAGGGAGAAGCGGATCAGTGTATCCTCGGAAGCAACTGCGGGAGCTACTACCGGGTTTACGAAGATTCCGGCCTCAAATAATTCTTTTACGATAAGGAATGTCAAGTCGTTGTCACGGATAAACAACGGGATGATCGGGGTAGAAGTATGTCCGATCTCACAACCCATGTTACGGAAACCATCCAATGCGTAATGAGTCAAATCCCATAAATGTTGGATACGTTCCGGTTCGCTTAACATGATATCTAATGCCGCGTTCGCTGCGGCAGTAGCGGCAGGCGTGTTGCTTGCGCTAAAGATATAGGAGCGGGAGTGGTGACGTAAGTAATTGATAACCGGTTCGTCTGATGCGATAAAACCACCGATAGAAGCGAAAGACTTACTGAAAGTTCCCATGATCAAATCAACATCGTTCGTAACGCCGAAGTGATTACAAGTACCGCGGCCATGATCACCGAATACACCGATACCATGAGCCTCGTCAACCATTACACTTGCGTTATATTTCTTTGCGAGAGCTACGATTTCCGGTAATTTAGCGACATCACCTTCCATGCTGAAGACACCGTCGATAACGATAAGTTTCACCTTGTCTGGCTCGCATTTCTGGAGTTGTTTCTCCAAGGAGTCCATATCGTTATGCTTGAATTTCAATTTCGTGGAGAAAGAAAGACGATGTCCTTCGATAATGGATGCATGATCCAACTCATCCCAAAGGATATAGTCCTCACGTCCGGTGATACAGGATACAACACCTAGATTAACTTGGAAACCTGTAGAGTATACGATGGCGTCTTCTTTACCAACAAATTCTGCTAAACGTTTTTCCAACTGGAGGTGTAAGTCCAACGTTCCGTTTAAGAAACGTGAGCCGGCACAACCTGTACCATACTTTTTAATGGCCTCGATCGCTGCTTCTTTTACTTTAGGATGATTGGTTAATCCTAAGTACGCATTAGAACCAAACATCAAGACTTTCTTCCCGCTGATTAGAACTTCCGTGTCCTGATCGCTCTGGATTTCCCTGAAGTAAGGATAGATTCCCATTGCCATGGCTCTTTGAGGAGCGTCGTACTTTGCTAGTTTCTCTTGTAAAAGTTTCATATTATTATAAAAGAGAATGATTTATCTCGCTATTTATTTATTCTAATAAAGAACACAGGTTCGCCGCGTACATAATCCCATGTTTCGGCAAATCCAGCCGCAAAAGTAGTAAAAAAATAACTTATAGTAGTCGAAATGCTTTAAAAGTTTTATAAAAGCATTATTTTTGTCCTCTCAAATAAAAAAGAAGAAGTGAGGATGAGCGAACGGGATATAAAAGTACAAGCTATCATAAACCCTATATCAGGTGTAGGGTCGAAGCGCAAGATACCTAAGATGATCGAAGGGATCTGCTCGAAAAAGAACTGTTCGTTAAACATTTCTTTTACAGAGTATGCAGGCCATGCCAGCGAGTTGACTCGGCAAGCCATAGAGGAAGGAGCTGAATATATTTTGGCGGTAGGCGGTGACGGGACGGTGAATGAGATAGCGAGAGCTATGATCCATTCGAACGCGATCTTAGGTATCATCCCGAAAGGTTCGGGCAATGGCTTAGCTAGAGAATTGCACATACCGATGGACGTGAAAAGGGCTATCGATCTGATCGCGAAAGGGCATGTTACGACGATAGATTGCTGCCGGGCGAACGGACAGGTCTTTTTCTGTACCTGTGGAGTCGGTTTTGATGCCGCCGTCAGCCAGAAATTCGCAAATGAGAAACGGCGCGGGTCTCTTACTTATATAAAGAATACGATAGAGGAGTATCTGAGCTATAAGCCTGAGCCTTATGAATTGGTGGTAGATAATCAGACGATCAAGGAGAAGGCGTTTCTAGTCGCTTGCGCGAATGCTTCGCAATATGGTAATAACGCGTTTATCGCTCCGCACGCGAATATACAGGACGGACGGATGGACGTTACGATCTTATCCCCTTTTATGCCATTGGATATCGCTCCTTTGGCCATCCAATTGTTTACCAAACAGATTGATCGGAATAGTAAGATTAAGACGATGAAAGCCCAGCAAGTCACGATTATTCGCCAACATCCGGGCGTGATGCACTTGGATGGAGAACCGATCATGGCAGATCGCCGTATCGATATTACGGTGGAACCAAAGGCCTTACATGTGCTGACTCCGGAGGTTGTGTCTTTCACCAAGGAGGTACATAATTTATTTGACGAGGTAACTCGCTTCTTCGATAAAAAACTTCCTTACATTTTCAAGTAAAAGTCTTTAGCTATAGCGGTGAATTCATCGCTATATCGATGCCGCTCGATTTCTAGGGTCAGATGAGACGACTTGGGTTTTGCTACCGGCGTCGCTGAGAGTTCTATTAATAAGCGCTTAGGAGGGGCGTCCGGTATGGGGGAAACGTGGGCTTCTCTCGATGGCGATAAAGACTCTTCTCGAGCGAGGTCTATTAAAGACTCCCGTTGATCAAAGGGAAGCACCAAGGCGATATTTCCTTCGGGTGCCAACAGTTTGCGGCTATCACGCAATAAATCCGGGAGAGATAGAGTATCCGTATGCCGGGCTAGATTACGTTTAGTATCCGGGCATTTCAATGAATCAATAAAATAGGGTGGGTTGGATACGATCAAGTCATATTTGATATTCTCATCCGGCATATATTCGGAGAGCGAGGTTTGATAGACTTGTATCCGGTTGGCGAAAGGCGATTTCGCGATGTTTTCCCGAGCTTGTAAACATGCGTCTGAATCTATATCGATAGCGTCTAGGATCGCGGTGCTACGCTGCGCCAGCATGAGGGCGATCAATCCCGTTCCGGTTCCCACATCCAAAATCCTCTGACATCTCTCTATGCTAGCCCACGCCCCAAGCAAAACGCCATCCGTTCCGACTTTCATGGCACATTTATCGTGCCATACCGTAAATTTCTTGAATTGAAAATAAGGATTTGCCATATCTCTATCGATTGTATGCCGCGAAATTAGTAAGAATTGAATGAAAAGCTGTAACTTTGGCACGTTTATTGTATTAACATATACAATGATGAATGTATATATGAAAGAAAAGACGAGAGTATTTTGCCAGAATTCGTTTGATGACTTGGATGACAATATTGGTATCGTAATGCCAATTCTTACAGAATGCGATGTAGATGAGGATTTCACAGAAGGAATAGAGAAAGTTGGAGACACTATACCCATTCTTCCGTTAAGGAATATGGTACTCTTTCCGGGTGTTGCCTTGCCGGTGATTATCGGGCGTCCTAAATCGATGCGCCTGATCAAAGAGGCTGTACATAAAAAGAGTTTGATCGGAGTTGTTTGCCAGAAAGAGATGGATACGGAAGATCCGGTTTTAGAGGATTTATATACTACCGGGGTAATCGCTGACATCGTTCGTGTCTTAGAGATGCCAGATGGTAGCACTACTGTTATTCTTCAAGGTAAGAAACGCTTTGAATTGAATGAGTTGACCGAGACAGATCCGTATCTTTCCGGTAAGATCACCGTGTTGGAGGACACGAAGCCGGACAAGACAGACCGCGAGTTCGAGGCTTTGATCTCAACGATCAAGGATTTGACCATCAAGATGCTTGGGGCCGTGGCTGAACCTCCCCGGGATTTGATCTTCTCGATCAAGAATAATAAGAATGTCTTGTATGTGGTCAATTTCTCTTGTAGCAATATACCGAGTGGATCGGCCGAGAAACAGCAATTGTTATTGATCGGGGACTTAAAAGAGCGTGCGTATCGGTTACTTTTTATCTTGAACCGCGAGTATCAGCTGGTGGAGTTGAAAGCTTCCATCCAGATGAAGACACATGAGGATATCAATCAACAACAAAAAGAATATTTCCTTCAACAGCAGATCAAGACCATTCAAGAGGAATTGGGCGGGAATATCAATGAGTTGGAGATAAAAGAATTACGGGAGAAAGCCAGTCGTAAGAAATGGCCTGCCGAGGTAGCGCAGGTCTTTGAGAAGGAATTGCGAAAATTGGAACGATTGCATCCGCAATCTCCGGATTATTCCGTACAGACGCAATATGTCCAGAATATCGTTAACTTGCCGTGGAACGAGTATAGTAAGGACAATTTCAACTTGTCTCATGCCCAGAAGGTCTTAGATCGTGATCATTATGGTTTGGAGAAGGTGAAAGAGCGTATTATCGAGCATCTGGCCGTATTGAAGCTGAAAGGGGATATGAAATCTCCGATTATCTGTTTGTACGGTCCTCCGGGAGTCGGCAAGACTTCATTGGGGCGTTCCATCGCAGAGGCTTTGCGCCGTAAATATGTACGTGTCTCTTTAGGTGGATTGCACGATGAGGCCGAGATTCGCGGACATCGTCGTACCTATATCGGTGCTATGTGCGGACGTATCATCCAGAATATACAGAAGGCGGGAACATCGAACCCTGTCTTTATCTTAGATGAGATCGATAAGATCACGAATGATTTCAAGGGGGATCCGGCATCCGCTTTATTGGAGGTCTTGGACCCGGAGCAGAATAACGCGTTTCACGATAATTATCTGGATATCGATTACGATTTAAGCAAGGTGATGTTTATCGCTACCGCTAATAATTTGAATACGATTTCCCAGCCATTGCTGGATCGTATGGAACTGATCGAGGTGAGCGGTTATATCATGGAGGAGAAGGTAGAGATCGCAGCGAAGCATCTCGTGCCTAAGCAGATGGATGTACACGGCTTGAAGAAAGGTTCCGTGAAATTCCCCAAGAAAACCTTACAAGTGATCGTTGAAGCCTATACACGCGAGAGCGGTGTCCGGGAATTGGATAAGAAAATCGCCAAAATCATGCGTAAGCTAGCCCGTAAGGTCGCTAGCGACGAGCCTATCCCGACGAGCATTAAGCCGGAGGATTTGTATGAATATCTAGGGGCGGTCGAATATTCCCGCGATAAATATCAAGGGAATGACTATGCCGGCGTGGTTACGGGATTAGCTTGGACGGCTGTTGGTGGTGAGATTCTTTTCGTGGAGTCGAGCTTAAGTAAAGGTAAGGGGTCAAAGCTTACTTTGACCGGGAATCTGGGAGATGTGATGAAAGAGTCTGCCATGTTGGCACTTGAGTATATCCATGCGCATGCGGCTCAGTTTAATATTAACGAGGAGTTGTTCGAGAACTGGAATGTGCATGTCCACGTACCGGAGGGGGCGATCCCGAAAGACGGACCGAGTGCCGGAATAACGATGGTGACTTCTCTTGTCTCCGCCTTTACTCAGCGTAAGGTGAAAAAGAACTTGGCTATGACCGGCGAGATCACGTTGCGTGGGAAAGTGCTTCCCGTAGGTGGTATCAAGGAGAAGATCTTGGCGGCTAAACGTGCCGGGATCAAGGAGTTGATTCTTTGCAAGGAGAATGAGAAGGATATCAATGAGATCAAACCGGAGTATTTGAAAGGCTTGGTGTTCCATTATGTGAGTGATATTCAACAGGTGGTAGATCTTGCGTTGCTGAGAGAAAAGGTGGATAATCCCTTGTTCTGATAACGACTTTTTAGGCATATATAGGTGTGGGCTTATACGTATATACGTGTAGGCCCATATTAATATCGGTGTAAGCCTATACGTATATACGTGTGGGCCTACGCCGATATAGGTGTTTTTAAGGGAAGCGTATACTTCTATTTAGAGCATTTCCGTAGGAATTCCAAGCTGTTGCGTATCTCTTGGATATCGGATTTGAAATCATCGTACTCAATGGAGATAAGCCCGTTGAAATGCTGACGCTTCAGCTCGTTGACGAACGCTTTTACCGGTAAGATCCCGGTTCCCCATGTAGCGTCTTCCATCTTGTCGGTGAGGTCTTTCAAATGTGCCACCTTGATGCGTCCGGATAACTTCTGGAGATTTTTGAGCGGATCTTCACCCACCCGTTTCCAATGGCCGATATCGGCGCATACTCCCATCAAGGAAGAACGGCCTTTCAGCGCTTTCTCTACCACCTCGGCACTTGCGTAAATGCATGGACTCGGATGGTTATGGATCGCTACCTCCATATCGTACTTCTTGGCGAGGGATTCGATGTAGTCTAACTGGTTTAACTCCGGTTCGACAGTCACGATATGCGCGCCTATTTTATGAGCGAACGCGAAGAACTTATCCCATTCCTCGTTAGTCCCATAAGAGGCTACACCAAAGGCGATCGGCTTGATTCCCCTTTTCTTGAACTCATGGCGTAATAAAGCGCAGTCGTCATCGCTCAAGTCGTAATTTAAATACGTCTCTTTTGGGAACGGAGCGCCCAATTCTTGGAAAAAGAAAGCCTCCGCATACCCCATGCCCAGTTGTTGGGTCTTATCCAAGGTCTCCATCAACGTAAGATTGTGGAAAGTCCAAGTCTGTATACCCACCTTCCAGTCCGCTTTTTGCGCCGCCAGCTGTACGGCCTGCCCAAGGAGCATGACCGTACATAGTGCTAATATAATATATCGTTTCATACTTATACCGGCATTTCCGGAAGGCTCCAGCCTTCACGATAGGTATGTCTGATATATTCGTTGGCAGCCTCTAGCGCATTGAACTCCGCGTATTTCGTATCGAAATAGGGGTGACCGTCTATCACCTTGAAATCATCGCTGGTTACGATCTTCAATACGTCGGAAGAGGATATATTGGTGAAACGCATGTTTTGGGCGTCCCACATCAATTTCTTGTTCAAGCCTTGCAGACGGATCGCTAATACACCCAATAGCACCATCTCGTTGAATGGTCCGGAATAAGCGAAGTTGGAAGTTCCTTCCACACGGTTCTCCGGCGATTCTTTACAAGCACGGATCCAGTCTTGCTCATGGAAACCGTCAAAGTATCCGGTAGCGTTCGGGATACGGCGCAAATAGGGGGTTACTTGAGGTACACGGCCGGATAATAACCGGGAGTTGAAACCTCCGCAATCGCAGATCAACGTGTCTTTAGTACCTACGAAGATACATCCACCCAAACCGTCACGCATCATATCTACACCATCCGGTAATAAGTCCGGACGCTGAGGAAGCATACCGCCATCGTACCAATATACTTTCACTTCCGGCAAGGCTACCTTTGGAAGATTGTCACGAGCCGGGAAGCGGAATTCTACCACCTCCGATTGAGGAGCGGATTCCGTATTGATCTGGGTAGAACGGCCTTGTACACGATCCGGATAACCTAACTTCAAGGATTGGTAAACCGGGTCGAGTACGTGGCAAGCCATATCTCCGAAAGCTCCGGTTCCGAAATCCCACCATCCACGCCAGTTCCAAGGGGTGTAGATCTCATGGAACGGACGCATGGCGGCCGGGCCGATAAATAAGTCCCAATTCATCGTCTTCGGACAACGTTGTTTTTCGGTTGGGCGCTGTAATCCTTGCGGCCAGATCGGACGGTTGGTCCATGCGTGTACTTCTTTTACTTCACCGATCTCTCCGTTCCAGATCCATTCGCATAATTGACGGACACCATCGCCGGAGTTCCCTTGGTTACCCATCTGGGTCGCTACCTTATATTTAGCGGCGAGTTTTGTCAATAAACGGCTCTCGTAAACAGAGTGGGTAAGCGGCTTTTGGCAATATACGTGTTTACCCATTGTCAAGGCCGTGGCCGCGATCGTGGCATGAGTATGGTCCGGAGTAGCTACCATGACACCGTCGATCTGGTCGCCCAACTCATCGAACATCTTCCGCCAGTCCCAATAACGTTTAGCGTCCGGGAATTCCTCGAAGCAGTTCTTCGCGTATTTCCAGTCGATATCGCAAAGCCCGATGATGTTCTCGGTTTTCATGCCGACCAAGTTCGGGTGGCCTTTACCACCGATACCGATACCGACAATATTCATTGTATCACTTGGTGCCTTATGGCCTAATCCAGCGATCGTTTTAGAGGGAACGATTGTTAGACCAGCTGCCGCTACGGCTGCTTTTTTCAGAAAATCTCTTCTTGATTCCATGTTGTATAATTTGTTTTTTAGTAGTTGCTGTTAGAAATTGAAACAGGAGGTTACCATTCTATGATCTGAAGGGTAAGGGGAGACTACCACGTCCGAGGTGGCCTCGCTTTCGCCTGTGATAAATGAGTCTGTTACCTTACATCCGGAATATAGTACGAAATCCAGACGGTCTAGTATTTCTTGTTCGCTAGGAACGGGAGTCCATGTATAGCCGGGTGTGGAGACCTCGTCCGGATGGATTGTCCGGTAGGAGTCGTTCATCCCGATCTCAGAGAAAGCCTTGGTTGCCGGCCACTCCACCTTGATCTTGTGGATACCGGCATCGGCGGCCCGTTGTGTCCAGTCCAAGAAAGAAGGCTCGTTAAAATCTCCTGTTAAAAAGACAGGATAACCTTCTTTCATGACTTGCTGTATATCCTTTTGATAACGAGTTACTTCTTCACGCCGGGCCTCGTTGGCGAACCGGACAGCTTCCTCCTCGGTATCGATAAACGGATAATCGCCATAAGGAATCCCATTCAATTGATAAGGCTGATACGGGATTATAATATAGATGGCAATTAAACATCCAGCAGAATTTGTCTTTGCCTACCTGTATCTTCACCCCGTAGCGGGAAGCCGTACTGTCGACGACCGGATAACGAGATAAGATATAATGTCCCTCCCCTTGGTTGAAAAGGTGGAAACCTAGGGATTCCGCGATTTCCGGTACATGATCGTGCTTGATGCCGTCTTCTTCATAGATATGCCCTTCTTGGATTCCTACGATATCCGTCTGGCTAGCCTCGATCACTTTCGCTGTCTGGCTAGGGGGAAGCTTTCCCCCTAGGGTATTCAACCAAATATTGAAACTACTGACTTTTACCGTTGCCGGCTTGTCGCTACATGCGCTCAATGCACAACAAAGTATGGCTACGCAGCATAAAATTTCACTTATCTTCCTCATGTTTCTCTGGTATTTACAGAAACAAATATATTAAATGTCCCGTTCTTTTCACTACTAAGACTTCTTAATTTATTTTACCATCGGCCAAGGAAACTTCGATACAAGCTGGATGCGTTGACCTGTAGCTTGTGATTTTCGGGCGGCCTCGATAATCTCTAATACGTGTAACGCATGCTCGACATTTATACGTGGTTCCGTGTTTAATGCCATGTGTTTGCTGATATCGGAAGCACCTTCTTGCCAAACATAGCCATTGGTGTCCGGAACGAAACGCTGGGGTACCGGATGATCCATCGTCGATAAGTCCACCCCGTTCGGTGCCCAGTCGTAACCTACCATATGCATATTGCCGTGTGAACCGTATAAGGAGATCGTCGCTTTCTCCTGTCCTTTACCTAAATGTCCGTATGGATCGAAATAGTTGAAACCACACTCGATATGAGAAAGGACTCCCTTTTCGTGTTCCATGATAATCATGGCATTATCTTCTTCTCGAACTTTGATCTTGCCCTTATCGTCTACGGTTCTCTCCGGGGTTACGATTGTAGTCATGGCAACAACGGATTTAGCCGGTCCCAATAATCCGGTTAGGGTAGCGATATTATAAACTCCTAAGTCGGGCATACTGCCACCTAGCGGTTCGTAGAAGAAAGCGGACCAAGAAGGACCTTCATGTCCGTAATGTCCGTGCGCGCATGCCAGATTACCTAGGGTTCCTTTATTGATTTGTTCGGCCATAAAGGCAAATTGAGGACTGTTTACAACGGCAGGCGCACCCCAGATACGAAGCCCCTTGCTAGTAGCGAGATCGTATAATTCTTTGCCTTCCTTATAGGAATTCGCCAAAGGTTTCTCGCTCCAGACATTTCTTCCTGCCATCAAAGCCTTACGGTTCAACTCTCCGTGAACCTGCATATCGGTCAATGTAAGCATCAAGTCGAACTTGGAACCGCTAAGCATATCATCGATATGCTTGTACCATTTAGGTATATTATATTGCTGGGCCGCCTTTTGAGCACGATCCGGTTTGATATCGCAACAAGCCACGATTTCTACATACGGGCATTTCGATATATGGGGAAAATATTGGGTAGATACACTTCCGCAACCGATAACGGCTACTTTCACCTTTTTATCTTCCGATTCGAATTTCTCCGCATAGGCGGAAAGGGGTGATAGTAGTGACGCGAGACTTGCCGCGGCCGATACTTTAAAGAATTCTTTTCTATTCATGGCATTGATTTCTTAATACAATTAGTCTAAATCCTTAATCTTCACATTCTTGAAATATACTTTACTTCCATGGTCCTGAAAACAAAGTTTACCGGTGGTAGAGATACCGTAATCGGGGAAAGCTTCCCATTTACCGCTATAACGACGCATCTTCCAATCTTCGGACCCTTCTTGGAAAGAGAATAGTTTTTCTCCGTTCAGCCAGTGCTCAACATATCCATCCTTGTAAAGTACCATAGAGGAGTTCCATTCTCCCGGAGGGTTCACCTGTTTGGTTTCCGGTACATACATAGCGTAGTTGCAACCCGTTTTCTGCCAGTCTTCCAATCCCTCTTTTCCGGTCTCGCTGACCCAAGGATAGTTATCGTCATCGATCAACTGGTATTCCGGGCCGGTTTCAAAAGGAGCTTTGTACTTAGGTCCTTCTTGTACGTGATATAAGAATCCGGAGTTTCCTTGCGCTCCGATTTTCCAGTCCCATTTGATCTGGAAATTATGGTAATTCTTAACGGTAACGATATCGGTACTTACCTTGATCGTAGTATCCGCTATCACGTCACCACCGTTTCCGTAGCCGACGATCACCCCGTCTTCTACCTGCCATCCCTTGACATCACCCCCGTTGAACATTTTCCAACCGGTAAAATCCTTGCCATTGAATAACAAGGTATAGCCTTCCGCTTTTTCTTCCTCAGTCAATACATTATCTTTTACTTCCGTGGATGAGGAACGACTTCCACATGCAACCATACACATCCCGTAAATGGTTACTAGAAAAATAGATACGATCTTTTTCATCTGTTAGAATATTTAGTTTGATTATCTCCTTATGATAACGCCATTTGATATGGTTTATTTGTTCATTGGCAAAAATACTGCACATAAAGGATTTGGATAATAGAGTATCTAGCTAAAAAAAATGGATTATCTTTGCGTTATTCAGTAACCATCTAAAAGTTTTGGTTTATGGCGAAAATAAAGCATGGTTTTTCCGGTCAGCGGTTGATTGTCTATCCTTTCTACATTATAGAACAAGCGTTGAACAACCCGTTGGTCGCGGACTTGGTCGTACACTCTATGGGGTATTTTCCGAAGGCGGAAAACCATTATATTGATCGTGCGTCCGGTTGTGGAGAGTATCTTTTAATTTATTGCACCAAAGGAGAGGGCTGGTACGTGTTGGATGGAAAACGATATGTCGTACCCGAGAATCATTTTTTCATCCTCCCGGCAGAGAAGCCCCATCAATATGGTTCGAGCGAGCATGATCCTTGGTATATTTATTGGGCACATTTTAAAGGGAAAAAGGCGAAGTATATCAGCGATCAACTGCAAGGGGTGATCCCGATCGACATGGATGATAATTCCCGTATCGGCGATCGTATCGCTTTTTTTGATGAACTATTGAATGTGTTGGAGAGTGGGACGGATGAGGCTACGGTTAATTACGTCAATTTAAGTTTCAATCATTTGATCGCCTCTTTCCTCTATGTGAAGACGTATAGGGAGGCTAAATTCTCCAAAAGCAAGGCGGAGAATACGTTCTTTATTAGTTTGGCGACCCACTTCATGACGGAGAATCTGGAAAATAAATTGACATTAAAGGAATTGGCCTCTCATTTCGGCTATTCGGAATCTTATATGTACAGGCTTTTCTTCAAGGAAACCGGTTATGCTCCGATGAATTATTTCTTGCATATGAAAATAGACCGGGCTTGCCAGCTATTATTACATACGAATATGAAGATCAATCAAGTCGCCTTGAAACTGGGCTTTGACGATCCCTACTATTTCAGCCGTATCTTTAAGAAGATAGTAGGGACATCACCCAAGGATTACCGGCACTCGTTACCGAAGTGAGATATTTACGATGAACCTAAACGGGAATTTAGGGCTGCCCTAAACGAGGGCTTAGGGATACCCTAAACGGGAGCTTAGGGCTGGCGGTATTTATTCCGGTCGGCTTCCGTTATTTCCCGGATTACACGGCAGGGATTGCCGGCAGCTATAACATTGGCCGGAATATCTTTGGTTACGACACTACCTCCGGCGATTACCGTGTTATCGCCAATGGTCACCCCCGGAAGGATACAGGCTTGCGCACCGATCCATACGTTATCGCCGATGGTCACGGGAAAAGCGTATTCCAAACCCTCATTACGTTGCTTTACGTCAAAAGGGTGGCCGGCGGTATAGATGCCTACGTTCGGGGCGATGAATGCGTTATTGCCGATACGAACTTTCGCTCCATCCAAGATAACGAGATTCACGTTGGCGAAGAAATTATCCCCAATCTCGATATTATAGCCATAATCGCATTGGAAAGGGGATAGGATAACGGTGTTCTTCCCTTTCTTGCCTAGAAAAGAGGTTAGAATCCGATCTTTTTCTTCCTCTTGGTCGGGGGGCAATTGGTTGTATTTGAAAAGGACGCATTTCGCTCTTTTCATCTCATCTTGAAGCTCACTATCATGATTCGCATTGTATAATAGACCTTCCGCCGCTTTCTCTTTTTCTGTTTTCATATGTCTCTTACTAAGATTTATAAAACGATGATTTGCGCGAAGATACTATTTTATTGGGAGGAGTTTATCCTCCGATTCGTATTTCCAAACCCATTTTTTCCCCCATCTCCTTAAAGGGGAACAGCTCTTCTTTGGCTAGCATTTGCTCGCAGGGATAAGGATAGGTGAGACCTAATTGCTCGTATTTATCTTTTCCCAATGTATGGTAGGGAAGCAGGTGTACGCATTTGATACGATTTTCTTTCGCCAGCATGAATATTTCCCGAAGCGTATTCTCATTGAAATTGAAACCGGGGATTACCGGTACACGGATCGTTACTTTATTAGCGCTCTTACTGGATATATACCGTAAATTCGTGAGGATCGTATCCAAGTTCGCTCCGGTTTCTTTCTGAAGTAAATCCTTGTCCGTATGTTTGATATCGAACAAGAACAAATCGATAAGCGGAAGCGCTTGCTTTATCTTATCAAGATTCACTTGCCCGCAAGTCTCTACGGAGGTATGCAGTTTCTCGTTCTTGCATTGGATCAGCAAATCCATCAATCCCTCGAATTGCGTGAAAGCTTCCCCTCCGGAAAACGTAACCCCTCCACCGGAATTCAGGTAATAATCCCGGTCACGTAAAAGGATTTCCATAACCTCGGATGAGGTAATTGATTCACCGACAAACTTAATAGCGTTCTGCGGGCATATACGCTCGCAAGCCTTGCACGCCACACAAGCCTGCCGATTAAATACCGGATAATGATCTTGGATGGAGATATTTCCCCGTGTACAAATCGCCTCGCAACGTCCGCATCCGATACATTTATTCTTGATATGGAGCAGATGCGGTTTCCTTTTCTGGGATTCCGGGTTGGAGCACCATGGACAATGTAGGGGACAACCTTGAAGGAAAACGACGGTCCGGATGCCCGGGCCGTCGTGAACGGCGAACCGTTCGATCTCCATGATTGATAACCTATTCTCGCTAACCTTATATTTATTCATCATATAATACCCTGCTTAAAAGTTCCTGTTGAATATTGGGAGATAAATCGACGAATACCGCGGAGAACCCGCTTACCCGGACGATTAGGTCCGGGTAATTTTCCGGGTGCTCTACCGCGTCTTCTAAAACTCCCTTATCTACTACAGTCACCATCAAATGGCAACCCCCTTTCGCAAAATAAGTCTTGAACAGGCTCTTGATGACAGCCCTGTTCTCGTTGAACATGGAAGGAGAAAACTTAATGTTTTGTACCGAGCCTCCATGATACTTGGCGTCGAACTTCGCCAAGGAATTCAGCATGGCCGTGGGGCCGCTTTTATTCGCTCCCCCTTGCGGATTATTGGCAGGATTCATATACATGCACGATAATCGCCCGTCGGGTGAGGCGGCGGTCCGGTTTCCCCATTCCGTGTTTAATTGATTATTGCTGATAACGATCAAGAAGTATTGCATACCGATGGCGATACCGCGATTGCGTACGCCTTTCGCTACGAACTCGTACAAATCGTTGGCCATCGTATCGGCAGTCTCAAGGTCGTTACCATATTTATCACAGTTTAGGCAATCTTTTCGTAAAGCCTCATAGCCGTTAAAATTAGCTAGCATGGCATCATTCAATTGCCGTAACGTGTATTTTTTTTGATTGAATACCAGATCCCGGATTACCCACAGGGAATCGGAAGTGTTGATATTGCCATACGTCTCGTTTGTCCCGCCTAGATAACGTACGCCTCCGTCCAAAAGCGCTTTTCCCCGTGCGATGCAATCATCGGTCAATAGGCTGGTAAACAAGAAACTTACGTGCTGGTTCATCACCTCATACGAATGGTATTGGGCTTTGACAGACAGATCCAGATAATAATCGAGTAAAGCCTTGTAACCGTCATAGAATTCCTCGAATGTCTGATACTCCTCTAATTTCTTTAGAGGTACCGGCCCGGATTTACGTTTACCGTCAATCGGGTCGATACCATCATTCATATAAATCGTAAGTAGTTTTAGTAAATTGATGCAGATGTTGGGCGTACCCGTACTTTGTCCTTGTATCACGAACTCGGTACACCCGAAAGGCACGTATTGTTCCGCTGCTTTCTCGTCTACACGCATTCCGTACATGACGGCCGGGACGTTTACGTCGTCATTGTAAAGGGTCGGGTAAGTAGCTCCCGCACCCAAAGCGTCCAACGCTTCGTCCCAGATTTCCTCGGAGGTATCTTTATCGAAACGCAAGGTGAATTGTGGCTCTACATACCTGCAATTTTTCGCTACTTTCATGGCGATATGCAGGAATACGTCGGCCTCTTTCGGATGTTTGCGTCCTTTACCGCCTACGATGATACGTCCGTTTACGGTTGTACGGCGATTTTCAATCATGGTCCAAAGCGAGTGGATATATCGGTATGCCTCTTCGTCGGTCAATCGCCCGGACTTGAGATCGGCTACTAAATAAGGGCCTAGATAATCATCCAGACGACCGTAGTTTATAACACCGGCCAACAAAGCGAATAACCAGAATAACTGCATCGCTTCATGGAACGTACCGGGTTTCTTCTCCTTGATGTTCTCTAGGGCTTGGCAGATACGCTCTAATTCTTTTTGCCTTTTCATGTTGGCTGAAGCCATTTGCTCTCTAGCGTCTTGCTGGAGATGAGAAGCACAATCTACAAAAATATCCAGACATTGGATGCCTGCTTTGTAAAAGTTATTATCGGGTTGCTCTTTGAGTTTCTCCTGTAAATCAGAGCGAAGGCCACCGATGCCCTTATCCAATAGTTTCGGGTAATCCAGCATCATTCCGGATAGACGTGCGGTAGCGATCATCGGGTATTCGCAGTCGATGAACATACCCAATGTATCCTCGGTGAGGACCTCCTTGTTGAATTGGGTCTTTAAATCGTGATCCAACCAATAATCATATAACGCATCCACCCGTTTTCGTTCAGTTTCATCCAGTTGTTGCTGGAAGGCACGGAGTTTCTTGAATACGCAATAATGCCCGACACCCCCTAAGGAAGTTACGCATCCGAACCCGATCGGTAGGAAGTCCGTACGTCCGGCGATCAAGTCTTGATTCGTGATCTTGCGAAATAGCGTGGGGTATAAAACTTTCAGGCATTCCACTTCACGTATCTCTTTGGGTAGGGCGGCACAGGCTTTATGGACTGCCGTATACCGCTCCATGATCTCCAGTTGTACGATCAGAGGTTTCTCGCAAGGTAATTTCTTGCTGATCTCTACGTTTTGCGCCCCTTCTACATTGAAATTTGCCATATGATTATTGTTGTTAATATTGTGTAGAGACGGGGCATGCCCTATCTCTACAAGCAGATGATTTTTTAATGTTTGCTTCTTTCGGCTTCCCGCCAATTATTTTGATAACCGGTTAGTAAGTCCGTAAAACGTTTCGTGATCAAGTGCGGACGGGTGATCGCGCTGCCTACTACTACGGAATGAGCTCCGAGGAAGATACATTTCATGGCATCTTCCGGCGAGTAGATATGCCCCTCCATAATGACGTAGGCCTTGCCCTTGAAGTCACGGCACATACGGGCGAACTCCCGTAAATCCGGTTGCTCGATATGTTTGGTAGCTTCCGTATACCCATATAAGGTAGGGCCAACGATATAGGCTCCCATTTCTACGGCACGTACGGCTTCCTCATAATTGGATACGTCGGCGAAGATGATCGCTTCCGGAATTTCCTTTTTCAAGATCGGTAGCAGTTCGTATGCCGGGCGGCCTTCATGAGTGATTTGGCTCGTACAGTCCAAGGCGATAATCTCGGCTCCGGCTTCCCATACCGCTTTAGCGGCCTCTAGGGTGGGAGTGATAAATACGTCCGTATCATCGTGCCAGATTTTCCAAAGCCCGATTACCGGCAAATCCACCTCTTTTTTGATCGCCTTGATCTGCTCCGGGTCGTTGGCACGGATGCCTACGGCACCTCCCCATTGGGCGGCTTTTGCCATTTTTACGACAAAGTCTACTGAAAAAGTCGGATCATCGTGTTGTACTTGACAGGATACGATCAGTCCTCCCTTGAATGAATCTAAAAGTTCTTTCTTATTTGTTTTCATATTTTTTTTCGTTACATCGTTTTCTCTAAAAGCGCGGCGCCGATTATTCCGGCGTCATTTCCTAATTCCGCACGGATAACTTGAGGGATACCTATTTCCTCGGCGGCGAAGGTACAAGTATGTAGTTTCTCGTTTAAAGGTTTCAACAGCAGGTCACCTGCATGTGCGATACCCCCCCCTAAGATGATTACTTGCGGACGGAAGATGGTTATGAACGTGGAGATTCCGGCGGCCAGTCTACTGATATAGTCATCGACGATCTGTTTAGCGAGGGAATCCCCTTGTTTAGCGGCCTCGAAAAGAATCTCTCCATTGACTTTATTTTCGTCTTCGCCGCAAAGTTTCCATATCAAGGTGTCCTTATTCTTTTGTAAGGTCTCTTTCATGATACGGATTAATGCGGTGGATGAGCAATAAGCTTCCAAACAGCCTTTTTGCCCGCAAGTGCAGCGTTCGCCATTGTATACCAATTTGGTATGTCCAAGTTCGGCTCCCATATTATCGGATCCGGAATAAATCTTCTTACCCATGATAATTCCGCCTCCAACTCCCGTTCCTAGCGTAAGCATGATGGCGTCGGTATATTGGCTGGCCGATCCGGCCAAGACCTCTCCATAGGTCGCGCAATTGGCGTCGTTGGCTATATAAGTAGGCAATGAGATATGCTTCTTTAAATAGTCGTAGATGGGGACATTCTTCCATCCGAAACAATTGGCATGTACCAAAAGGTTCGTCTTTGGATTTACGTAACTAGGCATGCCGATGCCCCAAGAAGAGATGTCTTCCATTTGCAAGCCTGCTTTGAGAACCGCTTTTTTGCTGACTTCCGCCATGTCGGTGGTGATCTCCTCGATCGTGCGTCCGGCTTGTGTCGGTATACTCTCCTTTGCGATAATCTGGTGATTCTCATCTACTACGCCAGCGACCATATTGGTACCGCCAACGTCCAGACCGAGATAATACTTGGTGCTTTCCATCTTTGCTCTTTATTTTATGAGGTCAATAGAGTGAATTATTTGTTGGCAAAGATAGAGGAGTTGTCTGCCCTAGACAATGTGAGGTTTAGCCTAAAATAATGGACTATTTTTGCATAAGTGCTCTCGCAAGCTTACGAGAGTACTTTAGAGAAGAGGTGTTATCGAGAGGAGACTTCTGTAATAACCTTCAAATATAGTGTGACTGTGTTTCTTTATGTTTAAAGAATCATATCGTAGGTCGATTCTATTATTTTTCTCGATGATGGAGCAAGCCTCTTTTATCATGGGCTTGAAGTCTTCTTCTGTTTTATCTTTGTCTCCGTTGGCTAGGTAGATATATAATTTTTTTTCTCCTTGATAGGTTTCCGTGAACACTCGTAACCTATCAATCATCATATTTTCGCTGTATTTATAGTTCGGTGATATGGCTATAATATAAGGAAATAAGTCTGGGTGTTCCATCATCGCATAAGTGACGAATGTCCCTCCCAACGAATGTCCGACTAAAATCCTGTTATTTCCCGCATGGTATTTTTCTTGGATGAAAGGGATTATTTCATTCGTTAATGACGAGAGCATTTCTTTTCCATGTCCCGGGTTGTCATATCTTTTTACCGATAAGGAATCTGTGAAAGGCGGGGTCAGCTCACTTTGCCTGTTTGAATTAAATATTCCAACAATAATACAGGGTATGTTGGGATGTGTCAACTCGAATGTTGAACAAAATAAATTGAATGTGGGGGGATATTGTGCGTCTAAGACATAAATAGCGAGTAAAGAGTCACTTTTAAGGCTACCATCTACTCCGCTTAAATAGACTTGCATTTCACGGGTCTCTTCAAAATAGTCTGAGTTGTAGATATATCGACTCCCTAATGCCTGCATCAAGTAGAAATCGGCTTGCGCATGTATCCGGCATATTCCTGAGAATAATACGATAAGAAAGAGAAGAACTGTTTTTGTTTTCATAAATAGTGATATCTAGAATTATGCAAATATAGCGAAAAATAAAGTCTTTAAGTATGTTTAAAAAAAGGACCGGACGATGGGTATCGAACGGTCCTTTCTTTAATCTTTATGTCGTATGCTGTTATTCTGCTTCTTTTTCAGCAGCTTCCTTTTCTGCCGGAGCATCTTCCGGGGTAAAGTCAGTGATGCCTGCGTTGATCAAGATGTTATACCAAGAGAGTAGTTTCTTGATGTCGCTCGGATAAACACGCTCACGATCATAGCTAGGCAATACCTCGGCAAAGTACGCACGCAATTGGTCCGTCGTGGCTTTAGAAGGTACCAAAGAGGCGGCTTTTCCCTCTTCTTTATTCTTTACGCTAGTCAATACCTCATGCAAAGGCACTTCTGTTTCATCCGTATAGATTGCGATATCGCCTAATGAGATTACTTTATCTTTTGCGTATGCGGGTACTCTCTTGTTATCAGTCAGCGATTCAACGATCAACATGTTTTTTCCATGGGAAACCAGTTTATACAGACCGGGTTTTCCCGAAATAGACAAAATAGTCTTCAACATAATGTTTTTTATTTTCTATTAGTGTTAAACTTCGAGGTGACAAAGGTAATAAGAAAAAGTGGAATTCTTCCGTCATGAGGACAGTTAACTTCGTTGGAGAAGTATCTTAGGTGCATCGACAAAGTATCTTAGGTTCGTTGACGAAGTATTTTAAGTTCATTGGATGATGAAGGTAAGATGCTGTAAAAGCCACTCGTCCCGCTATCGGTGATTATTGGGATTGAAGCCAACATAACAGTTTGCCTACTTGCGGTATAAGGGCCTGTCTGTTGTCATTATAGATAACGTAATCGGAGCGATCTTTCTTTTCCTCGTCCGACATTTGGCTGTTGATTCTGCGTTCGATTTCTTCTCTCGAGGTTGAGTCCCTCCCCAAGGCTCTTTCGATGCGGAGTTCTCTTGGGGCATAGACCATCAAGCTTATGTCTACCACTTTGTAGAAACCGGATTCGAATAATATGGCGGATTCGATGGCACATAAAGGGGAAGTCTGTCTCTCTACCCAAGCCGAGAAATGACGGTTTACCTCAGGATGAATGATCTGGTTGACCTGTTGTAATTGTTCCGGATTATTAAAGATGTGGGAGGCTAGAAGTTTCTTGTTCAATCCCTCATTCGTATAAATCTCCGGACCGAAAAGGGCTGTTAATTTCTCACGGATAACCGGGGAGTTATTTGTCAGCCATTTACTTTCCTCGTCCGCTATGTATACGGGTACACCGGATAACGCTAATAAAGAGGCTACGACGGATTTGCCGCTCCCGATCCCTCCTGTAATGCCTATTTTAATCATGCTTATTGTTGTGTTCCAAAATAAATTCTACCTTATCTGGCAATAAGGTTGCCGTATGTACCCAGTCTGGTTTCTTGGTGAGTTTGACGGGTAGGGTACCAGATACGTTTTGCTCCAGATCCTCAAAAGGTATATGAATCGAGAACATATCTTCCGAAAGTCCTTTGAATCGGGACAAGGGCACACTGCAAGTCACTTTTACGACCGCCGGAAACATACGTACCGTATAATGTGGCGGTATATGACTGCAAGAGACAGGTATTTCCAATGTCTTCTCCGTGTACTCCTCTATCGGAATCGTGATAGATACGTTTTCCGGATCGAAGTTAACGCCGTCTACTTTGATTAGTTGTACGGTTCTCGTAATGTTTTTATTCGCTTTTTTAACTTCAGTGAAAGCCGTCTTGACCGAGGTCAACGTATCTAAGATCGCTGCGGTGGCATAAGCGTTGATCTTTTGGGGATTGATTTGGATATCCCCGGATAATTGAAAGCCGGCTTCCATATGAATATCACCATTAAAAACGACCTGTATTTCCTTATGGACCCGCTGACTGAAATCCATATCTATTTGTTGCGGATCAAAACTTTGTAATGCCGTAGTGGCTATCAATTGTTTTTGAATATCGTTCTCGATCTGCCTTTTACTTACTTGAACCGAACCATTTTTCTCCTTCGTATTCTTCATGTTCACTTCGATCGGAGCAAACGATCTTCCAAAAGTATAGTTGAGTAAAACGCTACCCTTGTCTTTTACCTTTGCGGTAATCGTTTCCACCTCAGGGGCATTAAACGCTATATCGGCAGGTACGTTCTTATACTTAACCGGAAAAACAAGTTCTATCTCATATTCCTGCTGCAAGCTTTGGAGTAGCCAGAAACCGAAAGCCAAAAGGGCGAAAAAGAAAAAGACCAAGACCTCTTTCCATCTGTCTCCGTGGAAAAAAGCCTTAGTCTTTGCTTGGATAGACTTGAAGGAATTTTGTATGTTCTCAAGTCGTGACATATTCTGTAGTTAGATTATTTCTGCTGCTGAGCGTCTTCCGCTGAAGCGAAAATAGAAGTTTTATCTACACGGATACGTACTCCATCCGCTACCTCGATTAGCATATAAGTATCACCGATCTCTTTGATCTTTCCATAGATACCTCCGGCGGTAATCACTTTATCGCCTGTTTTCAACGCCTCACGTGATTTCTGGATTTCTTTTTGTTTCTTTTGTTGCGGACGGATCATGAAGAAATAGAAGATAGCTACGATAACTACCATCATCAAAATACCGGACCACTGACTTCCTCCAGCTGGAGCTTGAAGTAAAATACTGAGTAAGTTCATACTATAATAATCGTTTTACAAGTTAATATCAATAATGATATGCACAAATGTAATGATAATAATTAATCTTTGAGCAATAACTTCTCTTTTTTTAATTCGTTGACTATTGAATCCAGAATTCCGTTAATGAATGTTCCGCTTTTAGGTGTACTATAATACTTTGCGGCATCGATATATTCATTTAAGGTAACGTTGATGGGAATGGTCGGGAACGATAAAATCTCGGCTAAGGCGACTTGCATGATGATCAAGTCCATATTGGCGATACGTTCGGTTTCCCAATTCTTCATATGTTTGTCGATGCGTTCACGATATTCCTTACCTTTCAACAAACTTTGACGAAATAACTTGATTGCGAAAGCCTTGTCTTCCAAATCCTTGAACATTGGCAATAAGGCTTGTTTACTACCTTTCTTCTCCTCGAATTTCTTGATAGTCTTCAAGGCGAAAGTCTCTACGATCTCAATATCGTCGTTCCAGTAGATGCTTTTGTCTTCCAGATATTCCTCTATCATCTCGTTCCCACAGATTACTTTCTTGAAGATCTGGCGCCAGAACTCACGATCCGTCTCGTACGAGTCTTCTTCGTTTTTCAAGTATTCGGCGTAAATTTCAGAGCTTAAGATCGTATCCAATACGTTTTTAACAAACTCCTCGTCGTTACTCCATGAGAGACCTTGCTCGTCCACATACTTTTTCAACGTATCGTTTTCCGCTAATTGAGCGACAAAACGATTGTCTACGAAGCGTGTATTCGGGTTTAACTCCTCATCGGTAGGCATGTATTTGCACTTCCGGGTGTCAAGGATCCTTCTTTGCAGGTTGGTAACTTCGATAATTAGGAGTAAGAAATAATAATATAAGTCATATGACTTCTGAAGGCTGAAAAGCAATTCGTTTTCCGCAACTTTGAGGTCACCGTTTCCGTTTTGATAGTAAGAGTATACTATCTGTAAAACTTTAATGCGGATTAAAATTCTGTTGATCATCGTTTGAAGGAACTTCTTATTATAAATTAGGCTGCAAAGGTAGTCGTTTTTTCCATAAAAGAATCCGGATTTACTTAATTTTATATGTGTTAGATGATATTTTACAAATTTAGCCTCAATGGGCGTATTTTCGATCGTTAAAATAGTTGCTAATTAAAAAAAAATGCACATATTTGAAGCAAGTTATATAAAGTGGGTGGTTTTTTAACGAATGTTAGCTGTCATGGAAGAATCAAGGAATAAAAAACATGTTGAAGGTGGCGACAGGGAGATTCTATACTCTAAAGCCATTAAAGCGGGAAAACGGATTTATTATCTGGATGTGAAGAGGAATTTGAAAGATGACCTATTCGTTGCCGTTACGGAAAGTAAGAAAATTCAATCAAAGGATGGTTTGCAAATCTCATTTGAGAAGCATAAGATTTTCCTTTATAAGGAGGACTTTGAGAAGTTTATGGAGGGAATGCAAGATGTAATCAGTTATATCAAGAACTCAAATCTGAAGAAATCCGCGGAAGACGTGGTGGAACCTGAAGAGGAGGAAACGATTCATGGCGATTCCTCGGAGGAGGATATGGCTTCCGGTGCTATAAAGTTGGATATTGAGTTTTAATGTAACACGAAGAGAAAAAGATAACGGGCTGTTTTACTCATGGAGAGAAACAGCCCGTTATGTGTTAGGAGCTTTCCGCAAAGGAAAATCCTATTCTTTGCTGCGAATTATTCAGCCGGGTGGATAGCCTCTGTAGGACATGCGTCAGCGCAAGTTCCACAATCTGTACACATTTCAGGGTTGATGCTGTATTTATCACCTTCTGAAATTGCTCCTACCGGACACTCATCAATACAAGTTCCGCATGCAATACAATCATCGCTAATTACGTAAGCCATTTTTTTAAACGTTTAAATTGATAACTATTAGTAGGTGCAAAAATATAGCTTTCTTTCTATTTAAAAAATATCTACTGGCTTATTTTCTTCAAAAATCTTCTTTTTTGCAATATCTTTGTCGGGTTTTCGTTATTAAACAAAATAGGTTGAGATTTGAGACGATTATTACTTATATTATATGTGGTAAGCTTGGCTACCATGGGAGCCATGGCTCAAAAGGAAAGGGTGAGGAATCAGCCGTACGCTGATTTGAAATGGCTTCATCTGGGGTTTCATGTGGGTATTCACTCGCAGGATTTGTTATTGACCCATACCGGTGTCATGACCAATGGAGAGACTTGGTTCGCGGAGATTCCTTCTTACTCACCCGGCTTTAGTGTCGGGGTGATCGGAGATATGTATATGAATCCTTATTTCAATTTACGCTTCACGCCTTCTATCCATTTCGGGGATAAGAAATTTAAGTTTCGGGAACAGGCTACGGGAGAGGAATTCATCACGAACGTTCGTTCCAGTTATCTGAATTTCCCCTTAGACGTTAAATATACGGCTTTACGCTTGAATAATTACCGTCCTTATTTGATCGGCGGTATCTATGGCTCCGTGGATATAGGCCGTAAGAAAGGTAATCCGATTCTATTGAAAAGCACGGACTTCGGATTTGAGTTTGGCTTGGGATGTGATATCTATCTACCCTACTTTAAGTTATGCCCGGAGCTGAAATTCTGTTTCGGATTGGTTAACCTATTGGAGAAAGATCGTCCGGACTTGGTAGATCAAGCAAATATCAAATATACGGATGCCTTATCGAAAGCTACATCCCGTATGGTGATCCTGACATTTAATTTCGAATAAATAACTCGATATAGATATAAGCGGCCGGAATAGCCATCATTACGCTATCGAAGCGATCCAGCATGCCTCCATGTCCGGGTAATACATGCCCGGAATCTTTCACGCCTAACGTACGTTTCATCAAAGATTCGATCAAGTCGCCCCAAGTCCCGAATACTACGATCGTGCCGGCTAATCCAAGCCATGTGTACCAGTTTGTGGCCGGCATGAACCAAGCGAATATTTGGGAGGTTATTAATACGAATGCCAACCCTCCGTAAAAACCTTCCCAGGACTTCTTGGGAGAGATACGTTCGAACAATCTTCTTTTTCCAAGCATAGATCCCACTAGATAAGCTCCCGTATCATTTACCCATACGAAAACGAAAATAGCCAAGGCAAAATAGGGGATATGTACGATCTCGCCCGGCGTATTAGGTACCGATGTAATAAAGTTTAGCAGAGAGAAAGAGCCTGCGCAATAGATTTGACCGAATAAGGTCAATGCCCAGTTATTGATTGGATTACTGGCTTTATCGTAAAGCTCGGTGATCATGGTATACATTAAGAATAAAAGATAGGGGAGAAATATATTGCCTCCAATCAAGCCATTGGCGTAACCGAATGTGGCGGCGAAGAGGTAGGCTCCCCCCAAGGAGCTGACAAATCGTTTGATGGCGGCATTCTCATAATGTTTAACCAATCCGTAGAACTCCCATAGAGAAAGTCCGGTAATGAGTCCAAATACCGTAAGAAAATAATAGGAGTGGAAATAGATCGCACCGACTAATACCGCGACGAAAATGATGCCAGTCAATGCACGTGTAATCAGATTTTTCAAAACAATAGTGTTTTTGCTTGTTTGTAATTTTGGCTGCAAATATAACTAATAAATTGATAATACAGCAATAAGGAAGGCTGGATAGTAACTTTTGATCAAAGATACGCCCCAGCCTTACTTGTTATGAATGTCTTGACTTTGGTCAAGCTATTTTCCCTGTCTTGTTTTCTTCAGTAGGAGTATCGGTTACGTTTTCCGTTGTTGCGTCCGCTTCCGCCTCCTTATCCGCATTCTCCTTGTTCTTTCCGTTAGCCTTTTCCTGCAACTCCAGAATCTCTTGGGAACGGGAGATCCAGGCTCGTTTCCCGAAGATATGCTCTACATCTTCCGAGTAGATTACCTCACGATCCAATAATACCTGCGCAAGTTTACTATGTCCTTCCTTATTCTCGGATAATATCCGTTTTGCCCTGTCGTATTGCTCATTGATGATCTTCTGTACTTCCGTATCGATCAATTTCGCGGTCTCCTCACTATAAGGCTTGGTGAATCCCCAATCCTGTCCGGTGGAGTCGTAATAGTTCAAGTTTGGAAGTTTATCGCTCATACCGAAGTAAACGACCATCGCATATGCTTGTTTCGTGACACGTTCCAAATCGTTGGATGCGCCTGTGGATATTTTTCCCAAGACTAATTCCTCTGCGGCACGTCCTCCTAAGGTAGCGCACATCTCATCCTGTAATTGCTCGCGGGTGGTGATCTGTCTCTCTTCCGGCAAATACCATGCCGCACCTAATGCCTTACCACGGGGAACGATTGTCACCTTAACCAGCGGATTGGCATGTTCCAACAACCAACTTAACGTAGCGTGACCGGCCTCATGGTTTGCGATACATTTACGTTCTTCCTCCGTCGTGATCTTCGAACGTTTTTCAAGACCACCGACAATGCGGTCTACCGCATTCATGAAGTCTTCTTTCTGTACGAATTTCTTTCCGTTACGGGCGGCGATCAAAGCGGCCTCATTACAAACATTAGCGATATCAGCACCCGAGAAGCCCGGAGTCTGCCTTGCTAAGAACTCAGCGTCTACGCTTTCATCTATCTTGATCGGACGCAAATGCACCCCGAATATCTCTTTACGTTCATTCAAATCCGGTAATTCAACATGGATTTGTCGGTCAAAACGTCCGGCACGCAACAACGCTTTATCCAAAATGTCCGCACGGTTTGTAGCGGCTAAGATAATAACACCACTGTTAGAGCCGAAACCATCCATTTCGGTCAACAGCTGGTTCAACGTGTTCTCACGCTCATCGTTGCTATTCATATTCGCGTTCTTCCCACGGGCACGGCCTACCGCATCGATCTCATCGATAAAGACGATACAAGGAGATTTTTCCTTCGCTTGGCGGAATAAGTCACGCACACGGGAGGCGCCTACACCGACAAACATCTCCACGAAATCAGAACCAGACAAGGAGAAAAACGGCACATTAGCTTCTCCGGCAACAGCCTTCGCCAATAATGTCTTACCGGTTCCCGGAGGGCCTACCAATAATGCACCTTTGGGTATCTTACCTCCTAATTCGGTATATTTTTCCGGATTCTTTAAGAAAGAGACGATTTCCTCTACCTCTTGTTTCGCTTCCGCCAATCCGGCGACATCCTTGAATGTCACCTTACGGTCATTATCTTTATCAAAAAGCTGAGCTTTTGCCTTACCAACGCTGAACACGCCACCCGGACCTGCGCCGGTACCACCGGACATACGTCTCATCAAGAACATCCATACACCGATCAATAAGATAATCGGGCCAAATGAAACCAAGAAATTCCAGATAGCGTCATCGCCTTCCTCGAACCGGACTTGTGTATCGATGTGACTATCGGCTACCGCTTTGTCATAGAAATCGGAAAACTTGTCGGCCGACGGGATCTTTACGTATACTTTCGGAGAAACCCCGATTTTAGAAACGTCCATATTCCCAAAGACCTGTTCAGTCTTTCCATTTTTCACTGTAGCCTCCACCAAGTTCTTCTTGTTGTAGACTGTCATTTTATCGAATACGTTTTCCTGCGCTAGTTTCTGGAACTCTGTCCAGCCTAGCTCTTTCGCTCCCGAAGAATCATTTGTCATGTATAGGGCAACAAGCATGATGAAGATCAACCCGTACATCCAATACAAATTAAAGCGGAACATCTTAGGTTTCCCGCCCTTCGGTGTTTTATTAAATATATCGTTTTTATTTTCCATAAGAGATTATCATCAAATATTTAGGCCGGCTTAATCAATGTTAGGTACTTGTATAACCTTCGAGTCTGCCCAAAGGTTCTCTAAGTTATAAAATGCACGTTGTTCCGGCAGGAATATATGTACAAGAACCGTGCCATAATCCATGCCGATCCATTGAGCGCCCTGTGTACCGTCAATGGATAATGGTTTCTCGTTCGCGTTCTTGCGTGCGAAATCCCATACGGAATCAGATAACGCTGAAACTTGGGTAGGAGTGTTTCCCTCACAAATAACCATATATTGACAAATGGCACCAGAAGTCTGGCTTAAATCTACTGTTACAATATTTTTGCCTCTTTTTTCTTGAAGGCCTTCAACAATCGTTTTTACTAATTCTTTTGTTTGATCCATTTATTTCTATTGATATAATTTTCCAAGTCGCAAATATACTTCTTAATTCGTTACATACGTCTTTTTCTTTCATTAATATATGTGTAATACCTTGTTTGAGACTATCTCCTCGATCGTTATAAGCTTTTAAAAAAACACGTACGTCTTTTTGAGAAAACATGTACGTGTTTTATCCGAAAGACGTACGTGTTTTTTCTGGACATTTTTTTCGAAGGTTTATTTGCAAATTTTGAAAAAGTATATACCTTTGCATCCGCTAACAAGAGAGTTGGTGATTTGTTAAAT
>NZ_QTMG01000027.1:0-26465 GCF_003635435.1 Parabacteroides sp. AF21-43 | reverse complement strand
CATCCGCTAACAAGAGAGTTGGTGATTTGTTAAATATTGTTCTATGGTGTAATGGTAGCACAACAGATTCTGGTCCTGTTTGTCCTGGTTCGAATCCAGGTAGAACAACGTTTAAAGTTTACTTGACAATTTTGTAGAGATTGTTCTATGGTGTAATGGTAGCACAACAGATTCTGGTCCTGTTTGTCCTGGTTCGAATCCAGGTAGAACAACATAAAAAAAAGCCTCGTTATTCTATAAGAGTAGCGAGGCTTTTTGTTGTAGATATCATGTTTTTATTTGTAACGAAGCCATTTGGACATCTCCTTTATACTGGGTTTCTTACCATACATGAGAATGCCTACACGGTATATTTTGGCGGAAAACCAAGTGAAACCGATGGATGATATATACAAAAATCCAATAGAAAGTAGTATTTCCCACAAAGGCACCTCAAATGGCACCCGGACCATCATCACGATCGGAGAGGTGAAGGGGATCATGGAGCACCAGAAAGCTAATGGTCCGTCAGGGTTTTCCATGCTATAGATTCCCGCATAGAGGGCAAAAACCAAAAGAAGCGTGACTGGTAGCATGAATTGTTGCGTGTCTTCTTGGCCGTCTACAGCTGATCCGATAGCGGCGAATAAAGAAGAATATAATAAGTAGCCGCCTATGAAATAAGCGATAAACAAGATGCCTATCTCGGTGAAGTTAATCGTATGAAGCATCTCTATCCATTCATTTCCATGCTGCTGGGCTGCGATAGCCGTCATGTTAGGGGTTGTGTTAAGTGCCATGCTTGATTGCAAGATCTCGCTTTCCATACCTCCTCCCAAAAAGAAAGTTCCCCCGGTGATGAGAATAAAGGTCATAACCGCCCAAAGGAATACTTGCGTAAGCCCGACAAAACCGATTCCTATAATTTTACCCATCATTAAGTCGAAAGGTTTGACGGACGAGATCATAATCTCGATGATCCGGTTCGTCTTTTCTTCCATAACCCCTTGCATGACCATTCCTCCATAGATTAGGATGAACATATAGATAAGCATGGTGAAAATTACTCCGGTTATGGATGCCACTACGGACGAGGATTGCTTTTCGCTTCCGTCATCCCCCCATTTGATCGTTTGTATGTTGAAATCTACTTTACTTTCTTTTATGATCTCTTGTAGATTGGGGATATTGAATGTTGCCAGTTTGTCACTCTCTATCTGCTTCTTTAATGTCATATTGACGAGTCGGCTCAAATCCGCCGGGATTTGTTTCTTGGAATAGAGGGTTGCGTTTTTCGGATTTTTCTGCAAGTCGTCGGAGATGTTGAGAAATGCGAATATCTCCTTTTCCGACATTTGCCTGTACTTATCCATATCTTTGTCGCCGTTGATAAAACGATAGCTTTCCGTATCCTCGAACAACGGGGCGTATTTGCCGGTGGCGTCGAGTATGGCGACTGTATGAACCTCATCTCCCTTGATGGAAGAGAGCCATAGGGGGACGAACGCAAGTGCAGCGAATAGAAACGGTGTGAGGAACGTGAGCAGGATAAATGACTTTTTACTTACTCTCCGGAGATATTCCCGTTTGATGATTAATCCAATTTTGCTCATACCTTTGATGTGTTTGTACCGGAAACGGTGTTGATAAAAATGTCATTCATAGAAGGGATCTCCTCCGTGAAGGAAAGAATCTCATATTGGGACGCCAGCCGGGTAAGCCAATCGGAGTTACTGATATTTTCTTCCTTGCGTATCCTTAACTCCTCAATACCTCCAGTCTCCTTGCGTACATTTAATATATAGGTATTACTCTTAAACCGTTCCCGTACCTCCTTGACATTGCCGGACAGGACGACCTCAGAGCGATTGATTAAAGCAATCTCGTCACAAATCTCCTCAACGGAGGACATGTTGTGAGTTGAGAATATAATGGTATGTCCGGCCGCCTTCAATTCCAATATCTCTTGTTTAAGGCGATCGGCGTTGACCGGATCGAATCCGCTAAATGGCTCGTCAAAGATCAATAGCTCGGGTTCGTGTATCACGGTAATGATGAACTGTACTTTCTGCTGCATACCTTTCGACAGCTCTTCCAGTTTGCGATTCCACCAAGGCATGATGTCAAATTTCTCGAACCAACGGGTCAAACGACTGCGTGCCTCTGGGTAGGAGAGACCTTTCAATTGTGCCAGATAGATCGCCTGCTCCCCGACTTTCATCTTTTTATACAACCCTCTCTCTTCCGGCAAGTAACCGATCTGGTAGATGTCTTCCGGGCTGGATTCATGGCCGTTGAAGCGAACGATTCCGCTATCCGGTGCCGTAATCCGGTTGATGATCCGGATCAAGGTCGTCTTGCCCGCCCCGTTAGGCCCCAGTAATCCAAAGATAGTTCCTTGAGGAACTTGGATACTCACCTTGTTTAGTGCCAGATGTCCGGCGTACTGTTTTACCACGTTTTCTGTCTCAAGGAAATTCATAGATGTTTTTTATTACATTTTTAATACGATACGCTCACCCAGCTCTTTGCAGAGCACGTTCTTGATCTCGTTGAGGTGGGCATTCTGTTTCATTAAATCAAAGATCAGCTCCATGTCTCCCTTGTTTTGAGCCTCTTTGATTTTCGCTTGGATATCCTTTATCTTATAGAGGATATAGGCATCTTTCATGGAATAGATTTCCCGGGGTACCAAGTAATCCAATTTATCTTCTTCTTGCTCTAGTTCCCTGAACTTCGTATGATATTTACTAAGCTGGTACTTATCGCTAATAAGGTTGGCGGCAAGCCGGCTGATGTTCGGGTCCGGATGGGCAAGGAAATAACGACTGGCCATAAAGCCCTCGTTTTGACAATGTTCAGCAGCTTCGTCCAGCATTTGTTTGAAGGCTGGCGTATAAAACGTAAGGTCATCACGTTCCAGATCGAAACGGATATAATCGGCGACCCTCATGATGACATGCTCGTTGGTCTCCTCATCTACGTAGTCATAGAGGACACGTTCGCCATATCGTACGATATAGCGCAGAAGAGCCAACTCATAAGCCTCAAAAGGAGAACGTTTCGGTTGGACCTGTATGTTGGGAGCCGTCGGAACCTCGTAGGGAGGAGTAGGGGGCGGACCCGCTTCCTCTTCCGGAATATAGTCCTCGGGCAGTGGAGGCGGAATATTTTCCGGAGGAAGGGTATTCGCCTCTTCCGGTGTATACGGTTGGTAGCCGGGGAAATCCGGATACTCAGGGATCGTATTGGCTGGAGGTTGAACGGGCGGTGTATTCCTTACGGATTTAGCCGCTTGGTTCTCTTCCTTGTTGAGACGGATCTTATTGACCTCGTTGAGTAAGACTTGCTCGTCTATCTCCATGGTCGTACTACATTCCCGGATATACACGGAGCGAGCGATATTATCAGGTATAATCGCTACCGTACGGATAATATCCGAGATCAGGGCGGAACGTTTGATCGGATCACCCCCCGCTTCCGCCAATAGTAACTTTGTCTTGAAACGGATGAAATCCGTCTCGTTCTGGCTGATAAACTCTGCGAACTCGCTCGCGCTATGGCTACGGGCAAACGAGTCCGGATCTTCTCCCGCCGGAAGAAGCACGACCTTGACGTTCATCCCTTCTTCCAATAACATATCGATACCCCGGAGGGCCGCTTTGATTCCGGCGGCGTCTCCATCGTATAATACCGTGATATTATTCGTGAAACGATGTATGAGCCGGATTTGCCCTTGCGTGAGCGCCGTACCCGAGGAGGCAACCACGTTTTCTACGCCCACTTGGTGCATACCGATCACGTCCATATATCCTTCCACCAAGAAACAGCGATCCTGTTTCATGATTGCTTGCTTGGCGAAATAGATGCCGTAAAGCTCGTTGCTTTTATGATAAATCTCGCTTTCGGGGGAGTTTACATACTTTGCGGTCTTCTCGTCCTTTTTCAATACACGTCCGCCGAATGCCACGACCTTTCCGCTTAACGTATGGACGGGAAAGATAACACGTCCTCGAAAACGATCATTCACGTTTCCGTTATCATAAGTGATAACTAAACCGGTTTTCTCGAGGAATTCCTTTTTATAACCTGCTTTTATAGCGGTTTTGTATAAAGCATCCCGCTGGTCCAAGCTATACCCGAGCTGGAATTTACGGATGATATCTTCCCTCAATCCTCGCTCGGCGAAGTAGCGCATACCTACGCTTTTCCCTTCAACATGCTCATGTAATAAAGTAGAGAAGTATTGCCCCGCCCAACTATTGACGATAAGCATACTTTCCCGGTCGCTACGGATTTGTTTCTCTTTCTCGGTAAGTTCCCGTTCCTGTATCTCTATATTGTATTTTTTCGCCAGAAAGCGTAAAGCGTCGAAATAGCTGAGTTGCTCATGTTTCATGATGAAGTGAACGGCGGTTCCACCTTCTCCGCAAGCGAAACACTTACAGATATTCTTTGAGGGGGATACGTAAAAAGACGGTGATTTGTCCGAATGAAACGGGCATAATCCTACATAGTTGATCCCTCGTTTCCGAAGAGTCACGAATTCAGAGACAACATCCACGATGTTCGCCGCATCCAATATCCGGTCTATGGTAGGTTGATCGATCATTTTAAATTACTCCTTTTTTAGCGAACACAAATGTAGTGAAAAATAACCAAACACAAACAAGAGCCAATGTTTGCTTGTGTTTAGTTATTTTTCCCTATATTTGCAACGTGAAACGAATGCTACTCGCCAAGTACGCCTTCCAACTTATAAGACTATATTTTGTAACTGATTGGATATTAATAGAATATATATCCTTTCAGGACTAGAAGAATTATCCATCATCCTGTGGAACATCCTTTGACAGACAATTGGTTCGTATTGCGAGACCTGACCCGTCCCAATGCTAAACGCCCGGCCTATAGGTTGCTGGAGGAAAAGGGCATAGAGGTTTTCACTCCTATGCGTTGGCAGTTGGTCGAGAGGAAGGGTAAGCGGATTCGTGAGGAGGTTCCTCTTCTGCACGATTTACTTTTTGCCCATACTACCCGTACCTGTATGGATCCAATCGTAGAAGAGATCAGTACCCTCCAATATCGTTATTTGCGTGGTGGCTACCGTAAGCCGATGACGGTAGGCCATGCGGAGATGAACCGTTTTATCCGTGCTGTCCATTCCGATGATTCCCCACGCTATTTCTTGGTTGAAGAATTAACTTCTGCGATGTACGGTCGCATGATCCGTATCGAGGGTGGCCCATTGGATGGCTACGAGGGTCGTTTACTCTCTATACGGGGTTCCCGTGTGAAACGTTTGATCGTAGAGATACCAGGTCTGTTGGTTGCTGCTGTAGAGGTCGATCCTGAATATATTCGATTACTATAACGTATATGGATAGAAGTCGAAATCCACACTTTCCGATGCTTTCGGTTTCATTCCGGTTGTTTTGTTTAAGTCATTTCCTAAGTGAATAACTAGCGGCTTGTCAAGTGAATAACTAACGGCTTCAGTTCCCGTTTACGGTTCACTGAGATAATGGATGATAAAGCTTGTTTGTTTA
This sequence comes from Parabacteroides sp. AF21-43, assembly GCF_003635435.1. Taxonomy (NCBI): domain Bacteria; kingdom Pseudomonadati; phylum Bacteroidota; class Bacteroidia; order Bacteroidales; family Tannerellaceae; genus Parabacteroides; species Parabacteroides sp. AF21-43. The sequence continues at coordinate 20,937 of NZ_QTMG01000027.1, read as the reverse complement.
GACTTAAATGTCTATTTGTTAGTGTTATAGTGCGCCTTTTTAACTCGGTGAGTAGGTTGAGGGTATGCTTCATCTCTCTCAGTTCTGTGAACACATTGCGGTTCACGGAGCAAAGCGATATTGACCTCTTGATAGAGTTTGATCCGGCCATCACTATAGAGGAGTATGCGGATAATTATTTTTTCCTTACGAGACCGATTCGTTAAGTTATTCAACAATCCATTCGGAGGATTCAATTATTCTTTAATGCATTTGTCTTTAGAACAAAAAGAGCCATTTGCGGGAACTCGTATGGAAAAATCCATAAATAAAGATTTGATTTATGTATAAATGAAAAGATTCAGGGCGAATTTTGGATTTGATAGACATATATACTAACCTTGCCTAAGGAGTATATCTTCTATGTTCGGAGGAGATATCTCCTTGGGCTAGGTAAGTAGTACTTCGCATGTGTAATCTCGTAAGTACTCAATTTATGAAAGCTGAGCAAAAAAGTATGTTAGGTGACTTGCGCCATGCACTTAAGATACTTTTATTGTAAAAAAAATATAAATCCTTAACTTACTCGACTATGCGGACCTCCTTTTAGGAGCATACTGTGTACAATAATAAGAAAAAATCACTTTTTAACGAAAAAAAAAACTTAGTGAGCTATCTAGTTGATATTTAGTGTGGTGGAGGTGATAGGGCGCTTGCTATACGCCTTATTCCGAGACTAAAGAATCAAATTAAATCTATAATACATGAACATAGCGATAGTAGGTACTGGCTACGTAGGCTTGGTATCCGGAACTTGTTTTGCCGAAATGGGTATTGACGTGACTTGTGTGGATGTGAATGAAGAAAAGATCCAATTCTTGCTTGATGGACAGATTCCTATCTATGAACCTGGCTTAGAGGAGTTGGTAAAGCGTAATGTAGAGGCGGGTCGATTACATTTCACTACGGATTTGTCCAGTTGTTTGGACAACGTGGAAGTGGTGTTCAGTGCCGTGGGCACACCTCCTGATGAGGATGGTAGTGCCGATTTGAAATATGTCTTGGCTGTAGCCAAGACGTTTGGGCAGAATATCCATAGATATACCATATTAGTTACTAAATCTACTGTACCGGTAGGAACGGCCCAAAAAGTGAAGGAGACTGTACGGGCTGAGTTGGAGAAACGTGGCGTAGATATAGTGTTTGATGTGGCCTCCAACCCCGAGTTTTTGAAAGAAGGGACTGCGATTAAAGATTTTATGACACCAGACCGAGTTGTCGTTGGCACTGAGAGTGAACAGGCCAAGAAAATCATGAGCCGTCTTTATAAACCGTTTATGCTAAGTGGAGAGCGTATGATTTTTACGGACATACCCAGTGCTGAGATGATTAAATATGCTGCCAACTCCATGTTGGCCACCCGGATCAGTTTTATGAATGACATCGCCAACCTCTGTGAGTTGGTGGGTGCGGACGTGAACATGGTACGCAAGGGGATAGGCTCGGATACCCGTATCGGGAAAAAGTTTCTCTACGCTGGGTGTGGCTATGGGGGTAGTTGTTTCCCGAAAGACGTGAAGGCCTTGATCAAGACCGCCGAGAAAAGCGGTTACCCGATGCGGGTTCTGAAAGCGGTGGAAGAGGTGAATGAGTCGCAGAAATCCATCCTTTTTAATAAATTGATGAAACACTATGCGGGACAATTGAAGGGTAAGACTATCACTTTGTGGGGGTTGGCTTTTAAGCCGGAGACGGATGATATGCGTGAGGCTCCCGCATTAGTGTTGATTGATAAACTTCAGAAAGCCGGTTGTAGGGTGAAAGTGTACGACCCGATTTCCATGACGGAATGCAAACGCCGTATTGGTGATATCGTAACCTATTGTAAGGACATGTATGAGGCGGCTCTCGATACTGATGCCTTGTTGCTGGTTACCGAGTGGAAAGAGTTCCGTATGCCGAGTTTGGCTGTTTTGGCGAAGACCATGAGCCATAGAGTGGTGATTGATGGCCGTAACATTTACGATGCGGAGGAGATGCATGAGAATGGCTTCGCTTATTATAAAATAGGATAAAAAGAGGCTATGAAAGTATTAGTGACTGGAGCGGCGGGGTTCATAGGCTTCCATACCGTGAGGCGTTTGCTGGAACGAGGGGATGAAGTCGTTGGGCTCGACAGTGTCAACGACTACTATACGCCTGAATTGAAGTATGGTCGTTTGGCAGAGACTGGTATTGGTCGTGAGGAAGTGGATTGGTATAAATTTGTGCGAAGTGTAAAATATCCTCTCTACCGTTTCATCCGTATGAACTTGGAGGACAAGCAAGCCATACAGATGTTGTTTGCGAATGAGAAGTTTGACAAAGTAATCAATTTGGCAGCTCAGGCCGGAGTACGTTACTCCATCCAGAATCCGTATGCCTATGTAAGCAGTAATGTGGATGGCTTCTTGAATATTTTGGAAGGATGTCGCCACAATGGTATACAACATTTGGTCTATGCCTCATCCAGTAGTGTTTACGGATTGAATGGCAAGGTCCCTTTTAGTGAGCATGATAGCATTGCCCATCCAGTGAGTCTTTATGCGGCCACTAAAAAAAGCAATGAGCTGATGGCGCATACCTACAGCCATCTGTATGGCATTCCTACTACGGGATTACGCTTCTTCACAGTGTATGGTCCTTGGGGACGACCGGATATGTCTCCGTTCCTTTTTACGGATGCGATCTTGAACCATCATCCCATCAAGGTGTTCAACCATGGTGATATGCTGAGGGACTTCACCTATATTGATGATATAGTGGAGGGAGTGATCCGGGTATTAGATCATACGGCCACTCCAAATGTCGATTGGAGAGCTGAACAACCCGACCCTGCGACCTCGTCTGCTCCTTATCGGGTCTATAATATCGGTAACTCACACCCCGTGCGTTTGATGGATTTCATCGCTGCCATTGAAATTGCCTGTGGTCATGAAGCGGAGAAAGAGTTCCTTCCGATGCAACCCGGCGATGTCTATCAGACGAACGCTGATACCGCACTGTTGCAAAGTGAGCAAGGATATAAGCCCTGTACATTGATGATGGAAGGAGTAAAAAAAACGGTGGAATGGTATATTAAGTATATGCGAGGAGTGGTTGATAATTGAAAATGATAGGATATCTATATCTATTGATATTTTCTATTATTCAAACAAAAGTCCATTGTTATATCTTTTAATCGTAAGATTTTTTGATTCTATTATGTGTTTAAATCCTTGTGAAGATCTAAGTGCTAAAACACTTAAATGCCAAACAAAAAAAACTGCTATTCTAATATCATGTTTTGATTGGTATGTTAATCGATTGAAATATATAGATAAATATTTGCAGGATAGAGGATACTCAACTTTAGTGTTGATATCAGATTTTAATCATAGTATTAAAAAAAATGATACTCATTTGAACTATGTAAAAAATTTGAGATATATTCATGTTCCGCAATATGAGAAGAATGTTTCTATTAGAAGACTATGGTCTCATTGGTGTTTTACAGGAAATATACGGTATTTTATAGAAAATAAGAAACCAGATTTTGTATATTGTTTAGTTCCTCCAAATTCGCTTGTTAAAGGCCTTGTAATCCTCAAGAAGAAGCAAGGATTTAGATTGGTTTTTGATGTTATAGATTTATGGCCTGAGAGTTTTCCTAAAAACTGTACAAATTCATATCCTTTTTCTGTATGGAGAAATTACAGAGATTTATATATAGATAAGGCAGATTGTATAGTACTAGAATGTGAGTATTATATGAGAATACTTAGTAAATATGTAGATAGTGATAAAGTGAATGTGTTACGATTGATAAAAAAAACTTTACCAATAGTCAATAAAGTTGCATTAAATAAAGATTCGATAAATTTATGCTATTTAGGGTCTATTAATAGTTTAATAGATATAGAGAAAATATGCTCTATTGTTCGTGTCTTGAAAAAAATAAAATTAGTTCGAGTCAAAATAATAGGAGATGGAGAGAAAAAAGATGAATATATAAAATCTTTAAAAAAAGAAGATGTAGATGTTGAATATTATGGAAAAATATTTGATGATACTGAGAAACAAAAAATTTTTGCAGATTGTCATTTTGGAATAAATATTTATAAATCATCTATAGAAGTTGGCTTGACAATGAAGAGTGTCGATTATTTTCAAATGGGAATACCTATTATTAATTCAATATCAGGTGATACTAGAGAGTTTGTGAAAAAATATGGGGTAGGGATTAATATGGAAGATATTGAAGAAAGTGTAGTTGTTGACTTTTTAAATAGTATGGAAGATCGGAAAGCAAAGGTGGTGTCAGTGTTTAATGAGTTTATTAGTGAATATAATATAGAAAATAGACTTGCTTTTTTGGATAAATTAATTTGAAAAATATGTTTTTTTATAGTATTGGAGAGAATATAAAGAATATAATTGCTTTGATGTATACAAAATTAATATGGAAAAATGCTCGATTGGTAAGGCTTCCATTCTATGCAAGGAATCAGAGAAATATCATTATGTCTAAAGGATTTACTTGCGGTTATAATTGTAGGCTTTCTGCTGGATCCGATATTGTAGGTGGAAAAATTATATTTGGAAAGAATTTTACCATGGGTGATAACTGTCAATTAGAAAGACAAGGAGGGTTGACGATTGGTGATGATGTTTTATTAGCTTCAAGGGTATTTATAGGAACTACTAGTCATGGAAAATATGTAGGTGAGCGACAGGATAGTCCTACGACAAAGCCAAATGAACGTAAGATTTATTATCAAAGTGTTGAAATTGGCAATAATTGCTGGATTGGAAATGGAGTAGTGATTCTTTCTGGCGTAACTATAGGTAATGGTTGTATTGTGGGGGCAAACTCTGTTATTACTAAAAATATACCAGATGAATGTATGGTAGTAGGAGTCCCAGCCAGAATAATTAAGAAATATAGCAAAGATACTGGCAGATGGGAATTATATATGCCTTGATGAGATAATTAAAAAGATGTCATGTTTAGTGTAGTGATTCCTGCATATAATTGTGAGAATACAATTGTTGCGACAATAGACTCGGTTCTAAGGCAAACGAGGATAGATTTGATAGAAGAGATAATAGTTGTAAACGATGGTTCTGAGGATCAAACCGAAAAGATCGTAAATGACTACATGTTGGGATGTGAGAGAAAATATCAGTACATTAACTTTGTGTTGATATCTCATCCCAATAAAGGAGTTTCATACACAAGAAACCGAGGAATTCTAATAAGTAAAGCTGAATGGATAGCATTGTTGGATTCAGATGACATTTGGGTGGAGAATAAACTAGAGAGACAGTTTTATTTTATAGAAAAGATAAAAGGAATATGTTTTTTAGGAGCGACCTTCCCTTTATGTGTTCTTGGAAAATCTAAAGAGGGGTTATATAAATTGAATGCAAGAGAATTATGTTATCGTAATATGCCATCAACACCTTCCGTTGTTTTTAAAAAGGAAATAGGAATAGAATTAGGGCTGTTTGATGAGAAGATGAGATATGGAGAGGATATCAACTTCTTTCAAAAATTCTTATTAAAAGATAGTTATTATATTATGGCTGAAAGTCTTATAAAGCTAGGGATTGGAAAGAGCTTTTATGGAGAGAGTGGATTATCTTCTAATTTTATTTTAATGCATAAAGGTAGAAATGAAAATGTTAGAGATCTGCATAAATTAGGGCTAATTGGTAAACCTTTTATGTATTGTATGTTAGTTATGAATGAAATAAAACTAATAAGGAGGATTATAATGAGATTAATATCAAGAGCAGTAAACAGTCTAAAGAAAACGAGTAAATATTGATAATTGTTGGAAAATAAAAGGCTAGATTATGTTGTCAGAAAATACTCCGTTGATTAGTGTGATAGTACCTGTCTATAATGTTTCTGTATATTTAAGAAAATGTATCGAGTCAATTAGGAATAGTACATACATTAACTTGGAAATTATTTTGGTGGATGATGGTTCCACTGATGATAGTGGAAATATATGTGATCATTATGAAAAAATTGATGATAGGATAACGGTTATTCATAAGAAAAATGGCGGGTTGAGTTCCGCTAGAAATGCGGGATTGGATATAGCTACTGGGTTATATATTAGTTTTATTGATAGTGATGATTATATTTCTGATAAAATGTTTGAGGCAATGTTAGGAAAAGCTCTGGATATGGATGCGGATATTGTCCAATGTGGGGTATTTCGAGTAGACGAATATGGAAATTTATATAAAAAGAGTTGTGTGAAAGAATGTTGTTTAAGGAATGAGTCTGTTATTGAAAGTTTTTTTACAGCATCGCAAATACCGGTAATGTTATGTAATAAATTATTTAAAAAGCAACTAATTAGTTCTACTCGAATGGTAGAGGGTAAGAATAATGAAGATAATATGTTTATGATCGATATATTGTGCAAAATTAAGTGTTTTGTAAGTATAGAAGATGCTTTTTATTATTATTTAAATCGTTCTGATAGTATAATGAATAAAACTTTTTCAGAGAAAAAATTAGACTCTATTTTTGCATATAATTATGTTCTAAATAGAACAAATGAATTTGCTCCTTCTTTTGTTCCTTATGTGAATTATTGGAGGTGTATGAATAGTTTTTATTTATATTATGATATATGGAAAAGTAATGTAATAGATAAAAATAAATATTATCAAATTGTGGAGAAAGAGTTTCAAGATACGTATCCATATGTAAGAAAATTGAAATATATAAAATACAAAGATCGTATTCGATTGATGATTTTTAATATTAGTAGAATTAATGCTGTTAAATTGTATCATTCCTGTTTAAAGAATAGATTATGAAAAAAATACTGTTTGTTATTGGAACAATGACTAATGGGGGAGCGGAACGTGTTATATCGGTGTTGGTTACATGGTTTTGTAAACAAGGTTACGAAGTTTCTGTTACTACTATCATTGATAATAAAATAGATTATCCTCTTGATAATAGAACGCATTATTATCCTCTTCGATTTAAGGGTCGTGGTGTGCAAAGGAATATAGAACGGATAAGACAACTAAGATCTATTATGAAAAGAGCGCAAGCAGATGTGGTTGTCTCCTTTCTTTCAATTATTAATATTGCTACTTTAATAGCGAGTATAGGTCTTAATAAAAAAATTATATTATCAGAGAGGAATGATCCTTCAAAAGAACCTTTGGGGAAATTAAATCGGTTGATTCGTAATTTATTATATAGTTTTTTGCGTTGTGATAATTTTGTGTTTCAAACACATGATGCTATGATTTATTTTAATAAAAGTATACAGAATCGCTCAAATGTTATACCGAATCCTCTCTCTGTATTACCCGATATGTATGAGGGCGTAAGGAGGAAAAGAATTGTTACAATAGCAAGGTTAGAACCGCAAAAAAATATCTCATTGCTAATAAAATGTTTTTATAATATATGCTGTAGATATCCAGATTATATTCTTGATATTTACGGTAAAGGTATTCTCCTTGATGAACTGAAAATGTATACGGAGATGTTAGGTATTGGAGAAAAAGTTATTTTCCATGGTTTCGTAAAAAATCTTCATGAACATATTAAAGATGCGAGTATATATGTCATGTCTTCAAATTATGAGGGAATTTCAAATGGAATGTTAGAGGCACTAGCTATGGGGATTCCTGTTGTAGCGACAGATTGTCCTATTGGCGGTGCTAAAATGTATATAGAGCATGGTATAAATGGGCTTCTCGTTCCAGTTGGTGATGAGGAAAAATTAACAGAAGCGTTGACAGCAATGATAGAAAGACCAGAATATGCGGAGAGCTTAGGAAGAAGAGCTATAAATATTAGAAGGGATTTGAGTGTTGAAAATATAGGGTTGATGTGGAAACGTGTGATTGATGGAGGCGATGTACTACAATGAAAGCATTGGTAAGTGTAAAGAAACTTAATGCGTCTGTTATATTTCTGATGTTGAACCTATGGTTATATTTTCCTGTGGTTTTTATGATCAATGCGACTCTCTTAGGATCAGAAATTGGCTTATTTTCTTTATCATGGCTTGGGAATCTTGTTCTTATCTCATATTGCTATATATATTATAAATCAAACCATGAAATATTCACTCCATTTAATATTTTAGCTTTATTTATGGCTTTATTTAATTGGGGGCAGTGCATCATGTGGTCGTTGGGTATACATACTGATACTGAAATAGGCACAGGTGAATTATATAGTAATTATCGTATGCCTACCCCAAGTGAAATAATGAATGGACAAATGTTCACGATAGTGATGATGGCGTTTTTTCTATGTGGTGCGCTTTTTGCTAATAGTGTGATAAGTAAAAAAGAGCGTCATAGGATCTCTGACGCAAAGGAGATGAAAGTTTTGTATCGATTCTCAAAATATGTCTCATTCTTAGTCGTTCCATTGACTTTTTATAGAATATTCCAAGCGTTAGTTATCTCATTTACCCATGGCTATGCGGCTCTATATTATGGTGATTATAATATAGCAGGGGGGTGGTTGACTCAAGTTGAATATATATTTTTCCCTGTATTGGTGGGGTTGCTTATTGGGAGTAATTATGCAAAAAGCACTCGGAGGAATGTGTATATTATTTTTGGAGTGTATATGATTTTATATTTTATTTCAGGAGAACGAGGGAACTGGCTTTATAAGTTGATTTTGTTAATTTGGCTAGAGCACAAATTTTATAGACCAATAAATGCTAAAATAATTGCTAAGTGGAGTGTTTTTATTATTTTAGGTCTTTATCTTGTTTATGGAATGATAGAGTTGAGAAATACTAGTTTGTCATCAGTTACTTTTGATGAAATGTTGGATGTGGTTTCTTTAGAGAAATTTCCTCTTGTATCGGCATTCTTTGAAATGGGAGGGAATATGTCTATAATTATTATTTTGCTAATAGAAGGATCTGATATTTGGAATAATTATAATACTTATTTAGCTGCAATAATAGGGATGCCTGCGACATTTTGGTTGGAAGATTTTGGAATCAAATTTACCTATCTTGAAAATTGGTTTTCTCAAGATTTTCTTGAGATACTTTGGGGTAGTGGATTTTCATTTGTAGGAGAAGCTTTTCTTAATGGTGGTAAATATTTTGCATTTATCTATGTGGTTATATTAGGTTTTTTTATTTCTGCTGTTACAAGAGTTGATAATAAGATAGGTAGAAATAATGGAATTGCTATTGCTTTTGTCGTTACTTCATGTAATGCTTTTACTACAATGATGCGTGGAAGTTGTCATTCTTCATTTAAAGCATGGTTTTTAGGCTCCATTATTTATTTGAGTTGTGTGATTTTAATCTCAAAAAGTACGAACTTTAGAGTAAAAAATAGATCTATTATTAACAAATAAAATTGTAGATTTTATGATTCTTTTATATAATAAAATCCTTCATTTTATTTGGAGTGTTTACTCTAGATACAAGTTGAAGAATAAGGGAATTTCGATTATTTCTTGTAATTGTATTGGTGGGGTGATGTATCATGATTTGGGGCTTCCTTTTCTTTCTCCAACTATTAATCTTTATTTTGATCCGAAGGATTTTTTAAGATATGTCAAGAATTTGAGATACTATAATAGTTTGGAATTAGAAAATGTTACGTTGATGAACGATTATCCACAAGGAAAGTTAGATGATGTTTTGATTCATTTTTTACACTATAAGACATTTGATGAGGCTAAAATCTGTTGGGAAAAAAGAAAAAAGAGGATTTGTTATGATAACATATTTGTAATTATGACAGATCAGCAAAACTGTACACTAGAAGATATGAGTGAGTTTGATACGGTTCCTTATCCAAAAATAATGTTTAGCAATAAGCATATTAATTATCCGTGGTGTAAGTATATTTCGGGGTTTGAAGGAGAGAAATGTGTGGGGAATACTATTGAGTATCAAAAATATGGGAAGAGATACTATGAGCAGTTTGATTATGTTGGGTTTGTTAATAGTATTAAAAAGAAAGAATAGCATATATGATTTTTGAGGAAAATATATTTGGAAAGATTGTAACTGCAGCAAAATGGTCGATTGTGACAGAGATTTTATCTAAAATTATTCCACCTGTCACAAATATGATTTTAGCAAGAATTTTTACACCAGATGTATTTGGAATTATGGCCACTATAACAATGGTAATAACTTTTGCAGATGTGTTTGTTGAATCTGGCTTTCAAAAATTTTTAATACAGCACAATTTTTCTAATATAAAAGAAGAATATGAATATATGAGCGTTGCGTTTTGGGCAAATCTTATTTTTTCATTTATCATATGGGGAGTATTAGTTATATTTAATCAAACTATAGCTAGATTGGTTGGAAATGAAGGACTTGGATATCTTATTGTAATTACAGGCATGACAATTCCTCTATATGGAATTATAGGTATACAAGGCTGTAAGATAAAAAAAGAACTTAAATTTAAAAAATTATTTTATGTTCGATTTATTACTTCGATATTGCCACTCTTTATAACGGTACCACTTGCGTTGTTAGAATTTGGTTATTGGGCATTGATAATAGGATGCATTATTGGATCTTTTATTCAATCTTTATTATTGTTTTATGTTGGTAAATTTTTACCAATTATGTTTTTTTCTAAACAATATTTATTCCATATGTTACAGTTTGGAATTTGGACTATTTTAGATGGAATTGCTATTTGGTTAACAGCATGGATTGACTCGTTCTTAATAGCTAATTATATGTCAGATTATTATCTAGGACTATATAAAAACACTTCATCTATGATTTTTTCTTTTTTTTCGATAGTGACAGCGGCAATGATACCAGTTCTGTTTTCTGCATTGTCAAGGTTTCAAAATGATCAAGAGATGTTTAATAAGACTTTTTTAAATACACAGAATGTACTTGCACTTGCTTTACTGCCATTGGGGACTATTTTATATTTCTATCGTGCTTTTGTAACAAATATATTGTTTGGATCCGCATGGATGGAAGCGGCTGATATTGTAGGTGTTATGGCTATAACAACTGTGGTTAGGATTCTTTTTGTGAGTATCTATAGTGAAGTCTATCGGGCAAAGGGGAAATTTTACTTGCCATTGATTATGCAGCTAGTAGATTTGTGTGTACTGGTCCCTATATGTGTAATTTCTGTGAAATATGGTTTTTGGGCACTTGTTTATGCGAGATCATTTGTACGGCTTGATTTAATAGTTCCTATGCTTGTTGTTACTAATATACTTTGCGGTATTACACCTTTAAATACAATAAAAAATGTTTTAAATCCTTTTATTGCAACTGTATTTATGATAATTTGTATATTAATTATGCAGAGTGTATATGAATCTTTTCTTTGGTCTATAATCTCAATATTTATAAGTGCTTCTATGTATCTTTTAGTATTGTTTTTCTTTAAAAAAGAAAGATGTATGATGTTGAGTATGTTTGGAAAATTTAAATATGCTTGAAATTTGGATAGGGAGGTTCATTCACTTCATTATATGGATCATTTAGTGGATATGTGCCGTAAACGCAATCATGTTTTGTCGATTATTTGAGAGCGGCTATGTCGTGAGTTTGAAGTCGATTTTGATTTAAGTGCTTGTGATAAGAAGCATAAATGTCAAAAAATAGCCCCGACGAGACCCATCCAATACTTTGAGGCCTCACCGAGACACTACGCCAACAAATATTTCAATACACATCCGGTTTCCCCGGCTAGTATGAGTGTATACTCTGATATCCCCAGCCAGTCGGCGGCTTCGGGATGAGCTGCTGCGAACCTTGCGGTACGACAGCAAATACCTCCGTGTTCGTATTTTGCCACTAAATGCGTCGCTAATCCACCTAGATCTGTCCTAAATATTGTGTATTTCTTAAAAGCGGGTTCCCATGAATGTATTATCAAAATTGTTAAATCAGCAAAAGTGAACAAGACCCAGTACGATTAGTATTAATAGTAATTCAAAATACTGTGGATAGAAATCAGTTTCCAGATAGACGTGTTCTCATTATATACTGATTTATAAATAACGACCTTTAAATAGTAGGCTTATTGTCATTTTTAAGAGATTAATTTTGGTACGGTTACCCTATTTAATAATTCATCATGTATAAACATTTCTGGAAGAGGGTGATTGATTTCACCTTATCACTTCTTGCATTGGCTATCCTATGGCCGATCCTTTTACTTATTGCCATTTGGTTACATTTCGCCAACAAAGGCGCCGGTGCCTTCTTCTTCCAAGAGCGTCCGGGTAAGGACGGTAAGATTTTTAGGGTGATAAAGTTCAAGACGATGACGGATGAGCGGGATTCCAAGGGCGATCTTCTGTCCGATGCGGCTCGGCTTACGAAAGTAGGTAAGCTTGTCCGCTCCACCTCTCTCGACGAGTTACCCCAGTTGATCAACGTGCTGAAAGGGGATATGGCGTTGATTGGGCCGAGGCCGTTACTTATACAATATCTTCCTTTGTATAACAAAGAGCAAGCACGCCGCCATGAGGTGCGTCCGGGTATTACGGGTTGGGCGCAAGTGAATGGTCGTAATGCTATCTCGTGGGCGAGGAAGTTTGAGCTGGATGTGTGGTATGTTGATAATATCTCATTTGTGATAGACCTTAAAGTTATAGTCTTGACTATAAAGAAAGTATTATTTAGAGAGGATATCAACTCTGCGACATCAGCGACTGTGGAAGGTTTTAACGGACATAATTAATAGAAATGAAGAATATTATAATAATTGGAGCTGGTGGTTTTGGTAGAGAGTGTTATGCTATCGCACTAGCTTGTATTGAAAATGGAGCAGATTTTATTGTTAAAGGTTTTTTAGATGATAATAATGAGGCCTTAAATGGATATGCGAATTATCCTAAAATTATCGGTAAATTATCCACTTATGAGATTGAAGAAAACGACGCTTTTGTATGTGCTATAGGAAATCCTAAAACTAAAGAAAAATGCACGAACATGATTCTTGAAAGGGGGGGGGAATTTATCAATCTGATACATCCCAAAGCTACGATAGGATTAAATTGTAAGATGGGCAAAGGGTGTATTATGATGCCAAATACTCTAATCGGACAAGATGTTACAGTAGGAGATTTTGTGACATTTGATGGATATTCTTCTGTTGGTCATGATGTTCATATAAGTAGCTATAGCCATTTTAGCCCATTTGCATTTGTTGCTGGCGGCTCAAGGATCGGGCTAAGGGTTATGATTCAACCTGGTGCTAGAGTTATTATTCATAGGACGATAGGTGATGATGTTACGATTGGTGTAGGAAGTGTGGTTCTTAGAGATTTAAAGCCTGGTATTACTGTATTTGGTAATCCTGCGAAGCAGATATAGTATTAATTAATTTTAAATTATTGAAATTATGGAACTTAAAGGGTTTATTGAGAATTTTGCGGCTCAGTTCGATGAAACAGATGCTGAAGTGTTCACGACAGAGACTAATTTTAGAAATCTTGAAGAGTGGAGTTCTCTTACAGGTCTTCTAATTATTTCAATGGTTGATGAAGAGTACGGAGTGCAAATTAATGCAGAAGTTCTTCGTTCGTGTGTAACTGTTGGAAATCTTTTCGATAAAGTAAACTCTATGTTGAAATAACTCTTTGTTTTAATGAAAAAAATCAATCTTATTGAGTGTTTCGAAGAGACCGTCACAAAACATAGTGAAAAGGTCGCTGTGTGGGAAGGTCAACAATCAATTACCTTTGGCCTCTTGAAAGAGAATGCTTTACGTTTGGCACAAGTGCTTGTCAATAATAAGGATATCACTTGTTCGCCAGTAGCTGTATTCTTACCAAAGTCAATTAGGACAGTATGGGTAAACTTAGGTATCACATATAGCGGTAACCCATATATGAACCTAGACATCAAAACTCCGGCTACTCGTATTCAGAACATTCTTACTCTAATCAAACCTCAAGCTGTGATTACAGATGCGGTACATGTTAAGACTATTGAAAAGATTGTATCGGCTGATGTTGCTATTATTAATCTTGATGAGATCAGTAATGCATTAGAATATAACTATGATACAATAATGAGACGTCTTTCGACTTTAATTGATTCAGATCCTTATTGTATTATTAATACTTCAGGCTCAACAGGTACTCCTAAAGGGGTAGTGCTTAATCATAAGAGTTTTTTTGACTTCATGGTTCGTTCTGAAGAGGCTTTTCCTCTTACAAACGATGAAATATTAGGTTCCCTATCTCCAGCCGTATTTGATATCTATGTATATGAACTTTGTCTATTGATGTCGAAGTCAAGTACTATCGTATTGATTCCAGATAGTCTTTCCGCATTCCCTGCGGCTATCTTGAAAATTCTTCAAGAAAAGAAGGTTACTTATATTTTCTGGGTACCGACTATCATGGTGAATATCGCTAATATGGGGCTTCTTTCTCAAATTGAATTACCTGACTTGAAGATCGTTTGGTTTGCGGGTGAAGTATTCCCGACTAAGCAGTTCAACATTTGGAGAGAATCTCTTCCACATGTAATCTTTGCTAACCTTTATGGTCCAATCGAAATTACATTGGATTGTGTCTTCTACATTGTTAGAAGAAAAATCAAGGATGAAGAGCCCATTCCTATCGGATTTGCATATAAGAATACAGACATTCTCATCCTAGATGAAGATAATAAGCGTATTACTGAAAGTAATAGAGAAGGCGAACTTTGCGTTCGTGGAACATCTCTAGCAATGGGATATTACAATAACCCAGTGAAGACAGCAGCAGCTTTCGTTCAAAATCCTTTAAACAATTCATATCCTGAAACAATTTATCGTACAGGTGACGTTGTTTATATTAATGACCTTGGTGAGATTGTTTTCAAAGGAAGAAAAGACAGCTTGGTTAAGCACATGGGTTATAGAATTGAGTTAGGAGAAATCGAACATGTGATCATTAATACGCTTAAGTTGATTAAGAATGGTTGCGTAGTATATAACTATGCCAAAAAAGAGATTACTCTTTACTATGAGCATCCAGAGGAAATATCTCCAGCTGTATTTAGAAAGACCTTATCGGATTCTTTGCCTAAATACATGATTCCATCGGTATTCTGCCGTTTAGACGAAATACATAGAAATACGAATGGAAAGATTGACCGGTTGTACTATAAAAATTTAGTAAATGGATAATAAATTGAGGATTGCGTTTTTCGGAGAGGATTCATTTAGTACAGTGATCTTAAATTCTCTTATTAAGGCTGGTCATGAGATATGCCTAGTTGTAACACCATATTATGATAATGTAGTATATAAGAGGTTGGAGTTAATCTGTAATAGGAACGGTATACGGTTTTATCGCACTAAAAAAATTAACTCTGATCAAACAGCCTCTGTTTTGAAGGAGGCAAATCCTCAGTTATGTGTCATTTCTCATTTTGAGAGATTGATAAAAAAGCAATTACTTGATATTCCTCCAATGGGATTCATAAATTTACATCCATCTTTATTGCCTGAATACAGAGGAATGGCTCCTCAGCACTGGCCAATAATCAATGGTGAATCAAAGACTGGCGTAACAGTTCATTATGTGGATGAAGGAACTGATACTGGAGATATTATACTGCAAGAAGAAATTGAATTATTACCGACAGATTATGTTTATGATTTACAAAAAAAATGGCTAAAAATTTATGAATACATTATGGTTGAGGCAATCGATAAAATACTTTCCGGAGCGCCAACTATTAAGCAATCGCATTTAAAGGGTTTATACTATGGTAAACTTAAAATTGAAGATTGTCAAATAGATCTCTCTAGAACTACAATTGAAGTAATGCGATTAATACAAGGTGTTTCGAGACCATACTATGGAGCCCGATTGAACAACCATATTATATGGAATGCACATATTGCATCGCCATCAGAAATCGTTCTTGAATTTATTAATAAATATGAACAGGGAGGGGTGCTTTTAACGTCTGACGGTGCAATTGTAATCGATACAGTGTCCGAAGGCTAGATAATATATAATCAAACTAATGATAATACTATAGTTAGGTATGGGCATTATGGCTTTAAACCAGAGAACCTACTTGATGTAGATACATAAATAAAGAAATTAAATATCAATAAAATGAAAGCTAAAATTACTGCAATCCTTAGTGAAATTCGTCCGGAGTTTGATTTTACAAAAGATGTGAATTTCATAGAAGAAGGTATGTTGGACTCATTTGACGTAGTAAGCCTTGTAAGTTCTCTTGATGAGACTTTTGGCATCTCTATTAATGGTATGGATATTCTTCCGGACAATTTTTCTTCTATTGAGAATATTATAGCTTTGTTGAAGAAAAACGGAGTTGAATAATGGATTTACTCTTTAAGAATAAAAAAATTACAGGTATTTTGTCTATTGTTCCTCAGAAGGTTGTTTCTTTTGAGGAAGAGATGGCAAACTATAATTTCTCACCTGCTAAGTCAAAGAAGTTGGCTCTTGTAATGGGTTACAAACAGCACAGAATAGCTCTTGACCATCAAACATCCGCTGATTTCTGTATGCATGGACTGCAATATCTATTTGATAATAATTTTCTTAATAAAGATAGTATTGATGCTTTGTTGTTTGTATCTCAAAGCGCCGACTATATCATGCCTCCAACGTCAAATGTCATTCAAGGTCATTTTGATATGAAGACTGATATGGTTTGTATGGATATAAATCAGGGATGTGCGGGCTTTGAGTTAGGCTTGATTCAGGCTTTTATGCTGCTTGAGCAAGAGAGTATCAATAAAGTAATACTTTTGAATGCGGATGTGCTTAGTCATAAGGTGTCAAAGCAAGATCGAAATAGTTTCCCATTAATAGGAGATGCCGCAGCTATCACTATTGTTGAAAAATCAGATGATACAATACCAATTCATGTAACTTTGAATATGGATGGAAAAGGAGTATTTGCTCTTCGTATCCCTGCGGGTGGTGCTCGTTTACCTCATTCAGAGGAAACTGCTAAGATGGTTGAAGACGAGGCCGGTAATTTCAGATCTTTAGATAATCTTGTAATGGAAGGTGATCAGGTGTTTAACTTTGTCCAGCGCGAAGTGCCACCGATGATTAATCACCTTATGGAACTTACGTCAAAGAATGTTGAGGATGTAGATTTCTTTATGTTCCATCAACCAAATAAGTTCATGCTTAATAAGGTTGCAGATGCTCTTAAGATACCTTATGAAAAAATGCCTGCTAACATTGTAGAAAACTTCGGAAATTCAAGCAGTGTGACTGTTCCACTGAACATTACATTTAATCTTGGTGAAACTCTTAAATCAGAAACTAAATCTATTTGTGTGGCTGGTTTCGGAGTTGGTCTTACGTGGAGTAGTGCTTTAATGAATATAGGTAATTTAGATTTCTGTAACATAATTGAATTCTAACTATGTATAATCCATTATCATTAATAGGAAAAAAGTACCTGATTACAGGAGCAGCTTCTGGGATGGGGCGAGAAACTAGCATTGTCCTTTCTAAATTGGGGGCAGAACTTATTTTGGTAGACATCGATGAGCAAGGATTGAATGTTACTGCTGAAATGCTAGAAAATAAGTATTATGTACTTCCATTAGATCTGTCAGATATTAAATCTATAAAACCAACAATAGAGAGAGCCGTAGCTGAATTCGGTTTAATCAATGGTTTCGCTCATATTGCTGGTATTCCTTATATTACGCCTTTAAAAGGTGTAAAAGAAGAAAAAGCAGAACTTCTTTATAAAGTTAATCAGTTTGCGGCTATTGAATTAGCTAAAGTGTTTAATTCTAAAAAAGTATACGCTGGCGAATCGGGTTCAATAGTAATGATCTCTTCAGTTTATGGAGTTGTTGGTTCTGCTGCTAATGTGGCCTATGCGATGACAAAATCTGCGATTATTGGAATAACAAAGGCTCTTGCTATGGAATTGGCTCCTAAAAAGATTAGAGTTAATTGTATTGCTCCAGGTTTTGTTAAATCAAAAATGATGGCAGAGAATATTTTCAGATTTGACAATGATTATATGGAGAAACTGGATGCAATGCATCCTCTTGGGCTTGGCACTCCAGAAGATATTGCTAATGGTATTGCATTCTTATTTAGCGATATGTCTAAATGGACTACTGGTGCTACAATAAGTATTGATGGTGGTTTTACAGCCCAATAGAAATTTATGGAAAGAGAATATATATTAATTACAGGTTCTTCTTCAGGGATAGGAGAAGAAATAGCAATCAATATCTCATCCACTTGCAATGTAATTCTGAATGGAAGAGACGTAGAGCGGCTTAATACTGTTAAGACTAAATGCCATGAAGGTGATCACATTATTTGGAATTACGATTTATCGGATGTGGATAATATTGAAGACTCTCTTACTCAGTTACTAAAGGAAAAGAATGTAAAGGTTACCTACTTTGTTCATTGTGCAGGATTTATGAAGATGTACCCTCTGAAAATTGTCAAAAAGGAAATACTTCAAGAGTCATTTAATATCAATATTATTTCTGCTGCCCTTATAGCAAAAGTTCTTACTGGTAAGAAACAAAATGATAAAACATTAAAGAGTGCAGTATTCATCTCAAGCAACATTAGTAATTTCGGAGCAAAGGCATTTAGTGTATATGGCTCTGCAAAAGCTGGCCTTGATGGTTTGATGCGTTCTCTTGCTATGGAATTTGCGCCAAAAGTCCGTATTAATTCTGTATTACCAGGTGGAGTTCGTACTCGTATGACTGAGTGTATGTATCAAGATCAGGAATTAATTGACCGTATGGCTTCAACTTATCCTTTAGGTCTCGGAACAGTTACCAATATTAGTGATGCCGTTTTGTTCTTGCTCTCCGATAAGGCAAGCTGGATTACTGGTCAACAAATCACAGTCGATGGTGGTAGAACCGCAAATGTTACAGGTTAATGAATGTTAAGAGATTTGTTAATAGCCCTGTGTCATCTAATTGCTTTATTCTCTATGATGGTGTAGGTACAAATTTACCGTGTGTTATTATTGATCCGGGAAGTGAAAATAATGATGATCTGCTTAATTTCATATCGCACAATAAGCTTAATCCTGAGTTTATCATATTGACACATGAGCATTTTGATCATTGTTGGGGAGTTAACGGTTTAAGAAAAAGATATCCCTATATTAAATTGGTTTGTGCGTATGAGTGTAGTGATGCTATTCAAAGTTCTAAAGGAAATTGCTCTGTCTTTTATGATAATATAAAAGCTTTTGAGATTGTAGAGGCTGACGTTGTGATAGATAAGGATATACATTTAATGTCATGTGGGAACCTTAATATAATGATATTAAGAACTCCTGGACATTCTAAAGGTTCTATTAGTATGGTCGTCAATAATGTGATTTTTACAGGTGATGCGCTTATACCGGGTATCAAGACAGTAACTAAATTACCAAGTGCGAGTATAGATGAACAAATTAAATCAGAATCTTTCTTTAAAACATTAGAAGGATATATTATATATCCAGGACATGAAACACCTGTAAAGTTTGATACAGGTTTATTCAAGTGGTATTCAAAATAAATGAAGAAATCATACGGACTTTGAGAATAGGGGTCGTATTTTTCTCTGTTAATAAGAATCGATATTAGGTAAAGCACATTTCCAATAACAGGATTGAAGGACAGTATATTCAGTAAAGTATAATTGTATTGTTTTTGTTATAGTCGATTCGCAATTCATACGGAGCGATCTCTTTTTATGCCTATACTCAAGCGTATAGGTGGATTTCTAATTCTTGTAAACAAAATCGTGTTTTTTATGGAAAGAAGTACAATCTACCTTTGCCTCGCCCACATGAGCGGCAAAGAACAAATGTATATCAAAGAGGCCTTTGATACGAATTGGGTCGTGCCTTTAGGTCCCAACGTGAATGGATTCGAGAAGGATCTTGAGGAATTTGTTGGTGAGGATAAACGTGTAGTGGTGTTATCGGCGGGTACGGCAGCGGTACATTTAGCGTTGATAGCCTGTTGTGTGAAGCCGGGTGATGAGGTGTTGGTACAGAGCTTTACCTTCTGTGCTTCCTCGCATCCGATCACTTATTTGGGAGCTATACCTGTATTTGTGGACAGTGAGCCGCAGACATGGAACATGGATCCGGAACTATTGGAAGAGGCCATAAAGGATCGTATCAGTAAGACGGGTAAGAAACCGAAAGCAATTATTCCGGTGGCGCTTTATGGTATGCCGTATGACTGCGACCGAATTATGGAGGTGGCTAATCGGTATGATATTCCGGTAATAGAGGATGCCGCGGAGGGCTTTGGTTCTAAATACAAGGGACAGGCATTGGGTACCTTCGGGCGTTATGGCGTATTATCGTTCAATGGTAACAAGATGATCACGACCTCGGGTGGTGGTGCTCTGATTTGTCCGGACGCTGAGCAATGGCAGCGAGTGATGTGGTATGCCACGCAAGCGCGGGAGAGTTATCCTTATTATCAGCATGAGGAGATCGGATATAATTATCGGATGAGTAATATTTGTGCGGGTATTGGCCGGGGACAGATGACGGTGGCCGATGATCACATCGCTCATCATAAGCACGTGCAGGCTCTTTATGAGGAATTGCTTGCGGATGTGGAGGGTATCGCAGTACATCGGCAACCGGAAGGGGGTGACTATGACAGTAACTTTTGGCTAAGTACGATCACGCTGGATGAGCATTTGAAAGTGAGGGGGCAGGAGAATGCCTACCAACAGGTGATAACAGGTGCCGTAGGAGGTGCCGCCGGTGTGATTCACGCTGCTGGGACGGCTACAACGGACTGCCAGCCAAATGATAATGTGGAGGCTATGCGTATAGCGTTGGATCGAGCGGGCGTGGAGGCTCGCCCCGTATGGAAACCGATGCATAAGCAACCTGTCTATAAAGATTGCCCGGCTTACGTGAATGGGGTGAGCGAATCTTTGTTTAA
>NZ_QTMG01000026.1:0-81344 GCF_003635435.1 Parabacteroides sp. AF21-43 | reverse complement strand
TCCTTTACGAAACAAGCGATTCCTTCAACGAACTGTGCGTTTAGGCATCAAAAAAACGCAAGATTTAATCGATCGTTTAGACTAGTCGTTTTGTATGGTTTAGGGGTCGGTTTAATAGGACTAAGTATTTGATTATCTTAATAAACACTAGTATTAATATTAATTTCAGTATTATGAACAAAAAGTTTTCTACACTTTTGTGTGCTGGTCTGCTGGTTTCCGCATTCACATTGAATGCTCAAACTCCTGCACAGGCTCAGCATATTGATGCTCTTACTTCTATTTCAGGAGTGGGGGCGGCGGCGGTACCCTATTTTGAGTCTGCCACTCCTAAAGGAATGTTCCAATTGAAAGCAAACGACAAAGTCCTTATCGTGGAAAATGATAAGTACAAATTGGTTGCTCCTTCTGATCTTACGGATGTTGAATCTTCTTTATGGTGTATCTCTATCACTGAGACAGAGAGCCAAGGAAAGAACCCTATCTTCGATTTCATCAATAAGAAGACTGGCGCTATTTTGGCATTTGATACAGAGACAAGCAATGTAGGTTCTTCTTTCGGTGGTTGGGCTTTTTCTTCAACTTGGACAAAGAGTAGTTACGAGAAAGATCCAACTAAGGGTGGTTTAAGACCCGAAAAGGAGTTGTTTACTTACATCGATTCCGATTATGCTTATATTTTGTTTGGTGAAGGCGATGAGGTTAAAGCTAAAAAAGTAATGGCTTCTGATGCCGAGGACAAAACAGGTGACGCTCAAGATGCATTGAAATTTACTGTTTGGAACGCCGGTACTTATGTATTGAGCGCTAATGAGATCAACGCTTATTTGAAAAACAACAAAGACGTATTGAATTTCCATTTGGATGCTAATGCGGATGTCAACCCATTCTCTGCTTCTCAAATTGAAGCAAAGGTGGCCGATGGTGTAACCGCTGATGGAAAGAATTTCGTTTATGTCGTTAAGAAAGACGAGAAAGATAAGAAGACTTACTTGAAGGTCGATACAGCCGCTAACGGTGTGGGTATCGAGTTCTTGAAATTCGGATGGTCTGATACGAATGTTGAGAAATATGCAGATGCGCTTACGGTAACGGGTGATGCGGATGATATTTCACAGCAACATAAGTTCCTATTCACTTATCGTCCTTCTGCTGATAGCTTGTTTATTCAAGTAAAAGAAGCTCGTGTTAGGGATACGCAGAAACCTACCGCTGAAAGAGGGTATTGGAAAGATGCCACCAAAGTGAAATATGGTTCAAACTACCATGATATTTATTGCGATGGCAAACAGGCGGCAGACGCAAACTCCGATGCGGATCAATTATTCGTTAAGTTACAAAACTATACGGTAGCCGATCGTATTGTCACGATCGGTACCAAGGCTATCAATACACAGATTAGTTTCGGTATTAATGGTTGTGTCGCATCTAATAACAAGACATCCTTGGACGAGGGTTTGTATATTATCAAGAATGATAAGGGACAAGTTTTGGCCGCTCCTATCCACTTAAATGATAACAATGCTGCGAACAAGGCTCAATGGATTACTTTGGATGAGCAAGATCCGATGCACATGCCAGCTTATCAATGGGTTGTAACAAAGGTTTATACGGCAGATAAGGCAAAGGCTACTTCTCCTGTAAAGTTCGTTAACCGTGAGTTCCCCGAATTGTATGCGAATTCTGTTCAATTAACCTTAAATGAGGATGGTGATATCATAGGTACGGCAGTGGGTACTACTATTGATAAAGTCTTGAATAAAGCTACTTTCACTCGTATCACGGATAAGAATATCTTAGGTGATAAGAAATTAGGCTATCGTTATATCCCGACAGATTCTTTATTGGTTAATAAGTATGTATTTAACTATTTGAATCCGTTTACGGATAGCTATTGGATGGCCAACGGAGCAGATAAGGATTCTGTAAACTATGTGAAAGAAACGGCAAGCCGCTACATGTTGGAAGAAGGTTCTACTGCCGGATACGGTTATGGTTACGGTAAAGATAAGGATACTCCGGAAGGTAAAGCATTGGCTCGTTTAGGCATCGCACGTTTGGAGAGAACGAACTATGTAGTCAAGACTGTAGACGGTGCGAAGTCTTTGGTTGAGGCTTACGGTGAGAAGTACTCTATGGGTGTTAATAATTATAAGGTAACTCCTTATGTTGTTGATACATTCTTCTTCAAGGAAAATAATCATTATAATGCTAAACATTTCTATGCGATTGTAGAGTCTGCTCCGAAATGGGTAGCTTCTGATGGAAAAGTTATCTATGCCTACGAGGTAAAGAATGACAAAGGCGAAGTTGTGAAATATGTAGATGCGCAAGGCCAAGACGTTTCAGTTTCTAATTATAAGTGGGCTGGTGCTATCATCCAAAGCGTAAGTGCTGAGTTTGACAAGGCAACTCATAAGGTTGGTACTGCTGATGACGGTAAGAGCGCCGTATTGAAAGTTCAGATCTTGAACGAGACTCGTACATCTGCCTTCACGGTAGAAGCAGATAAGACCCCGTTGTATCGCCGTTTCAACAATGCCGTCATAGGTGAGAAGGCCGACGATGCTGCTGATAGCTTGATTTTCGTTGAGAAGATCCGTCAAGAATACTTGATGGATGAGTGGAATCCTAACTTGACTTCAGAAACCGTTGATTACGCAGGTATCTGGAACCGGGATAAAGCAAAAGGTAAGTTGGTGTTCAATATTGATACGGCTTGGGTAAATCGTGGTAAAGGTTATATCAAACCACAATACTTGATCTCTGTTGATCGTCAAGATCAAGATTTGAACATCGTGACTCATCCTTGTACTGAGGCTGGTCCTCACATCAAGCCGGACGGAACTCCGACAACGGATCCATACGAATGTGTTCATGCTACTCACAAGACCTTAGGCTTCACGTATGGTAAGTATTTGGTAAGTTTCGGTGACTCCGCTATGATTAATGACATGGAAGCTCCATACATGGATATCAAGGGTGGTTACACTCGCGTAGGATTCGTGAGAGCTATTAAGGTTGGCGATTCTTTAGTCGTATTAACGAATGGTTTCGAGAAAGTTGAACCGGCTAAGATTGATACCGCTGAGATCTTCGCTAACTATAAGGCAACGAAGTGCGAGCGCTTCATTGTTGACTTAACTGGTGATAATCACAAGAACGTAACTTGGTCATTCCGTTATGTAAATCCGTTAGAGGCTGCCAAGGCTTATATTGAAGGAGGCGAAGGTGAAGGTGTGAACAATGAGTTCTTGTTCGAATCTAACATCTATGAGAAAACAGGCTATAAGTCTACAAATGCAACAGTAGCAGGTGTTTCTACTGACGGAAAAGCAACAAAGGGCTTCCAAGAGGCTCAGTCTAGCTCAATCGCTCCTGAATATGCCGCATGGTTGAAGATGCAGAATGGTTGCTTGGTATTGACTCGTGGTGATTCTAAATTTGATGCGGCTAAGACTGGTTCTGACGGTGCTTTGATCTTCAATGCTGTTCGCCCGACAGAAAAGGATGATATGGTAACTTCTAATGATGAGGTATCCGTAGAAGGCGTATCTGTAGTAGCTACTAACGGTGCCGTGACTATCCAAGGCGCAGCTGGTAAGTCTGTAGTAATCACCAATATCTTAGGTAAGGTAGTTGCTGAGACTATTCTTACATCTGATAACGCTACAATCGCCGTACCTGCTGGTATCGTAGCCGTAGCTGTTGATGGTGAGGAAGCTGTTAAGGTGGTAGTTAAATAATAAAGATATATAATTCTAAAATTCCCGTGCGGAGATTCGTCTTCAAGTAAACCGAGAGGTTGAACATGCGGGGATATTAATACTAAAGTAAAAAATTAAAGCTCTCCGTCAGTATTTCCGTGAGGCAAGAAAGCGGAAAAAGAATAAGCCCCGGTCGGTTTCTCGATCGGGGCTTTTTGCCTATTCTTTGTCGTTTTTATCTTTAAGTCTCAATCCGGTTCTAGCGTTGAGGGGAGAGATTACCGAGTGGCCTAAATCGCTTTCAAGTTGTTTGCGGGCGGCCTCTGCTGCTTTTCCTCCTTGTTTGGCGATAACTTCGTGTTCTTCGAGATGTTGCGGATTCTTTTCTTTGGACAATTCAGTGGTAGCTGCTTCGGCAAGCATATTAAGAGCAAGTTCCGTATTGGTCATATTGTCTCGTAGGCTCTCTTTTTTCAGACCTTTGAATTGTTTATATTCTTTGGAAGTTTTACCGGCCCACGTTTGATAGATGATATCTGTAAGGGTAGCGAACTGAATACCCTCTTGTAGTCCGTGCCGTTTCCATTCGTCGGTTAGGTCCTTGCGTATCTCGATGCTTTTAAGGCGTTGATTAATCCAGTTATCCGAGTAGCCCAACGCTTTATATTCCCTCATGGCTCGATCTATCGTTAACTCGGGGTCTTGCATTTCATCCAATCGCTCTTTTGCCACTTGGGCCATCCATAGCTTGAAAGGTTCTGCTTTAGGGGACGGGATGGATTGGATAAGCCGGAACAGCTGTTCTGTCGTAGCTACGTCGGTTTTGTAGTATTTCCCGTCGGTAGAAGGTAATTTCAGTTGGTGACAATTTGTCACCAACTCACTACCTTCAGCTTTTAGCCTTTGTTTGAGTTTATTCCAATATTTCCTTCCATCCACACTTTCGGTGAGGATACTTACAACGTCTACTATAGAGAAAAACCATTCCTCTGTTTCATCGTTCCAGACTGTACGTACTTTTTTTTCTTCGAAAATCTTGATAGCTTCTTTCTTTGTCATAATTGAAGTTTTTGTGTGAACACTTTAGTTAAAAGTGGGTGATATCTAAATCTTTGCTATGGTTTTGGATACCTCGAAACTTTTGCGTAAAAATACAAAAGATTCGAATGCCTCCTAGGTTTATACGGGAAAAAGGATCGTAGAGACAGTTTTTACTTCCGATAACGGTAGAATCGCAGTATCTGCAGGTAGCGTAGTTGTAGAAGGTGAGAATGTGATTAAGACAGTTGTTAAATAATCCGTGTAAATAGATTATGATATTATAATTCTAAAATTCCCGTGCATAGATTCGTCTCCAAGTAAGCCGTGAGGCAGAACAGACTAAGGTAATAATTAAAGCTCTCCGTCAGTACTTCCGTGAGGATGGAACCCGGAAGAAAAGACAAGCTCCGGTCGGATTTTCCGCCGGAGCTTTTTTATGTTGTCAATTATTCGTAATTTTGGCAAGAACATGATCGTTTATATGAAAAATCCTTTGTCAAGATGAAAGCTAGCTGCATTATCTCTTTGCTGTTTATCTGTGTGTCGGTAGACCTTTTCGCCCAACCCAATGCGGTGGAGACAACGTATGATTTATCCTATTTCTTGCCGGAAGGCAATTATCAGTACGATTCGAATATCCCTGAACCTGCAACGGTTTTAGGTTTTCAATTGGGACGTCAACATGCAGATTGGGGACAAGTCGTTGAATATATGAAGGCTTTGGCTGAAGCCTCGGATCGGGTGACCTTGCGGGAAGTAGGGCGTACTTATCAACATCGTCCTTTTATAGAGGCGGTAATTACCTCTCCGGAAAACCAACGAAATATAGAAAAGATTAGAGAGGAACATTTGGCCTTGACCGATGTAGATCGTTCCACGGATCTGGATATACGGAAAATGCCGGTTGTTGTCAACTTGGTATATAGTATCCACGGAAATGAGCCTTCCGGCGTGAACGCTTCATTGGCTGTCGCTTACTTCTTGGCGGCGGCGCAAAGTAATGAGATCGATGACCTGTTGAGAAATACGGTGATCGTTCTATATCCGGGAGCTAATCCTGATGGCATAAACCGGTTCGCTAATTGGGTGAATACGACCCGTAGCCAAACGGACGTAAGTGACCTTAATTCCCGGGAATTCCAAGAGCCATGGCCTTCTAGCCGTACGAATCATTATTGGGCGGATTGCAACCGGGATTGGCTGATGGCGCAACACCCGGAAGGGATTACAGGAGTGAATACCTATTTTAAATGGATGCCGAATGTATTGGCCGACCAACATGAGCAAGGCGCTGATCGACCTTACTATTTCAGTCCGGGGCATCCGAAGCGTACGCATCAGTTGACTCCTCGGCAAAATCAAGAGCTTACGGCGGAAGTATCGGCTTATTGCGCAAAGGAGTTGGATAAGATCGGTACGTTGTATTACTCAAAGGAGGGATACGATGATTATTACTACGGCAAAGGAGCCGCCTATGGTGATATTCACGGATCGGTTTGCTTGCTTTATGAGCAGGGTACGTCCCGGGGGCATTTGCGGGAGACTCGTAATGGGGTGCGCTCGTTTGCGTGGACGATTCGTAACCAAGCATTCGGTTCGTATGGTACGATCCTTGCCGGCTATCGGCTAAAAGATAAATTACTGGCTTACCAACGGGATTATTATAAGAATGTCAAGGCGGATATCGCTAAGCAGCCGGTAAAAGGATATGTCTTCGATACCCGTGGCTCTCGCTCTGTGGGCTATCATTTTATCGAGAATATGGGGCATCACCGGATTAACGTATATCATTTGGCGAAAGACTTCTCGGTGGATGGGAAGACGTTTAAGGCGGATGAGGCCTTTATCATCCCTGTGGATCAGAAAAATAACACGATGATCCGTGCGATTATGGAAGATTGCCTAAGCTATGAGGATAGTACTTTCTATGATATCTCTACTTGGTCCTTCCCTTATGCGTTTAATTTGGAATTCGCGCAAGTGAAGAATACGAATGGCTTCATCGGTAAGCAGGTTGTGGAGTATCGGTTTGTACCCGGTCAAATGATTGGCGGTAAAAGTGATTATGGATACCTTTTTACGAATGTAGAGTTCTATACCCCGAAAGTGATGTATGAGTTATTGCGGAAAGGTATTCATGTACAAGCAAGTAATCGCCCGTTCCATTTCCGTTCGGGAGATATAGAGAAAGAGATGGGGTACGGTACAATCTTGGTATCTGCGTGGAATCAACCGGTATCTTCCGATGAGCTTTATGAGCTATTGTCTAAACTGGCGAAAGAATCGGGTGTGGATATCTATGCGGCTACAACCGGATTGATGCAAGACGTGGATTTGGGTAGCCCGGCTTATACGGCGTTGAAATTACCGAAGGTTGCCATTCTTGTGGGACGTACGATGGGAGTTCCGGATTCCGGTGAGGCGTGGTTTTTATTAGATCGACGTTTCCAGATGAGACCGACATTGATTGAGGCTACCGCAACGCTGACCTCCCGGAAGTTGAGCCGTTATAATGTGATTATTCTGGCGAATGGAATTCCGGATCTCACGAAAGAGTCGGAAAAGGCATTGAAGGATTGGGTAGCGAATGGCGGTACGTTGATCGCCTCGGGAAAGGCCTACTCTTGGGTTGATAAATCCGGGATTCTTCCGATCTCGGTGAAAGACGCTTCATTTAAAGAGGATTCTACCCGTTATCGGGCTTACTCGGAGAAGAAAGAGGCGGCGGCAGGAAATAGCATCAGCGGTGTTATCTTGAGTTGCTCTCTGGATAGCTCCCATCCGTTGGCTTGGGGATTAGAACAACCGGAGATAGCGGTTCTAAAAAAAGGAAACTTGATTTTTGAGAAAGATAGCGATCCTTACGTCTCTCCTCTGCATTATACGGAAAAACCGTTGTTGTCCGGATTTCTTTCGGAGAAAAATGAGAGTTTATTGCGGAATACGCCTGCTGTGTTCGCTAAGAAATATAAGAGTGGGGCGGTATTTGTCTTTGCTGATGATCTGAATTTCCGCTCTTATTATTTTGGGACGAGTAAATTATTCATGAACGCGGTCTTTTTTGGTGAATGTCTTTAATTTTGTACTTTTGCAAGCTTGCACGAATGTTATACATGAATAGGAGAATTAGACAATGGCCAGCGATGATATAAAACAGGCATGGAAAGTGCCGGAACCTACGTTAAGGAGGTTGCCGTGGTATCTTGCGTTCGTAAAGTTGATGAAAGGGAAAGGGGAAGCGTTTATCTCATCTACCCAGATCGCTAAGGAGATTAATGTAGATCCTAGTCAGGTCGCTAAAGACCTCTCTTTTGTGAATATCTCCGGGAAGACGAGAGTGGGATACGATATTAATGCGTTGGTTGACGTACTGGAGGATTTCCTCGGTTTTACATCCCAGCATAAGGCATTTCTGTTTGGGGTAGGGAGTCTGGGCGCTTCTTTGTTGCATGACACCGGACTGAGTCAATATGGATTGGAGATCGTGGCGGGCTTTGATGTCCGTGAGGATTTGGACGGGAGCGTGATCAATGGCATTCCCGTTTTTCATATGGATGATTTTCCTGTCAAGCAGAAAGAATATGGCGCGACGATCGGGGTGATCACCGTGCCGGTGGAGAAAGCGCAGGAGGTGACAGACCGGATTATCGAGGGAGGAATCAAGGCTCTTTGGAATTTTACCCCCTTCCGTATACGGGTGCCGGAACATATCGTAGTCCAGAATACTTCTATGTATGCGCATTTAGCTGTTATGTTTAATCGATTGAACTCAATGAATCACTAAAATATGAAGATTATCGCCGTTGGAATGAACTATGCCGCTCACAATAAAGAGCTGCATCATTCGTTAGAATTATCAGAGCCTACTATTTTTATGAAGTCGGACTCCTCTTTGTTGAAAGATGGGAAACCGTTTTTTATTCCGGATTTTTCATCGGAAGTTCATTATGAGACGGAGATCGTGGTACGGATAGACCGTTTGGGGAAAAATATAGCCGAGCGTTTCGCTCATCGTTATTACAATGAGGTTACGGTCGGTATTGATTTCACGGCACGGGATTTGCAGAATAAATTGCGTGCGCAAGGGCTACCGTGGGAGATTAGTAAGGCGTTTGATAATTCGGCTGTGATCGGGACCTTTATTCCGCTGGAGCAAGCGGGGGATGTAAACCGGCTTCCGTTCCATCTGGATATCAATGGCTCGAAGGTACAGGAAGGCAATACCTCGAATATGCTGTTTTCGGTAGATAAGATTATCGCGTACGTAAGTCGCTTCTTTACGCTGAAAATAGGCGATTTGATTTATACCGGAACACCTGCTGGCGTAGGTCCCGTGAAGATCGACGATCATCTGGAGGGATATCTTGGCGAGCGGAAGCTTCTGGATTTTTATGTGAGATGAGAAGATTAATATATATATTCATTATAGGTTTATTACTTTGCTCATATACATGGGCGGATGGTAGCCGTTATGCTTCTAAATCCCTGTTATCGGAGGGGAAATGGGTGAAGATCCGGGTGGATAAGACCGGAATCTACAAATTATCCTATGCGGATTTGAAGAATATGGGTTTCTCGGACCCATCGAAAGTCTCTGTCCATGGCTATGGAGGATGGCCCTTGGATGAGGATTTCAGTAAGGAATATATCGATGATGTCCCTTCTACACCGGTTTGGCGTGGGAGTGATTACCTGTTATTCTACGGGAAAGGGCCGGTTAAATGGGAGTATGACTCGTCGAGCCAGACATTCGTGCATACGAATAATCCTTATTCATTGTATGGCTATTATTTTGTGACCGATGCCACTCCGACGAATGATATGACTTCCGTGGCTCAAGCGAGTGGCGCTTCCACTCGGATTACGACTTATGATGATTATCTATTGCATGAGCAAGAGTTAGTCTCCGTAAACCAATCCGGCCGGGAGTTTTTTGGAGAGGACTTTAGTGGGGCACGCCCTCGTACAATTTCTACCTTTTCTTCTATTCCCGGGATTACGGATGCGGACGGTAAGGTGACCATGCGTTTTATCTCAAGAATTAACTCTGGCTCCGGTACGGCTTCTTTAAGTATCAATGACTCCGAATTGTTGGATATAACCATACCTTCTATCCAAACAGTAAGCTCGAATGTCAGATCGTATACAAAGGCGATTCCCGGGACAACCACCGCGTTATGGAAGGGATCAAAAAGTGAGAAAAATAACGTAGTGGTTTCCTATAGTTCAAGTGGACATACGAATGTACGTTTGGACTATATCCGTATGCAATTTGTCCGTACGTTGCGCCCTTATGGGGCTTGTACTTTTTTCAGAAGCTTGACTTCTGTAGGAAATGCGTCTCGCTTTGTTATTAGCGAGGCGAATTCGAATACCTTGGTGTTTGATGTGACCGATGCGTTGAATGTGAAGAGAGTGGAAGCCGATCTGAATGGTTCTGAACTTTCATTTACAATACCAGCGGGTAGATTGAGGGAGTTTGTGTTGGTTCAAACCAATCAAACATTTCCTTCTCCGGAAGTCGTGGGAGAAGTCGCTTCCTCGAATCTGCATGGTTTGGAACAGAGGGATATGATTATTATATCGGCCCCGTCTTTGGTTCAGCAGGCGGAGCGTTTGGCGGTTGCGCACCGTGAGAAAGATGGCTTGACTGTTGAAGTCGTAACTCCAGAGGCGATTTATAATGAGTTCTCTAGTGGAACTCCAGATGCGACGGCATATCGTCGTTTGATGAAGATGTTTTACGATCGTAGTTCTTCTTTGGGTAATCCTCCAAAATATTTATTGCTTTTCGGAGACGGGATCTATGATAATCGGGGGATAAGCGGTGAGGTTCAAGGTGTTTCGCGGAGTAATATGCTCCTGACTTTCCAGTCTCAAGAGTCATTGAATGTCTACTCTTATGCGACAGATGATTATTTTGCGTTTTTAGAGGATAATTCCGGCAGTAATTTTAGCCGAGATAAGATGTGTCTGGGTGTCGGGCGCTTTCCAATCCGTACAGTAACGGAGGCGACTCAGATGGTGGATAAAACGATTTCTTATATGGAGAACAAGGATTCGGGTAGTTGGAAGAATAACGTGACATTCGTGGCGGATGATGGAAATAATGAGGATAGCTTCACAACGAATCATATGAAGCAGGCAGATCAGCTTGCTGAGGCCATTGAAGAGATGCAACCCGGTTTTCTAGTTAATAAAGTGTATTTCGATGCTTATAAGCGTAGCAGCCTCGGGACTTATCCGGATGTGCATAATGAGATTGAGAAACTATTAAAAAGTGGTCAGTTGTTGATTAATTATACGGGGCATGGCAGTACGACCCATTGGGCGGACGAAAGCGTATGGACACAAACCGATATCAATAATTCCAGTTATAAGCATCTGCCGGTGTGGGTGACGGCTACTTGCGACTTTACCCGTTTTGACGATGTGACAACTTCTGCGGGTGAATCTGTTTTCTTGAATCCTACCAGTGGGGGTATCGCTTTGTTTACGACGACCCGTGTCGTGTTCTCCGGTAATAATGCGAACTTAAATAAGGCGCTCATCGATAACCTGTTCCAAGAAGACGCGAATAGCCGTTATACGCTTGGAGAGGCGATGATGTATACGAAACGTCAACTCAATGACTCAAATAAATTGAACTTTATCTTAATCGGAGACCCGGCGTTAAAGTTTGCGTATCCAGAGTATAAGGCTCGGGTGACGGCTGTGAATGGAGAAGCTGTTTCTGATGAGCCTTTTGAGTTTAAGGCGTTATCCCGGATTACGGTAGAGGGTGAAATCTTGAATCCGTCAGATTCTTTTGCCGCGGATTTCACGGGCGTATTAAGCTCGACCATATTTGATAGCCAAAGTTCCATTACGACTTTAGGGAATAGCTCTGAGAAATTCACTTATCTCGATTATCCGAATACGATTTATATAGGTAGAGACTCGGTTCGAAATGGAAAGTTCAGCTTTACTTTTATGGTCCCGAAGGATATCTCTTATTCCAATAAGAAAGGTAAATTAAACCTATATGCATCTTCCGAGACAAAAGAGGCGCAGGGTTCTTTCTTCGATTTTATCGTGGGGGGGACTTCGGATACGGCGGAGACTGATACGATCGGTCCCGAAATCCGGCAGATCTATTTGAATGATTCCAGTTTTGTTTCGGGCGATAAGGTAAACACGACTCCTTATTTTGTAGCGAAACTGTGGGATAAGAGCGGCGTGAATATAACCGGCAGTAGCGTAGGGCATGATATGATGTTGACGATTGATAGTATGCCCTCTATGAGCTATAACTTAAATAGTTATTATGCGTTGCTACCAGATAGTGAGAACGAAGGACTTGTCCAGTTCTCCATCCCCGAGCTGGAGCCGGGAATGCATACGGCCGAGTTTAAGGTGTGGGATATCTTAAATAACTCCACGACCTATACCTTTACTTTTGAGGTGGCGGAAGGGTTGAAACCTAATCTGATCGAGCTGTATGCCACCCCGAATCCGGCACGGGATCAAGTGGAATTCTTTCTGCATCACAATCGTCCGGAGTCGAACTTAAAGGTGACGGTTATGGTTTATGATATGACCGGTAAGTTCCTATGGAGTACCGAGAAGAGCGGTTCCTCCGAGTTGTTTAAGGCTTATATCGTAACTTGGAACTTGACGGATAACGGTGGCAGGCGGTTGCGCCCGGGAGTTTATCTGTATCGGGCGGCGATTAGTACGAATAACTCGAAAGAGGCGACGAAAGCGAATAAATTAATCATTCTCGCACAATAAAGTATCGGGTAATTAGTTTATAATAAGCATGGGGGTATGTTTATTACCCTCTAGGAATGATAAATGTAAATGTATTTTTAGAATAGAATATATGGTAAGAGTTTCAAGATTCAGTCTGTTACTAGCGGTTTTCAGCTTTTTGACGGCATTTACGGCTTTATATGCCCAAGGAGGCGCAGACGATGTTAAACATAAATTCGCCCCGATTAATACGGCGATACCGTCTTTGTCTATCGCGCCCGACGCTCGCGGAGGTGCTATGGGTGATAACGGTGTGGCTACTACGCCGGATGTGAATTCCCAATACTGGAACCCGGCTAAGTATGCTTTTAGCTATAGTAAGGCCGGAGTCGCCTTGTCCTATACGCCTTGGTTACGTAAATTGGTGAATGATGTGGCTTTAGCGTATCTGGCCGGTTATTATAAATTAGGCGATAGCGATATGCAGGCGATCGGAGCTTCTTTGCGTTATTTCTCTTTAGGAGAAGTACAGGAAAGCCGGGATGGAGGAATGGGTAATCAGCTCATATTGAATCCTTATGAGATGGCTTTTGATGTAAGTTATAGCCGTAAATTATCGGATGTGTTCTCTATGGCGGTCGCCTTGCGCTATATTCGTTCGGACATGGGTGCCTCGTCGGATGCGGATATGGTTCCGGATAACGCTTTTGCCGCCGATATCGCCGGTTATCTGGAGAAATACGTGATCTTAGGGAATAGCGAGTGCCTGTGGAGCTTTGGTTTTAATGTCTCCAATATCGGTACGAAGGTCTCTTACGATGGTGGAAATACGAACCAGTTCTTGCCTACGACGCTGAAGGTAGGTACCGGCTTGCTCTACCCGATCGATGATTATAACCAGATCGGTATCTACGTGGATTTGAGTAAGTACTTGGTTCCTGTCGAGCCTCGGCAGGATAGCGGGGAGGATGAGGCCGATTTCAATAAGAGGAAAGAGGATTACAACAACATGTCGCCCATCACCGGTATCTTCAAATCATTCGGTGACTCGCCGAATGGCTTCAAGGGCGAGCTGGAGGAGATTATGGCCTCTATCGGTCTGGAGTATAATTACAATCAGCAGTTCTTTGTTCGTGGCGGTTATTACTATGAGAATAAATATCAGGGAAA
Source organism: Parabacteroides sp. AF21-43 (assembly GCF_003635435.1). NCBI lineage: Bacteria > Pseudomonadati > Bacteroidota > Bacteroidia > Bacteroidales > Tannerellaceae > Parabacteroides > Parabacteroides sp. AF21-43. Next base: position 67,692 of record NZ_QTMG01000026.1, on the reverse strand, counting down.
CCGTCAGTACTTCTCAGTCGGCGCAGGTTTCCGCATGAGTGTTTTCCAGTTGGATGCCGCTTATCTGATCAGTACGGTACAGAGTAACCCGTTGGACCAGACATTGCGCTTCTCCTTGTCGTTCGATATGGATGGAATCAAGAACCTTTTCAGATAAATGGGTATGAAGATACGTGTAGGTTTTGGTTATGACGTCCACGCCTTGGTGCCGGACCGGGAATTATGGCTGGGCGGGATTAAGATCGAGCATACGTTGGGCCTATTGGGACATAGCGATGCGGACGTGCTGATCCATGCGGTCTGTGACGCTTTACTGGGAGCGGCCAATATGCGGGATATCGGTTATCATTTCCCGGATACGGCAGGTGAATATAAGAACATTGATAGCAAGATATTGCTTCGTGACACCATGAAGCTTTTGAGAGACGCGGGCTATGAGTTGGGTAATATCGATGCCACCGTAGCCGCCGAACGCCCTAAATTGAATCCCCATATCCCTCTGATGAAGAAAACGCTGGCCGAGGTCATGAACGTGGACGAGGAGGATATTTCTATCAAGGCCACCACCACGGAGAAGCTGGGCTTCACCGGACGGCAGGAAGGGATCTCGGCTTACGCTACGGTCTTGATACAGCGCATGGGATCGTAAACCAGAAAGTACTCCCTTTTCCTTCTTCCGACTCTACGCCGATCTTCCCGTGAAGATTCTCTAGGATCGTTTGGCAAATGGATAGCCCGAGTCCGGTTCCTTGGATAAAGGAATCGAATTTGGCGAAACGCTCGAATACGTGCGGGAGGTTCTTCCGCTCAATACCTTTTCCTGTATCTTTTACGTAAAAGTATAATCCATCTTCCCTCTCCTTGTATCCCATGCGGATAGACCCTTGGAACGTGAACTTACAGGCGTTCGTGAGGAAGTTGGTGATCACTTGGGTCAAGCGATTCTTCTCGGAATAGATAACACAATCCTGTTCGGGTATCTCGCAATAGAGAGTGACTCCGCCTTTCACCCGGCTTTGGAAGGTCTGGTATAAGCTCCGGAATAGCGTGGATACGTTGAACTCGGAATAGATGAAATCCATTTGCCCGGCCTCGATCTTTGATAGATCCAGAATATCGTTCACGAGTTGAAGGAGAAGTTCGTTGTTCGTCTCGATGATCTCGCAAAATTCTTTTGTCTCCTCGGAGGGGTTTGTTTGGGCGAGCAGGTTCGAGAACCCTACGATAGCGTTCAGCGGGGTACGTATCTCGTGGCTCATGTTCGCTAGGAAGGCGGATTTCAACCGGTTGGATTCCTCTACCTTCGCTTTGTCCCTCAATTCCTGCTCCATCAGCTTGCGTTGGTGGATCAGGGCAGTTCCCCCGATCAGGTAGATAGGTTTACCGACGGGATCGGTCTTGCCGGTGATGGCGTAAATTTCTATCCATATATAGTTTTCCCCCGTATCGTCTAGGTAGCGGATTTCCTCATCTACCGGTTGGCCCTCGCCGGAGGCAAGTGCTTCCATCTTATCACGGAGCCGGTCTAGGTCATCCGGGTACACGCCGCTATAGAACTCATCGGGCGACATCTTGAATATCCCGTTTACGCCTTTGTCACGGGCGGATCTTTGGGTGAGGTAGACATTATTGCACTCTATGATCTCGGCTCTTACGTCCCACGTCCATGTCATCATGTTGCTGGCTTTCAAGACGAGTTGATATTTCTGGTTTAAGTCCTGCGCTTGGCGTGCGATTCGTAGTTCCTTGTCTTTGCCCTTTTGCTTTTGGATAAAGAGGTGTACCCGTAATATCCCTATCGTTATCAATAACACCAGAATGACGAGTAGGCTTATGATATGGACCTTGTATTTCTGAAAGAAACCGGGAGGCTCTTGGAAATAAGTGGCGTTTGGGGGATATAAGCCGGGATCGATTTGGTGAAGCAATAGGTGTTGGTAATTCAGGTAAGTCTTCGGGGTTCCCGAAGTCAGGGTAGAGATTTCTTTGCTATCTTTTCCCGAGAGGATCATTTCGATCGTGTTGGCCGTCACCTGCGCGTAATCCTCCGGAGAAACATAATATCCCCCGGAGAAATTCCCGTTTTTTGTTTGTACGTCTTGCAAGGTAAAGACGGGGGGAACTGAGAAGCTGTTAATCATTTTCTGGACGTTATCGACTAGATAACGATTCTCGTTGTCCTTCTGGGTCCTGTACCATGAGTAATAAAGGACGCCGGTCTTATTGTCGAAAGAGGCCAACCTGTCCAATAAGTTCTCGGTGGAAATGGAAGTCGTAGACAGCGGCTCGAATTGGATGCCCGGGAAATCTTTCTGTAGCACGGCCTCCACATCCGCTTTCGTTTGCTGACTTATATAACGATGGTCGAAAATAAAGGCCAGCTTGGTTAATCCCGGTTGTAGCTTTTTGATTAGCTCGATCGTCTGCTTGATATAGACTGAGTATTTTATAAAAGTGGCGTTATAGCCTTTTACTACGTCCGTGATGGGGGTTAAGGTCTCGAGCGCGTTGGTATCCAGATCTATCAGATATTCTTCTTTCGGGTACATATTATCTCTGGCATAGCAGATGATAGAGGGAACATCTTTCCATTCCTTGTCAAACAACGGGCGGGTGATAAGCCAAGAGGGATCTCCTATGCATACGACTAAGGTGGGTGGCACAGGTACTCTCTCTAGGATCATTTTTCTCTTCTCTTGAAAACCTTCCATCGTGCGGATTCCGGGGATCTGTAAGGGAATCGCCTTTACGGTAAACCCTTCCTTCCCGAATTTATTTTCTATATCAAGATAGGTCTGTTTCGTCCAGCTTTCCTCGAAGTTGATGGAGTGCAGTACGACGATCGACTTGCCTTCTGAGGGTCGTGCGCCCACGCCCAAATGGATACAAAATAAAAGTAATATGAGAGGAATTGTATTTTTCATGGTCGATGATTCTAAGCGATATAAGCATCAATAGAAAATTTTGTAGCAAATGTAGTGAATCCGCTTTTATAAAGCAAAGGCTTTGTCTGTCATCTTCATAAAATAATGGTTTTGATACGGATACGTGTGCGACTCCTCGTTGAGACATATGATGTTTGGTGGCGTATAATATTTTTGCGCTGGACAATCGTACTGAATTTTATTTCGAAAAAATATACAATAAGTCTGTTTTTTACCTGTTATAATTGCATAATATTGATATTTAACTATTTATGTAAACGAGACTTGGTCTCTTCGAATTTCTATCCATAGTATTTTGAATTACTATGTATAGTAGATCGGGTTTACTATAGATAGTAATCATGATTATTAGGGTATCTATTCTAAGGAAACATATAATGTGTACAATAACAAAAGATATTCCATATCTCTGGATAGCGGCATATGGTGTTCTAGTGTGTTAGATATTAAAGGTTCATTCGATAAATCTTTATGATGAGTTTTGAAAATGGAAATTATTCTTGAATATGATTGATTTATTTTGCTGTATTAATATTTTTTTCACGAACTTGCAACCGTACTTTTTCTAAGTCTATTTCCGCTGAATTGTGAGCATAATCTTATTATATCAATCTAAAAACACAAGAAAATGAAAAAATGTGTATCTATTCTAATTATCTTGTTGGGGGGGATTGGATTGTACATGCGGATGATGGAGACTTGAATTTTAAGTATAAAAGAAAAATGATTATTGATTTCGCTAAGAGATAATTGAATTTGAGGTTTACTCTGCCAGATCGAGTGTTTGAGGCGCTGATCCGGCAGAGTTTTTTTTGTGGGTGGAAGGAAGAAGTATTCTGGTTACTCTTCATTTTTGAAAACATATTTTACTAAGATTGGATTCTCTTCTTCCGAGTGCGATTGAATGATTCTTTGCTGATCCTCATTTCTTAGCTTCTCGGGAAATAGATCATTTAGTGGAAGCCCTCCTTCCGGGGTACAAAGGATGAAGTCTTCTCCGAAGTAGATCGGGTAAAGTTGCAAGCCTTCCTTGGTTCGCTCGAATTGAAGCAAATCATGTTTTTCCCTATTATAGAACAAGTGGATGTATTTGTTTTTACGGACAACCATGGCATATCGGTATCTCCTGTTTTGCCCTTGTGAATCTATTACATAATTTACGCTCTTGGAGGAATAGGCGTCCTTTACGTATTGGATTTGTTCTTGCTTGCTCATATTGGGACGAAACTTTAAATTCTCAATGTCATTGTTTAAATCTCCGAAATCCCAGCGATAAAGCTCAGTCAAGGTCGCTCCTGAAAGTGAATAAATCGTGTTAGTCAAAGATCTGCGGAGAGCGTGTGGGAATGGAAATACACCCCTGCAAAATATATCTTTTCTCTCTTCCGGGAAGTATTCATCGATTATCTCATTTCTTGATAGGGAATAGAACTTCAGGCGATTGTCATTATCATAGGTGAAGAAAGCGATCGTATCCTTGTTTTGGAACTGGAAAGAATTGTAGGTTCCAGTAATATCCGGAAGTCTCTTTTTCTCGATGAATTTACCCCCTAGGTCATAGAAAAAGAGAGCGTTGCTGACGGCGCAGAGTACTACAAGATTCCTGCGGACTGTATCGATCGCGAAATCAGATAGATTTAGGTACTGCCCCGGGCCGTCTCCTTTTTCGTTAAGCGCGAATTGGAAACGTCCCTCCCGGTCGAAAACGAAGATTTGGGATCTTCGATAATCATGGATATAATATCGGTCCTCAAAAAACTTGATCTGGGTTATATCACGGATCAGCGATTCCGGCGTTGTCTCCAGTGGGATGACTTGGATATCGGAGAATAGGTCTTTTGTGGAGATATTATCTCTCCTTTCCAGATTCACGGTGATGATATCTGATTCCATATTTCTCTTTTCTTTAGATCCCGTACAAGAAAGAAAGAAAAATATGGATATCGCTGAATAGTAAATCAAACTACTCTTCATCTTATTGCTAGATTTAAGTGAAACCAAAATTAGAATATGTAAACGTAAGAAATAAATTATAATATTGGGTCACAAAAAGACGTGTTTTATTTCCCCGAAAAACATCATTGGGAGAAAAGAAATGCTTGTTTGCCTATTTCGGGATAAATCCGTAGCTTTGAACCATTAAAAACAATAGTATATATGAAGGATAACGACTGGAAAGATCGATTAGGCGTGATGTACTCCACGAATCCCGATTTTCAATATAATACGGGAGATACGGAGGAGGAAGATACGTTGCCGAAGGAGAAACAAGCTTTGCGTATTTCCTTGGACAAACGGAACCGGGGAGGGAAGATGGTTACCTTGATCACCGGGTTCCGGGGCACTTCCGAGGATCTGACCGCCTTGGGGAAACTCTTGAAAGTGAAATGCGGCGTAGGCGGCTCCGCGAAGGACGGGGAGATAATCATCCAAGGGGACCTGCGTGCCAAGGTGTTGGATATCCTCCGGAAAGAGGGCTATTCGAAAAGCCGTACGATCTAATCCCCGATCGCTATGCTAACAATCTATAGGGCTTCCGCCGGGGCGGGCAAGACGCATAAATTGACAGGGGAGTACCTGATGTTACTCTTCTCCCAGCCGGGCGCTTTCCGCCGGATCTTGGCCGTGACGTTTACGAATAAGGCGACGGATGAGATGAAAACCCGTATCGTCCAAGAACTTTATCACCTTGCTTCCGGCCGCACGTCCGATTATATCCAGCTACTCTCTTCCGCCTATTCCTTAACGGAGCGGCAGGTGAGGGAGCAGGCCCGGAAGATTTTGGTCGCTATCCTGCACGATTACTCCGCCTTTAATATCAGTACGATCGACCGCTTTTTCCAGCAAACGATGCGTGCCTTTACCCGCGAGATCGGTTTGCAAGGCGGCTATGGCATCGAGATGGACCAAGAACTGGTCTTGACCGAGGCGATCGATAACCTGCTGGCCGATCTGGAGAAGCCGGAGAGCAAGGATTTGCTAGGTTGGTTGCTGCGTTTCGCCGAGGACAAGATCGAGGATGGTGGCGGCTGGAGCTTGCGGAAGGATATCATGTCGCTCAGTCGGGAGGTCTTTAAAGAGAGTTATAAGGCATTCAGCGAGGAGGTAGGCAGAGATATCGCGGATAAGCAGGCCCTTAATGCCTATAAGAATGAGCTATACGCCATTATCCGCTCCGTAGAGGCGGAGGCGAAACGTTTAGGAGAGGAGGGAGTGGCGTTGTTGAAACAGTTTGCGTTACAACCCTCGGATTTTAAGGGGGGAAGCCGTTCCCCGTTTTTCTATTTCGAGAAGCTGGCGAAAGGTGAGATGAAAGAGCCGACAGCCACGTTCCAAGCTTTGCCGGATAATCCGGAGGCCTATACGACCAAGACGACTCCACCGGGCCTCCGGCAGATCATCGGGTGTGTATATGAGGAAGGGTTGAATGCCTGCGTAAAGAATATCGTATCCCTGTTCGCCAACCTGACGGCCTATAACACGGCTCGGGAGATCGTGCGTTATTATTATACGTTAGGGATCTTAACCGATATCTCCCGGCAAATCGCCTCTTACCGGGAAGAAAAGAATGTGATGCTGATCGCCGATACGACCGAGTTGCTGAATAAGGTCATCAGTGGCAGCGACGCCCCCTTTATCTACGAGAAGACGGGTACGCACGTAGATCATTATATGATCGATGAGTTCCAAGATACCAGCGGCATGCAGTGGAATAATTTCCGGCCCTTGGTGGAGGAGAGTCTGGCGAATGGTAGGGCGAACTTGATCGTTGGCGATGTGAAGCAAAGTATTTATCGTTTCCGTAACTCGGATTGGAAGCTATTGGACGAGCAAGTCCGCAGGGATTTCGAGGAGGAACAGGTCCGTGAGGAAACCCTGATGGATAATTGGCGAAGCTGCCGCCATATCGTGGAGTTTAATAACGGGTTCTTCACCACCGCTCCGGCAATCCTGCAAGATCTATATAATGAAGCGTTGAAAACCTCCTCATTAAACGAGGAAGAACGCACGGCCTTTTTCACGAAGATCATGACCGCTTATGATAAGAGCATTCAGCGTGTCCCTCCCCCTTTCCAGAAGAAGGACGGACATGTACGGATCGATTTCTTGTCCGGCGATGAGGAGAAGAAGTGGGAGCAAGAGGCGATGGAGCGCTTGCCGGCTACCTTGGAGCGCTTGCAGGATAACGGTTACGCGCTAAAAGACATCGCCATACTCGTGCGTACCAATCAAGAAGGCGCTTTAGTGGCTGATACGTTGCTAGCCTATAAGGAAGAGCATCCGTCCGACCGGTACAATTACGATATCATCTCCGATGATGCTCTGTTTGTGGGTAGTTCTCCGGCGGTCCGTTTCCTGATCGCCGTATTGCGCTATTTGCGAAATCCGGAGGACCAGACGAACAGGAAATTGGCGATGTATGCCTATCAAGTATTAACCGGAAAATTCGGGGAGAGCGAGGCGGACGAGTCTGTTTTTCAAAACCTTCAGTCTATCTCCCGGCAATCCTTGTACGAGGTAACCGAAGGGCTCTTCCGTAACTTCTCCATTTACTTCCCGGAAACGGAACAGGTATTCGTGCAAGCCTTTCTGGATATGGTTTCCGAGTACGCCCAAAAAGAAAGCGCGGATTTGAACCGTTTCTTGAGATGGTGGGACGAGACCGGTTATCGAAAGACGATCGCTACCCCGGATGGGCAAAACGCTATCCGCATCTTGACCGTACATAAATCCAAGGGCTTAGGTTTTAAGGTCGTTATCATTCCTTTCGGGGACTGGGAGATCGACCATAAGCCGACAAAGCCCGTTATCCTTTGGTGCCACCCGGAGAAGAAGCCGTTTGACCGCCTGCACTTAGTTCCTGTCCGTTACGGACAGATCCTGAGTAGCACGATTTTCGCCAAGGATTATTTCAAGGAGCGCTTGCATGCTTTCATCGATAACTTGAACACCTTATACGTCGCTTTTACCCGTTCGAAAGAAGAACTGATCGTATTCTCCCCCCGTCCGAGGAAGATCAACAAGGAAGGTAAGGTTGAGAAGATAACTTCCATCGCCGATCTATTGTGGGCGGGGGTGGAGACGGATATCGAGGATGATACCTTTGAAAGGGGCGAATGGTGGCATCCAGCTTCGGGTAGAACGGCAGAAGATACCCTGGAGGAAATCCCCATGAGCCGCCTGTATTCCGTTTCCCCGGATGATCGTTTACAATTACGCCTGCATGGGAAAGGATTCTTTTTCGATAATGCCAGGCGGAAGCACGGTACCTTGATGCATGAGGTATTGAGCCGGATACGTACGCCGAAAGATATTCCCGCTTCGGTCGAAAGTTATCGGTTAGCCGGGGTGATTAACCGGGAGGAAGCGGCGGAGTTGATCAGCCGTCTGGAAGAATTATTGCAAGCGGAGGAGGTAAAGGCTTGGTATGATGGTTCCGCCCGTGTCTTGAATGAAGTGGATATCCTGTTCGGTAAAGGCTTGTCTAAACGCCCGGACCGGGTGATGATAAAAGATAACAAGGTAATTGTCGTGGATTATAAATTTGGCGAACGGCAAGATAAGCGCCATCCTAATCAGGTAAGAAATTACCTGCAATTAATTCGTAAAATGGGTTTCGAGCGGGTCGATGGATACCTTTGGTACGTAGAGTTAGGCAAAATAGAGGCAGTGAATAAGTGATATATTTTTGATATTCGGTAAAAATGAATATTTTTGCAGATTCTTAGTATAAAACGATACAGTCAAAGAAGAATGAAAGTACATAAAGAAGGAACCGGTTTACTGCTTACGTTGTTTACAATATTATTTATTGTGAATATAACTTTGTACCATACGGTAGGTAAGGGTATGCTGTTTTATTCTGTCGCTTTTGTTTCTACCGTATTGTTCCTATTGGTATTAAACTTCTTCCGTAGTCCTTTCCGTCGGTTTCCTTATGATTCGGAAGGCTTGGTGATCGCTCCCGCCGACGGTACGATCGTTGCCATCGAGGAAGTGATGGAGAACGAGATCCTTCATAAGAAGTGCCTACAGATATCTATCTTTATGTCTATCTTCAACGTACATGCCAATTGGTTTCCCGTAAACGGTACCGTTAAGCATGTTTCCCACCAGAACGGGCGTTTTATGGCGGCTTATCTGCCGAAGAGTAGTACGGAGAACGAACGTTCGGCGGTCGTTATCACCACGAGGAACGGGGTGGATGTCTTGGCTCGTCAGATTGCCGGGGCGATGGCACGCCGCATCGTTACGTATGCCAAGCCGGGAGAGAAATGTCATGTGGACGAGCAAATGGGGTTTATTAAATTCGGTTCTCGCGTGGATGTCTACCTGCCGGTAGGAACAGAGGTGTTAATAGAGATGGATCAAAAAGTAACAGGCAATCAAACGCCTATAGCCCGTTTGTCAAAATGAGTATAAGAAAACATATTCCTAATACAATTACGTGTCTGAGCCTTCTGTCCGGGTGTGTCGCCAGTGTTATGGCCTTGCACGGAAATCTTTTATCTGCGTTGATTTGGATTATTATAGCCGCGGTCTTTGATTTCTGCGATGGCTTTGCCGCTCGTTTATTGAAGGCTTACTCGCCGATGGGAAAGGAATTGGATTCCTTGTCGGATATGGTAAGTTTCGGCTTCGCTCCGGGCATGGTGGTCTATTGGTTGTTGGGAGAGGCTTCTACGGCTTTGCCTTTTGGCTCTTTGAATACGTATATCCCTTATCTGGCGTTCGTGATCCCTACGTTTTCAGGTTTGCGTTTGGCTAAGTTCAATATTGATGAACGGCAAACTACCTCGTTTATCGGCTTGCCGGTTCCGGCGCATGCTTTATTTTGGGCTTCGGCGGGGTATTCTGTTTTACCGGTTGTTCATGCGAATGAAGGCTTGTTCGTGTTGGTGACTGTTATCTTGGCGTTTATTACCTCCTTGCTGTTGGTGTCTGAGATACCGATGTTCTCGCTGAAGGTGAAATCCTTAGCGTGGAAGGGTAATGAGCTTCGCTATATATTGATCGCTTGTGCCATTATTTTCGTGGCGTTATGGGGATTCTTGGGAATCTCTGGAACCATCCTGTTATATATAGTCTTGTCTATTTTTAACAAAAAGGGATAAACAAGAATTCTTATCTTTGTGTTTGTGATAGTAAAGAATCATTTAAGTATCGGATTATGTTTAAGTTTTTGTTTGTAATATTCTTTTTCTTTATCCTGTTGGTGTTTCTGATGGGTTTCTCCATCTTGCGTACCTTTAAGAACATCTTTTTTGGTAGCGGAAACAACACTCGTAAGGGAGAACAACGTCGTCAAACAAATAGCAATACTTCCGGACATCGTTCTACGACTACTACCGCCCGGGACGATGATGATGATCGTACACCTTATGTGCACCGTAAGAAGATATTCGCCAAGGATGAAGGGGAGTATGTGGATTACGAGGAAGTTAAATAGAGCTTAGCGTCTTTGCTTGAAGAAACGCTGCATTTCTTCCGCGCACTCTTTTTCAAGGATACCTTTTTTGATAATCGCTTTCGGATGGAAGGCTTGAGGGGCGAATTTGGAGAAACCTCTTTTATCATCGGATGCCCCGTATACGATCGTGCTTAATTGTGCCCATCCGATCGCGCCGGCACACATTATGCAGGGTTCCACGGTTACGTATAGACTACAATTTGTTAGGTATTTCGCTCCTAAGACTCCGGCGGCGGCCGTAATCGCCAACATCTCGGCATGTGCGGTCACGTCGTTCAAGCATTCGGTTTGATTATGCGCCCTCGCTATGATCTGGTTGTTGCAGACGATAACAGCTCCTACGGGAACCTCACCCTCGGACGCTGCCGCACGAGCTTCCACCAACGCTTGCTTCATGAAATATTCGTCATTGAAAGGATTCATCTTCTCATCTCATTTTCGTTGAAAAGAGTCGGATAATCCTCCTCCAAGGTCTTGAGGATGTGAGAAAGGATCGTCTCTCGGTACCAACGGGACTTGTTCTCGATCTTGTAGCGTGAAAGATAACGTTTTACCGCTTTATGCTCTTCGTCATTCAGCATAAAGGTCACTTTGTGTACCCTCGGATGATTGGGGTGAGCCGATGAATATTTACGTTCTTCTCTCATACATTTGCAAATGTACGAGTGAATAGCCGAATAACAAAGAAAATGGCTATATTTGTGCAAATTAATGCGATGGCAAGACAGAACGATATGGGTCGGGAAGGTGAGTCTGAGGCTCGTGCCTATCTGGTAAAACATGGATATAACGTGTTGCATACCAATTGGCATTGGCATCATTATGAACTGGATATTATCGCTGTCAAGGAAGATGAGTTAATCGTGGTGGAGGTAAAGACACGCTCTGAGGATTTTTTGCTTTCACCGGAAGATGCGGTAGACACCAAGAAGATTCGGAGGATTGTCGCCGCTGCGGATGCCTATGTCCGTTATTTTAATATAGACTTACCAGTCCGTTTTGATATCGTGACATTGATCAAGAAAGAGACGGGTTTCCTGATCGACCATATCGAAGATGCTTTCTATGCTCCTTGCCGTTAAAAGATAAAAGTTATGAATATAGAAGAAGTACGTGAATACTGCCTTTCCTTGAAGAATACCATCGAGTGTTTCCCGTTCGATGAGGTATCGCTGGTCTTTAAGGTAGAGAATAAGATGTTCCTGCTGCTTCCTTTGGATGCGGAGGAGCCTCATGTCTCCTTGAAATGCAGTACGGACTATGTGGAAGAGTTACGGGAGCATTATACGGCGGTTGAGCCGGCTTATCATTTTAATAAGAAATACTGGAATAGCATTTATCTGGATCGGGATATGGAGGACGAGGAGGTTAAACGTTGGATCTTCCACTCTTACCGGGAGGTGATCGCTAAACTACCAAAAAATATAAGGGAGATTTATAATGATGAGCACTGATAATGAATCTCCCCGCATCTTGCGTGTGGCGGAAACCACTTCTACGAATAGCCTGCTTCGTGAGTTGATCATCAAAGAGTCTCTTTCGGAAGGAAGTGTGGTAGTTGCCGATTTCCAGACTGCCGGACGTGGGCAGATAGGGAATGTCTGGGAGTCTGAGGCGGGAAAGAACTTGATGTTTAGTACAGTCCTGTATCCTACGTGCATCCCGGCAAATCGCCAATTCTTGATTTCTCAAATAGCAGCCTTGAGCGTGAAAGAGACGTTAGACTTATATACGGATCATGTCACAGTGAAATGGCCGAATGATATTTATTGGAAAGATAAGAAGATTTGCGGAATGTTGATCGAGAACGATCTATCAGGGCATAATCTATATTGCTCCATCATCGGGATCGGCATAAACTTGAATCAAGCGGTGTTTCGGGGAGATGCTCCGAATCCTGTTTCTTTGTTTCAAATAATCGGTAAGGAAGTAGATCGAGAAGAGGTTTTGGACCGTTTCCTCTCTGTATTCTATCGCTATTATTTATCTCTTCTCCAAGAGGAATACGAGAATATTCGTATCCGCTATCAATCCGCGTTGTATAGAAGGGAGGGCTATCATGCCTATAGGGATGAGGCGGGAGAATTCGAGGCCTGTATCCATGATATTGAATCAATCGGGCATCTTTTGCTAGCGTTACGGGATGGAAGCATCCGTCGTTATGCTTTTAAGGAGGTTTCTTATTGTAAGTGATGTTTTTGAGCAGCGAAGGTACGTGTTATTAATATATCTAGTTCCAGATAGCTCTATGTATTATTTGCGGAAAATAATATATTTATATATTAAGGTACGTGTACATTATATATAGATCTCTATTTATTAATGAAATTAATCGGAAAATATATATCTTTTGTACCGAACAATAGTGGGTTTGTCTTTGTAATCGGTGGTTTTGTAATGAATAGTCTATTTGATTGATAAGAAAGCCTATATGGCGAGAAAAAAATGATAAAGAAGGGTTGCGCGAATCAAAGAAACGCGTACCTTTGCAAATGATGAATAAAGTCGATCGCCGTTTGTTTTGATTTTTAAGAGAGCGATCGTTGTTAAAGAGCTTATTACACTTTAGTATTAATATTAAATTATTTAATTATGAACAAAAAGTTTTCTACTCTTTTGGCTGGTGTTGCGCTTTTAAGTGCGATGTCAGCAAATGCGCAGACAACACCGGCACAAAACGTTTTGCCTACGGCAAACGGTGCTTATTCAATCGGGAAATTAGTTGAGGGTGCTAACTCTGGCCTTTTCCAATTGAAAGATGAGGCATCCGGTAAGGTCTTGTCTATGGACGAAGATGGTGTTTTATCATTGGTTGCGTCTTCCTCTACTTCCACTGGCTTAGCAAACACGCTTTGGTGTGTTACTGTTTCTTCCGAGAATCAAGGTCAAGCTCCTAAGTTCGACTTCATGAACAAGGGTACAGGTCGTATGTTGGATATCACGATGGCTGAAATTTTGAAATCTCAAAGCCAAGTGGATTTGACTCCGACTACAGGTGGAGAAATCGCAGGTTGGGCTTTCTCTAGAACTATTACGAAATTGGAAGATAAGAGACCTTTGTTCTCTTACTTTACAACTGACTCTGTTGTTGGTTTCACTACTACCAATGGTGTGAAAGTTCAGAAATGGGCAGCTAAGGATGTTCAAAATAATACTTTTGCAGCATTTACATTGCAAGCTCCTGGACAGGTTTATTTGAGCGCTAACGAGTTGAACACTATCTTTGGTAACCAAAAAGCTGATGCTGGTGTTAAGTTAGGTTTCGATAAGGATATCTTAGGTACTACTTTGAAGAATCCGTTCAACGCTGAGAAGTTCGTTGCAGCTGAATCAGGTGAAGATAAATATTTGTATGTATCTGATGTTAAGAAAGAAGCTTATTTGAAAGTTGATACAGCTTATACAAATGAGACTGGTTACAAGTTCTTAGCTTATAACTGGACGAAAAAGGGTGAGACTGGTACAGCTCTAGATGCAGTAGAGAATAGTGCTATTAAAGATCAACACAAGTTCGCTTTCCTTTATTCTCCTGCTTATGATAGCTTGTATATCTATGTAAAACAAATTACATGGAAAGAAGATAACGTTAAGTATTGGGAAGATGCTGCTGCAAATACTGGTGCTAACTGGCGTGTTTCTTTGCAGGATTTGATCAAGAACGAGACTCGTATCTTGACTGTTGACAGCAAAGACCAAAATACTCATATCTCTTTGGGTTACAAGGATTGTACAGCTGTAGAGTCTACTAAGACTTCTTTGAAGGATGGTGTATATTACATCACAAATAAGGCTGGTAAGTATTTGGCTTCTCCGATCTACAGAAATGGTGAGATCGAGTGGACAACTGTTAATGCTAATGAGCAGAATGTAGCTCATATGCCGGCTTATCAATGGGTAATCTTAAAGAAGAACGTAACAGATAAGAATAATATCTCTACTTTAGAGGTTTATAACCGTGAGTTCTCTGATGGTGTTCTTGCTGATTATACTTTGAATTTGAATAAGAAGGCTGGTGCTACTTATTGGTACTTGACAGCTGATGTAAATTCTGCAAATGGTGTTACTATCAATTCTACAGATTCATTGTTCTTTGAACTTGTTCCTGCTGCTTCTGTAGCAGATTCATTGTTAGGTTACAAGAACTTGGATAAAGAAGAGTTGATGATCAACAAGTATACATTCAACTACTGGCATCCGTATGCTACAGACAAATACATCGCTAAGTCTTCAAAAGACTCTACGTTGACTGTATTAGAAGGTAAGACTGCTTTCAATTTGGATACTTTGGTAAATGACGCAGCTGCTGTTAAGGCTCAATATGGTTTCCCTGTTACTGCTGCGGTTGCTAAACGTATCAATGGATTAAAGAACCTTTACAGAACTGTTTATGTAGCAAGTAATGACAATGCTAAAAAGAATATTTGGTCTGTAAATAAGGAAGAGAAATTCAACGTAAGTCAATATTCTACTGACAATAACACGAAATTGACATCTGGTTACTACTTCAAGGAAAATAACCAAATCGATGGTAAGTGCTATCATGCTGTTATTGCTGTAACGAAAGAAGCTGGTAAATATGTGATGAAACTTACTTCAACAAAGGCTGGTGTATCTGACTATGATGGTGCTGCTACATTGAAAGCTCAAATGTTGAACGAGACTAGAACTTCTGCATTCTACATCGCTCCGGATGAGACTCCGTTGTATCGTCAATTCAACAATGCACTTCTTGGTGAGAACGTTGATAATTCAGCAGATAGCTTGATGTTTAAGGAAACTATCCGTGGTGAATATTTGATGGATGAGCATAATGGAAACTTGTTGAACAAGGATGTTGATTACGCAGGTATCTGGGGTGAAGCTAAAGCTGATGGTAAGTTAGCTTTCCGTATTGACACTGCATGGTTAACTCGTGGCGCAGGTAAGGTTAAACCTCAATACTTGGTTTCTGCTTATCGTGAGTTGATCGAGGGTGAGAAGATCATTCCTTGTACTGAGACAGGTAAGCACATCACTGCTGATGGTCAAGTTACAGACGACCCATATCAATGTGTACACGCTATTCATGTGAAGACTCCGGCATTTATCTATGGTAAGTATTTGGTTAACTACTCAGACTCTGCTGCTGCTGTTGCAGATCGTAAGGAGGCTCTTAACCCATACTTGTTCAATACGAAGGCTGTTTCTAACAGTAGCTACACTCGTGTAGGTTTCGTTCCTGCTGTTCAATATGGTGATACTTTGTTTGTCTTGACTGGCAAATACAAAGGTATGACTGCTGATCAATTGAAGAATGAGGGTATCGAGGCAATCAGCGCTGACTACCATAAGAACTATGCTAAGTTCATCAATGTATTGACAGGTGACAAGCACAAGAACGTAACTTGGTCATTCCGTTATGTAAATCCGGATAAGGCTGCATTAGCTTATTTAGATGGTGAAGAGGGTGCGAACAACTCATTCTTGATTGAGTCTAATGTATATGGTGCAACTGATAATCAATATCAGACTGTAGCTGGTGATGTTGCTAGTGCGATTGCTCCGACTAAGAAAGCTGCTTGGTTGAAGATGCACAATGGTTGCTTAGTATTGACAGATGCTAGCTCTAGATTTGATGCCGCTAAGACTGGTGGTGATGGTGCATTAGTATTCAATGCTTATCCTAAGACTGATGCTGATGATATGGTAACATCTAACGATAACATCAACAATGTTGAAGGTGTATCTGTAGTAGCTGGTAACGGTACTGTAACTGTTCAAGGCGCTGCTGGTAAGTCAGTAGTTATCACTAACATCTTAGGTAAGGTTGTTGCTGAGACAGTTCTTACTTCAGACAACGCAACTATCGCTGTACCTGCTGGTATCGTAGCTGTAGCTGTTGATGGTGAAGAGGCTGTTAAGACAATCGTTAAATAAGTAGAAAACTGACCGGATTTCCGTAAGGAAAGACACAGTTCATAAGATAGAGCCCCGTCGATGTATTTCGGCGGGGCTTTTGTGGTTTTGCCTATTTGCCTGACTGTAAGCGAAACCGCAGTTATCCGAACTTTTTGATGGATAAATGGGGATATGCGTGATAAAGCCCTCTTGTAAAGACGCAGAAATAGAGGGAAAGCGGTGGCTTCAACGGGCGTTTTTGACAGGAAAAGTCCCCTTTTTGCACACGATAGGCGGTTAAAGCATATGCGATAGGTCGCGTTGGGCAACGCCAGTAGTGCCGTTGGGCATCGTAAGTAGTCAAGAATAGGGTTGTCAATACTCTAGAATGGGCATCGTAACCCTGTTACTTCCCGGTCGTAACCCTATGGAATCGCCCGAAGAACTCAATGGATATGAATTACGATGAATAAATCTCGCTAGAATGAAAGGTCGTTTTTCGATAAAGGATTGTTATGCAGATGATTGTCGAATTTTTTTCTCGTATTTGCGCACGAACTGTCCGTATGCCCGGAAAAATCGATTCTCCGGGAGTTGATATTACAAATTGTCAGAATGATAATTGCGAAAATCCTCAAAGGGGAAGGCTAAGAATAAATAAATAAACATTGCTGATGTATTTTGATGAGCCCTTTTGTTTTTCGATATGAAAATATATTCTAACTTTGCATTAGTCACTAGGCTTGCCTGTGATTAGAGAATTTTCTCGAAAGTCGGGTTATTCTTCGTAATTATCCGGTAGAGTATAAGAAGATCTCCTCTTTTTTATTTTCCAGTGTGATGATGGAGTGCATTCCACCTTTGAGACTTATCGCTTGATTTAATGTAAAAGACCTCTGCTTACGGAACTAGAGTATAACTATAGGTGGTCTGGAAGTATTTGGAAAATCAACGTATAGAGGAACTAGCCTGTAGGACGGACGATAATTACCATACCGCTATTATTAAGTTCAAGAAGCCTCTCACTTTTAAAGAAAGCGCTGTTCTCCATATAAAAACAAGCAATGATGACGCAAAAGGAGATGCTCTCTCGTCCGGACGCAGGGTATTATTATCGTATTGATTGGGAGAAATAAGATGTGAGAGGAGCCTCTGTTTGTTTAAAACTTCGTTATCATTTCCAAAAAAACACCTATATACCAGCCTTATAACCCTCTATTTGATTTATTCTGCTTATATTTGCGAGTTATCAACAGTTAGGGCGATTTATCAACAAAACAAGCATTGTTTTGATTGAACCCTGTTTGGTTCAGTTTTTAATGTTTAGTTTTGCCCTCGAATTAATTAGGTATAGTATGGGAAAGATTATCGCTTTAGCAAATCAGAAAGGTGGAGTCGGGAAGACAACCACCACGATTAATCTGGCTGCGTCATTGGCCGCTCTTGAGAAAAAGGTGCTGGTCGTAGACGCTGATCCGCAGGCGAATGCCTCATCCGGTCTGGGTGTGGACATACGTAATGTAGAACTTTCTATCTATGAATGTCTGGTGAACGGTGAGGACGCGAGTGGCGCTATCACACAGACTGAAGTGGAAGGACTGGATATCATCCCCTCTCATATCGATTTGGTGGGAGCGGAGATCGAGATGCTAAACTTGGAGAATCGTGAACGGATATTGAAGCAGATATTGACACCGCTGAAAGAGAAGTACGATTTTATCCTGATCGACTGCTCTCCTTCTTTGGGATTGATAACCGTGAATGCCTTGACAGCCGCCGATTCGGTGATCATCCCGGTACAATGCGAGTATTTCGCCTTGGAAGGTATCAGTAAGCTGTTGAACACGATCAAGATTATCAAATCAAAGCTGAACCCGGCACTGGAGATAGAGGGATTCCTCTTGACTATGTATGATTCCCGCCTGCGTTTGGCGAACCAGATTTATGAGGAAGTGAAACGTCCGTTCCGCGATTTGGTATTTACTACCGTGATCCAACGAAACGTGAAGTTGAGCGAGGCTTCCAGTTACGGTAAACCTGTCTTATTGTATGACGCGGATTCGAAAGGATCTATCAACCATATGCAGTTGGCACAGGAGATTGTTGAAAAAAATAAAGGATTATGGCAGCATTAAAAAGATCGGCGTTAGGCCGTGGATTAGACGCGTTAATTACGATGGATGACCTGAAGACAGGTGGTTCATCGTCTATTAGTGAGATCGAGTTAAGCAAGATCCAGCCTAATCCGGAACAACCTCGATCTGTCTTTGAGGAAGAGACCTTGGAGGAGTTGGCTACCTCTATCCGCTCGTTAGGCGTGATACAGCCGATTACGTTGAAGGAAATCGGCCCCGAGCAATATATGATCATCTCTGGCGAACGCCGTTATCGTGCGTCGCTTAAAGCAGGTTTGGAGCGTATTCCCGCTTATATTAAGACGGCGGCCGACGAGAACGTGGTGGAGATGGCTTTGATAGAGAATATCCAACGAGAGGACTTGAACTCTATCGAAATCGCGTTAGCTTATCAAAAATTAATCGATAATTACGGCTTGACCCAAGAGGGGTTGAGCGAAAGGGTTGGAAAGAAGCGTGCTACGATCGCCAATTACCTTCGTTTATTGAAACTTCCGGCCGAGATCCAAGTAGGATTGAAGGATAAGAAGATCGATATGGGACATGCCCGGGCATTGATCCCGGTGGATGATCCGGAGGTTCAATTAGCTTTATATGAGCAGATATTGGCTCAAGGACTCTCCGTTCGTAACGTGGAGGAGATGGTGCGTAATATAGCCGAGGGAATACAACCGGAATTGCCGGAAAAGAAAAAATCGGATCGTAAGCCGATACTTCCGGAAGAGTTTAAATTGCTGAAAGATCATTTGTCCCGTTACTTCAATACGAAAGTCCAGTTGACTTGCAATGAGAAGGGAAAAGGTAAAATTACGATTCCTTTCGCCACGGAAGAAGAGTTGGAGCAATTGATCGGGTTACTGGATAAATTGAAATGAGAAATCGAATCATACTCCTTTTGATCGGATTCATGTGCTATGCCGGGATGGGTAACGCACAGGAGGATAAGACGGAGAAAGCCGTTCCTGCTATAGTTTCCGATTCCGTGGAGGTAGCTGCCCCGGATTCTACCGTGCAAGCCGTCTTGATGGCGGCCGATTCGGTGGGCGTACCGGAAGTGAAGATGAAGCTGGCTTTTAAGCCGAATCCGACAAAAGCGGTCTTGTTCGCCTTGGTTCCGGGTCTGGGACAGATCTATAACCGGAAATATTGGAAATTACCGATCGTTTACGGTGGCTTGATGGGATGTATGTATGCCGTGACTTGGAATAATAAGAATTATAAGGATTATTCGACGGCTTATAAGGATATCATGTATGATGCCGCTAAGAATCTGGAAAATCCGGATGCTTGGAGTAAAAGTTGGCAAGACTTGACTTCCATGGCTCCTGAGGATGCGATTAATAATTCCAATTTCAAGGATCAATTGAAAAGACAGAAGGATTATTTTCGTCGATATAGAGACTTGAGTATAATTATTACGGTCGGGGTGTATGCGTTGAGTATCGTGGATGCTTACGTGGATGCCCAGTTATTCGATTTTGATATATCACCGGATTTATCCTTGCATTTGGAGCCGGTTGTTAGTCCGAAGACGAGTGTCACGCCTCGTACTTACGGATTGAATTGCAGTCTAAAATTCTGATATACATGAAAAGATACCTGCTAGCACTCATTTGTTTAAATTGTTTGGTCTCATTGGTCTATGCGCAGGAAGAGACCCGAATTGAGGAAAAAGATACCTTAAGCTCGCTGGAGTCTGAGGTCGGATTGATTCCGGAAAGCTTGGATGCGAACGTGGATAGTTTGCTCCGTACTTGGCATGTGCAATATTTCTCAAAAAGAGAGGACTTTTGCCATGATGACGACGAGAATGTCTATTTCCCGGATTCGGTCTATATCGACCGCCTGTCTAGGCTTCCCAGCGTGATCGCTTTGCCCTATAATAATATAGTGCGTGATTGTATTGACTTATATGCGGAGCGTAAACGAAATTTAGTGCGTTATATGCTGGGGATGGCGGACTTTTATTTTCCGATAATCGAGCAGGTGTTGGATGAGCATGGCCTGCCTATTGAATTGAAATATCTCGCCGTCGTGGAAAGTGCCTTGAATCCGGTAGCCCTCTCTCGTGTGGGCGCTTGTGGTTTATGGCAATTCATGCTTCCTACGGGTAAGAGCTATGGCTTGGAGATTAATAGCTTGGTGGACGAGCGCCGGGACCCCTTGAAAGCGACCGAGGCCGCTTGTAAGTATTTCAAGGATATGTACGCTATCTATGGGGATTGGAATTTAGTGTTGGCATCTTATAACTGCGGGCCGGGCAACGTGAATAAAGCGATCCGTCGTTCGGGGGGCAAGACGGACTTCTGGGATATCTTCCCTTATTTACCGAAAGAGACTCGTTCATACGTCCCCTTATTTATCGCCGCCAATTACGTCATGAATTATTATTGCGAGCATAACATCTGTCCGATGCAAACCAGCTTGCCGTTAGCCACGGATACGGTCATGGTGAATAATGCCCTACATTTGCAGCAAGTATCGGATCTATTGCAAGTAGATATTGAGACGTTGCGTGCGTTAAATCCACAATATAAAAGAGACATCGTTCCGGGTAATACCCGCCCTTCGGTCTTGAAACTACCTGCGGCGGAAACCTATGCTTTTATCGATAAAGAAGATACGGTCTATACGCATCGGATCGAGGAACTGTTGGCGAATTGCATTTCTGCGAATAACTCTAATGGCTCTTTACCAAGTGGTGCGACCCGGGAAAAAATCACCCACGTGGTATTGAGTGGTGAGAATCTTTATACGATCGCTAATCGCTATGGAGTGACAGCGAAAGATATCCGTAAATGGAACGGGCTAGGCTCCAACCGGGTAGCGAAAGGAAAACGGTTAAGATTATATGTAGATAATGGGGGTGTCGCTTTTGCCTCGGCTGCCAAGACTCCGGTGAAATCAACTGCGACAACAACGAAAAAGTCGGCTTCCGTCGCTACAAAACAGATCGCTTCCGCCAATAAAGATTTTGTCTCTTATAAGGTTAAATCGGGAGATTCACTTTATTCGATTTCCAAGAAATACCCTGGGGTTACCGCTTCTTCCTTACAAAAGGTGAATGGGCTGTCAAGTCCGGATATCCGTCCGGGCCAAGTACTGAAGATACCGGTAGGATGATCATTCGGGGATAAATTCGTCTTTAACTCTTTTTTTTCGCTTTCTTCGTGCACTGGAGAAGGATGTGAATGATTTTTTATTCCTTTGTATACGAAAAAAGATACAATCGTATGGGTTCATTGGATGAAAAGATATCAGTGGTCAAGGCTAAACCTTGGTTGGTCAGTTTGGTTTGCGCAGTGTTTATCGCCTATCCGAATTTGGCATGGATCTTTTGTGACATGAGCTATCTGGCTCCGAACGATCATCAAGGGTTTTTGCTCTTCTTTGGGTTCCGTTTTCTTTACTTTTGGGGACTTATTTGGTTTTTGCTGAAAAGTAACTTGAAGCATGAGGATTGTACCTCCTTCTTCGAGCGGTTGTTCTGGAATGCCTTGTACGTTTCTGGAGGCTTTGTTGTCTATAAATTGATCTCCTTCCTGACTATTAGTTATGATCGTTTTTTGAGTATCATTATCTTCCAGTTTATCGTGTTGGCGTTGTTATGTACCTTGATCGGCTATATACAAATGCTATATCACAATCAACGGGAAAAGGATCAATTGATCGAGAATCTGCGTGTCGAGAATTTGCAGAGCCGCTGCGATGCATTGGTGAACCAGATCAATCCGCATTTCTTTTTCAATTCATTGAATGGAATCTCCTCCTTGATACGGAAGAAAAACGATGAGAATACCTTGTTGTATGTTACGAAATTGTCCGATATATTCCGTTATATCCTTCAGAGTGATAAAAAGAATTTGGTACCACTGTCGGAGGAGCTTGCGTTTATAGAGGCTTTTCAGCATGTAATGGTAGTCCGTTTCGCCAATAAGCTGACTTTTACGATCGAAGTTCCCGAAGATAAGCGGAACTTGCGAATTCCCGTATTATCTTTGCTTCCGTTGGTAGAGAACGTGACGGTACATAATATTATAGACAGCGAGCACCGAATGGATATCTTGATCCGGCTGAACGAGCGAATGGAACTGGTTGTTTCTAATCCAATCTATCCGAAATTGACCTTACCGGATACGAATGGAACCGGGCTTAAGAATCTGGAGAATCGTTTCTTTCTATTAATGAATAAACAAATACGGGTAGAATCTGATGAGGATGAGTTTCAGGTATACCTACCCCTAAAATGATGCTATATGAGAATACTGATCGTAGAGGACGAGACCGCCGCCTATGAGAACTTAGCGGATATGTTGGTTACAATAGATCCCACGATTGAGATCATGGGAAATACGGAGAGTGTCCGGCAAACGGTACGTTGGCTGCAAGCCAATCCGAGGCCGGATTTGATTTTTATGGATATTCATTTATCGGACGGTTCCGCTTTCGCTATTTTTGACCAGATAGAGGTGGAGGTACCGATCATCTTTACTACGGCGTACGATCAATATGCGATCGACGCTTTCAAAGTAAACAGCATAGACTATATCTTGAAGCCGATTAAGCCGGAAGAATTGAAACGGGCCTTAGATAAGTTTAGCCGATGGAATCATCAAGATATCATCCATTATTTATCCCAATTAACACAGTTGTCTACTACTCCTAAATACAAGGATAAACTACTGATTCCTGTTAAGGATAAATTGTTGCCTATTAGCTTGAAAGATGTGTCTTGTTTCTATACGGCTGATAAGAATACATATGTTTATTTAAAGACTGGTAATTCGTATCCATATGCTAAAACATTGGAACAGATAATTTCTTCTTTAAGTCCTGCTGATTTTATCCGTGCGAATAAACAATTCATCATTTCTCGTGATAGCGTGAAGGACATAACAATTTGGTTTGATAGCCGTTTGCTCGTTACTTTGGATATAGAAGTGCCTGAGCGTATATATATTAGTAAAAATAAAGCATCCGAGTTTAAGTCTTGGATAGTAAGTCTGGAATGATAATTAAATAGAAATGCCGGTTCTCTTAAAGCCGGCATTTTTTTGCCCTTTTCGTGTTCAATCCCCATTTTTTCCTTTTCGTCAACAATCGGAAACTGCCTATCCGATAATTCTTCATCTTTGCAATACAAACAAGGAGATACATCAATAAGATGTAAGTTGAAATTTTGATGTTAATCCGAGTTTTATCATACACATTAGATAGGTTAATAGGTTTGTAAAAAAGGATTAGTCCGAAACAAAAGAATGTTTAGGCTATCTTCTCTAAAATGAGTGTTTGTTTTGTGAATGGTTTTGTAATAGGTAAATTGTAGGTATTATGAGAAAGTTAATTATGGCGGTAGCGGTTTTGGGAATGAGTGCTACAATGAATTTTGCGAAAGCGCAATGTGTGAATGAATATGGGAATAAAGAACCGTTTGCGGTAGAGTTTAGCCGATTGAGTTCTTATCTAGGATTGGCTCCTTACCAAATGGAGGAGGTACTTAACATTAATGATTATTTTGTACAAGAACAAAGAAAGAGTTTGAGCAAAGACCTGAAGCGTCAGGATGAACGATTGCAAAAAGCCGTGTATGGCAATTTGAAGCTGATGAAAGAGGCGTTGACTGCCGATCAGTATCGCAAGTATGTCATATTGTTAAATGTAACTAACAACAATAACCGATTAACCGGAGCTGTGACATTTACGGATATCTATTTGGCTGAGAATAAATGAGTGTAACCTTGGCTCGATGTGATGTTGATTAGAAAGGCGATCCTTGTGTCGAACAGGGATCGTCTTCTTTGCTTCTGTCCTTTTCCTTTTGGAAGTGCGCTATCAGATTTTAGCGAAAGCTTGATCCAGATCATCTATAATATCATCTATATATTCGGTTCCGATGCTCAAGCGTACGGTGGATGGTGTTATGTGCTGTTGGGCAAGTTCTTCCGGACTCATCTGGGAATGAGTGGTCGTGTATGGATGAATGACAAGGCTCTTTACATCGGCGACATTCGCTAGTAGGGAAAAGATCTCCAGTGAGTCGATGAATTTCCAAGCGGCTTCCTGCCTGCCTTTGATCTCGAAGGTGAAGATACTGCCGGCACCATTTGGGAAATATTTATTGTAAAGTTCGTGGTCCGGATGGGTAGGAAGTGATGGATGATTCACCTTTTCTACTTTCGGATGTTTTGATAAATAATCCACGACTTTCAATGCGTTTGCTACATGGCGTTCCACGCGTAGGGATAAGGTCTCTAATCCTTGCAACAAGATAAAAGCATTGAAAGGAGAGATCGTTGCCCCGGTATCGCGAAGAATGACCGCACGGATACGGGTGACAAAGGCGGCGGAACCTGCTACGTCCGCAAATATGGCTCCATGATAACTTGGGTCTGGTTTGGCTAATGTAGGAAACTTATCGGCATTCGCCTTCCAGTCGAAAGTACCTCCATCTACAATTACGCCTCCTAGACTACTGCCATGTCCCCCTATGAACTTTGTGGCGGAATGGATGACGATGTCAGCTCCATGTTCGATCGGACGAATCAAGTAGGGGGTTCCGAACGTATTGTCTACGATTAATGGAATATGCTGTCGGTGGGCGACTTCCGCTACCGCATCCAGATTCGTTACGTCAGAGTTAGGATTCCCGAATGTCTCTACATAAATGGCTTTCGTGTTTTCCCGGATAGCTGCTTCTAATGCGTTTAGGTCATTTACATTGATAATCGTATTAGTAATGCCTTGGGAGGCCAGTGTATGGGTGATCAGGTTGAAGGAACCGCCATACAAATTATCGGCTGCGATAATATGATCTCCTGCCCTCACTATGTTCTGTAACGCATAGGTGACAGCCGCTGCTCCTGAAGCCACGGCCAAACCTGCCACGCCTCCTTCTAAGGCAGCTACACGTGCCTCGAAAACGCCTTGCGTGGAGTTTGTCAAACGTCCGTAAATATTCCCCGTGTCACGTAGGCCGAAACGGTCTGCCGCATGTTGTGCGTTATGGAATACATAGGAAGTTGTTTGATAAATGGGTACCGCACGTGCGTCGGTTGCGGAATCCGGTTGTTCTTGTCCTACATGAAGTTGTAATGTCTCGAAATGTAACTTCTTTGTTGCCATAGTCATCTTGTTTATTTAGTTCTTATTCTGTTGGCAAATGTATGATGTGTGTGCTTTTTGGACAAGATTCGTTGAGAATATAGAAAATAATACTATTTTTAGGGCTATAAATAGAATACATCTTCGGCGAAGGACGTTGGGGAATCAATCCGATAGAATTTTTTTCTTATGAATGTTTCAGATAAGTTAGACAAGGTGGATCTGCAAATCCTCCGAACGTTACAAGATAATGCCCGGTTGACTACGAAAGAGTTGGCGGCAAGGGTCAGTCTCTCGTCAACCCCGGTGTTCGAGCGTTTAAAACGTCTTGAGAATAGTGGATATATAAAGAAGTATATAGCGGTACTAGATGCGGAGAAGCTGAATCAAGGCTTTGTTGTCTTTTGTAGCGTGAAATTGGTTCGGCTGAATAAGGATATAGCTTTTGAGTTTACCCGGATTATCCAAGAAATCCCCGAGGTAACGGAGTGCTATAATATTTCAGGCGATTATGATTACTTATTGAAGATACACGCTCCCAATATGAAATATTATCAAGAGTTTATTTTAAATGTGTTAGGAACGATCGATAGTTTGGGCTCGTTGAGAAGTACTTTTGTCATGGACGAGGTTAAACACGACTATGGGATCCATATTTAAGCAGTAGATATTCTATTTTTGTCTTTTGTTAGGGTTTCCTTCCAAATATTTGTATATATTTGTGGCTATACAGTATAAAAATGGGAGGTGTAAAACCATGGACGATACAAAGGACACAAAAGATATAAAAGAAACGGGCGAGGCTGCGTCCGTTCTCTCTGCGGACGAACAGATGATACAAGATGGGTTCAATGCGTTGTTGAACGATTATTTGAAGTCAAACCACCGCCGTAAGGTCGAACGAATCACGAAAGCTTTTAATTTCGCTAATCAAGCGCACGCCGGAGTGAAACGGCGTTCCGGCGAACCTTATATAATGCATCCTATCGCCGTGGCTCGTATCGTATGCCGGGAGATGGGTTTGGGCTCTACCTCTATTTGCTCTGCGTTACTGCATGATGTCGTGGAAGATACCGAGTATACAGTGGAGGATATCCGGGATATGTTCGGAGACAAGATCGCCCAGATCGTGGATGGCTTGACGAAGATATCCGGTGGCATTTTTGGGGAACAGGCCTCGGCTCAAGCCGAGAACTTCCGTAAGTTGCTGCTGACTATGAGTGACGATATACGGGTGATTCTAATCAAGATCGCAGACCGTCTTCATAATATGAGGACTTTGGGTTCCATGCTTCCCGCCAAGCAATTTAAGATCGCGGGTGAGACTCTTTATTTGTATGCTCCTCTGGCGCATCGTCTGGGTCTCTTCTCGATCAAGACGGAGCTGGAGGATTTGAGTTTTAAATATGAGCATCCGCAAGAATACGATTTCATCAGCGCTAAGTTGAAAGCGACGGAAGAGAGCCGTAATAAATTATTCGAGCGTTTCGCCGCCCCTGTGGACGAGAAGCTGAAATCGATGGGACTTCAGTATGAGATGCGTGCCCGTGTGAAATCGGTCTATTCCATTTGGAATAAGATGGAAAGCAAGGGTGTCGCTTTCGAGGATATTTATGATATTTATGCGGTCCGCATTATTTTTGACCCGCTTCCCGGTGTGGACGAGAAAAACCAATGTTGGGATATCTACTCGGCTATTACGGATATTTACCGGATTCGTCCCGACCGTATCCGTGATTGGGTGAGCCGTCCGAAAGCGAACGGTTATCAAGCGCTTCATCTGACCGTTATGGGACCGGATGGACAATGGGTAGAGATCCAGATCCGTAGCCGCCGTATGGATGATATCGCAGAGAAAGGCTTCGCTGCCCATTGGAAATACAAGGAATCCAACGTGGAGGAGGATACGGAATTGGATAAATGGATACAAACCATTACCGAGATATTGGAGAGTCCGGACCCGAATGCGCTGGATTTCTTGGATACGATCAAACTGAACTTATTTACTTCCGAGATATTTGTTTTCACTCCGAAAGGAGATATAAAGACATTGCCCCAAGGGGCTACCGCCTTGGATTTCGCTTATGCGCTTCACTCCGATATCGGTAATAAATGTATTGGCGCTAAGGTAAACCATCGTTTGGTGCCATTGAGTCATCCGCTGTCCAGTGGAGATCAGGTGGAGGTCTTGACTTCACGTTCTCAGGAGCCGCAACCGGAGTGGTTGAACTTCGTGACTACCGCTAAGGCTCGTGCGAAGATCGATGCCGTATTAAAGCGTGTCCGTAAAGAGGTCGCTAAGTATGGAGAGATAAAAGTTCTTGATGCCTTCAAGCGTTCGGAGCTTGAGGCGAGTACATCCAATCTGGATAAATTAGGTATGTACTTTGGATTCTCGAAACGCGAGGAATTCTTTTATGCGGTAGAGAAGGGGGATGTGGTTTTGCCCGAGAATTTAAAGAAGCTGTTGAAGGAGAAGACGGATAATGTCTTGTTTAAGTATGTGAAACAGGCGTTGGGTGTCGCTTCCAAGAAGGTGAAACAACCCGAAGAGGAGGAAGCCAAGAAAGAGAAGCCTAAATATGATAAGAAAAAGCCTTATTTATTGAAAGAGGAGGCTTTTGAGCGTAATTATGTAATTGCCGAATGTTGTAAGCCGATTCCGGGAGATGACTCTTTAGGTTTTATCAATGACGATGGTAACGTAGTGGTTCATAAACGTTCCTGCCCGATCGCCATGCGCTTGAAAAGTAGCTTTGGCGAACGTATCTTGAATACGGTTTGGAGCAGCCATATGAACGCTTCTTTTGAGGCCACGCTAGAGGTGAAAGGTATAGACTCGATAGGTGTATTGAATACGATCACGAAAACGATTTCCGAGGATTTCAACGTGAACATCATGCGCTTGCTGATCGAGGCGAAAGACGGCGTGTTCGAAGGTAAGATAAAGATGAAAGTTCATGACGTAGAAGATATCCAGAAAATGTGCGTGACTTTGTCGAAGATACAGAATATTAAATCTGTCGGACGTGTAGCGGATTAAGTGTAGCGAAGTGCTTCGCTACACTTTTGTTTTATAAAAGCTTTATCAACCGACAATCAAATAAGTTATATAAGCTATATAACAAGCGATCAATAGGATTCCCTCCGGCCTAGTGATGGTCCGTTTCTTGAAGAAAAGGCCAAAAATGTAAAGCAATACGCATGAACCGATCATGACGCCCAAATCCAGATTGGTAATGCCTTGTATGTTCATCGGCGTGATTGTCGCGCTACAACCTAATACGAAGAATATATTGAAGAGGTTGGAACCGATAACATTTCCGATCGCCATCTCCGGGTTCTTCTTTAATGCGGCCACGACGGAAGTCGCTAACTCAGGAAGAGAGGTTCCTCCGGCCACTAAAGTCAAACCGATAATAGATTCGCTGACACCCAGTCCACGGGCGATACCAGAAGCTCCATCCACGAAAAATTGTCCTCCGTAAATCAAACCGGCCAATCCTCCAATGATGAATAAACTCGCTTTCCAAATGGGCATTATTTTAATCGTGCTCTCTCCATTTTCCTCTCCATTATGTGCGATCGCGAATGTATAGCCAAGGAAAATGGCGAAGAAGCATAATAGTAACATTCCATCGCTACTACTGATACTATTTTGCGACGCGCCGTTGATCAAAACGTCATTCGCGCAAATAAATAATACGATTGAGGCAAGCACGCAAAGAGGGATTTCTTTGCTCAACGTACCTTTCGTGACGCTGATCGGTACGATAGCGGCCGTACAGCCGACAATCATCAAGGCGTTAAATATATTGCTTCCTACTACATTACCAATAGCGATATCTGAGCTTCCTTTCAAGGCAGATACGACACTGACCGTTAATTCCGGTGCGGAAGTCCCAAACGCCACAATAGTTAGCCCGATTACTAAGCTGGAAATATTGAAGCGTTTGGCTACCGAGGCGGCACCATCCGTCAAGGCGTTAGCCCCAACTAAAATTAGTAGTAAACCGCCAATTAGTAATACGATATCCATTAGTCTTTAGAATGGCAAATCATCGATAGGATTGGCCGGTCCGAAATCAGGAGCGGATGAGGCTGGAGCCGTAGGAGCGGAAGCCGGAGCGAAATTATCCGGAGTTACTCCCATCGGAGCGGCTTGAGAAGCTGCCGCCATCGGACGGTCTACTTTCCATGCGTTGATACTGGTGAACCAGCGGCCTTGGTACTCACGGCTGTCAATGTCGAAAGAGACTGTCAATTCCTCGCCCGGCTGAATGGCCGCTTGAGCGATCTTATCCGCTCCGAATATCTGGAAGCATACTTTCTTGGGATATTGATCGTGTGTCTCTAATACGTACTCTTGTTTTTTCCATTCGTTTCCGGCTTTGCTGACACCGCCTACTTCCGGTAGGACTTGAATAATTTTTCCTGTAATTTCCATGTCTTGTATTTTATTTGCTTATGTTTTATTTAATTGGGGACGAAGGTACGGTTTTGTTCTGGTTTTATCAACAGAATAATCACACTTTCGGGGCAAAAGCATCGAATGCGTCTTTCATAGCTAACAGCTCTTCTTTGATCTGTTTCAGGCGGTTTACGATCTCTTCTTGCCGGATCGTCGTCTCTTTATTGTCCTTCAGTTTTTGCCGTGCGCCGGCCAAGGTCATCCCTCTCTCTTTAACCAGATGGTAGATGAGGCGTACCGCGTCGATATCCTCCTGCTTATAAAAACGGGTACCTTTGCTCGTCTTCCTTGGATTGATGATATCGAACTCCTTCTCCCAAAAGCGAAGGGTGGACTCGTTCACGTCGAACATCTGCGCCACCTCGCTGATGGAAAAATAGAGTTTGAGATCTTTATTCTTTTTTAGACTCATACTGCTAATGAAGTTTAATCCATAACCTGACCATGATTCTCGGCAATCTGGATCATACGGTCGTATTCCTCAGGTGAGAGATCCATGTAATAGTATTTAGATGGGTTATCATACTTCCCTCGTACGATTACCTCATAATGCAAGTGAGGACCGGTAGATTTCCCGGTATTTCCAACCTCGCCAATCACCTCTCCACGAGTAACCTTTTGTCCGACACGTTTCTTGAACTTACTCATATGACCGTATAAAGTCTGATAGCCGTAGCCATGATCGATAATCAAACAATTTCCGTATCCCTGTTTCCAAGCGGCGAAAGTGACAACGCCATTACCTGTCGCATAGATCTCCGTTCCCACTTTAGCCGAGAAATCCATTCCGGAATGGAAACGAGGTGTACGGTAAATCGGGTCGATACGTACGCCATAGCCGGAAGCGGTACGACGCAGATCCTTATTGGAAATCGGCTGGATCGCCGGGATACATTTACTTCTCTCTTCTTGGTTCTTTCCTAGGGAGATCAGTTCTTCCAAGGAATTGGATTGGATATATAATTGCTTACGTAGCATATCCATCTTTTGGGTCGTGGAGACAACAAGCTCCGGATTGGACAGGCTCATCAAATGCTCGTAACGGTTTGTCCCTCCAAACCCGGCTTTCCGAACGGACTCGGGGATGGACTCGGCTTGGAAGATCGCCCGGTACAGATTCTCATCACGCTGTTGGATATCATCCAATACGTCCAATGCGTTATTTAAGCGAAGGGAAAGTACCTCGTATTGAGTTTGCAATAGGCGGTTCTCCTTACGTAACTGAGATTCCATCGGAGAGTCCACCAAATGCATCATGACGAAAAAAGTGGCTACGCCGAACGCTATTCCGGTGCTTAAATGGCGGAGAACGGTGAACAGCCGGTCTTTGCTAGATGGGTATACACGCTCATAATTGAGAGTGTTCGGATTGTATAAATAGTATGTTTTGCGACTTTTAAAGAGTTTCATCTACATTTTTTGTTATCTGAATGCACGCAAAAATAATAATTTGCAGTACTTTTGCAAATTGTTTTTCAGAATATTAACGAGAACTATATAAATAGATTATGTTGACAGCAAAAGAAATCCGTGAATCCTTCAAGCAATTCTTCGCTTCTAAGGAACACCAGATCGTGCCTTCCGCTCCAATGGTGGTAAAGGGTGACCCCACGTTGATGTTTACGAACGCGGGAATGAATCAGTTTAAAGATATTATCTTGGGCAACGTGCCCCGTAAGTATCCTCGTGTCGCGGACTCTCAGAAATGTCTTCGTGTTAGCGGTAAGCATAACGATTTAGAGGAGGTAGGGCATGATACCTATCACCATACGATGTTTGAGATGCTCGGAAACTGGTCGTTCGGAGATTATTTTAAGAAAGAGGCGATCAACTGGGCTTGGGAATACTTGGTAGAGGTATTGAAGCTGAATCCGGAGCGTTTATATGCCACCGTATTCGAGGGAAGCCCTGCCGAAGGCTTAGATCGTGATAACGAAGCTGCTGGTTATTGGGAGCAATATTTACCGAAAGATCATATTCTGAACGGTAACAAACATGATAACTTCTGGGAAATGGGGGACACGGGTCCTTGCGGTCCCTGTTCCGAGATCCATATCGACCTTCGTTCGGACGAGGAGCGTGCGGCGGTCAGCGGTGCCGATATGGTAAATAAGGATCATCCGCAGGTAATCGAGATCTGGAACCTTGTGTTCATGCAATTCAACCGCAAGGCCGACGGCTCTTTGGAACCGCTGCCGGCTAAGGTAATCGATACCGGTATGGGATTCGAGCGTCTGTGTATGGCATTGCAGGGTAAGACCTCAAATTATGATACGGACGTATTCCAACCGATTATCAAAGTAATCGCAGAAATGGCGGGTACGACTTACGGTACGGATAAACAGCAAGATATCGCCATGCGTGTGATCGCCGATCACATCCGTACGATCGCTTTCGCTATCACGGACGGACAGTTGCCTTCCAACGCTAAGGCCGGTTATGTAATCCGTCGTATCTTGCGGCGTGCCGTTCGTTACGGTTATACGTTCTTGGATCGCAAGGAAGCGTTTATGTATAAGCTTTTGCCTGTATTGATCGAGACGATGGGCGACGCTTATCCGGAATTGATCGCTCAGAAAACCTTGATTGAGAAGGTTATCAAGGAGGAGGAAGAATCTTTCCTTCGTACCTTGGAAACCGGTATCCGTTTGCTGGATAAGAAAATGGAGGAGACGAAGGCTGCGGGCAAGACAGTCTTGAATGGCGTAGATGCCTTTACATTATATGATACCTACGGATTCCCGTTGGACTTGACGGAATTGATTCTTCGTGAGAACGGCATGGAAGCCGATATCGAGGCCTTCAATAAGGCTATGCAGAAGCAGAAAGAGCGTGCCCGTAACGCCGCCGCTATCGAGACAGGCGACTGGATCACGCTGAAAGAGGGTGAATGTAAGTTCGTGGGTTATGATTTGTTCGAATGCGAGGCAGAGATCTTGCGTTATCGCCAGATCAAACAAAAGAATAAAGTATTATACCAGATCGTTCTGGATCAAACCCCGTTCTATGCGGAAATGGGTGGACAGGTCGGTGATACGGGTTGGTTGATCGCCGACGACGAGAAGATCGACGTGATCGATACGAAACGAGAGAATAATTTGCCGGTTCATTTGGTTACTAAACTACCGAAGGACGTAACGGCTACATTTACCGCGAAGATCAACGTGAAAAAGCGTATCCAGTGTGAGTGTAACCACTCTGCCACGCACCTTTTGCATGAGGCGTTGCGTGAGGTATTAGGTACGCACGTAGAGCAGAAAGGTTCGTATGTTTCGCCTGATTCTTTACGTTTCGACTTCTCTCATTTCCAGAAAGTGACGGACGAGGAAATCCGTAAGGTGGAAATATTGGTTGGAGAGAAGATCCGTGCGAACTTCCCGTTGGAAGAGCATCGCAATATGCCAATCGCCGAAGCAAAGGCGCTAGGGGCTATGGCTTTGTTCGGTGAGAAATATGGCGATGAGGTACGTGTCGTGAAATACGGAAGCTCCGTGGAGCTATGTGGTGGTACGCATATCCCGGCAACCGGTATGATCGGTTCTTTGCACGTGATAGGAGAGAGCTCTATCGCCGCAGGTGTCCGTCGTATAGAGGCGGTTACGGCCGAGGGCGCCGAGCAATTCGTATATGCCCAGCAAGATCTGATCCGTGAGTTGCGTGCGTTGATGAACCATATGCCGAATTTGGCGCAAGCGATGAAAAAGTCTATCGAGGAGAACGCGGAGATGAAGAAACAGATCGAGGATTATATCCGTGAGAAGTCTATGCGTTTGAAAGAGGAGATCGTGGCGAAAGCTTCGGAGAGCAATGGTATCAAGGTTATGCAGTTCGTTGGTAAGGCAAATGCGGACGCTATGAAGAACGTGGCTTTCCAGATCAAGGCGGAGACAACCGATAGCTTTGTCTTTGTTGCCGGTATCATAGACGATAACAAATGCACGCTCATGCTTATGTTAAGCGATGATTTGGTGAAAGAGGGCTTGCATGCCGGTAAGATCGTAAAAGAGGCCGCTAAGCATATCCAAGGCGGTGGTGGTGGACAACCCCATTTCGCTACGGCCGGCGGTAAGAACATGGAGGGCCTTTCCATTGCGGTTGGCGCTGTGAAAGAGGCTGTTGGAGTACAGTAAAATCGGTTCGGAAGAAATTGACTTTTCTTTCGGACTTAATGATAGATTCCTTCGGATCGAATAAGAATTCCATCCGAAGGAATTTTTTTATGTCGTTTTGATAATCGGAATACATGTTTTACCTTTGTGGTCTAAGGTTTTAAATAAAAAAGATATGTCAGAGCAAAAAGTGGTTATTTGCAAGGACCTGAAATCGGAACTGCAAGATTTTCTCTCCTCTCTAAAATACGATAAGTTGTTCATCCTTATGGATACGAATACCAAAGAGAAATGTTTTCCCTTGGTAGAGGATATACCGGCCTTTCAAAAGGCGCCGATTCTCGTGATGGAAGCGGGTGATATGAATAAGGGTTTTGTCTCATTAGCCCAGATATGGACAGCTTTGTCGAATGAGGGGGCTTCCCGTAACTCCTTGCTGGTGAATTTGGGCGGCGGTATGATTACGGATATGGGTGGTTTTGCCGGCGCTACTTTCAAGCGGGGCATCCGTACGATCAATATCCCTACGACCTTGATGGCGTCCGTCGATGCTGCGGTTGGCGGTAAGACGGGTATAAACTTCAATGGGTTGAAGAACGAGGTCGGTTCTTTTTATCCCCCCTTGTGTGTATTCATCGATTGCGATTTTTTGCGCACGTTGGATCGCGATAATATCCTTTCCGGTTATGCGGAGATGATCAAGCACGGGTTGATTAGTTCGATGGAGAATTATGCGTCTGTCATGCTTTTTGATATCGACACCATGAATTATTCGTATTTGAATAGTTTGGTAGGCCAGTCGGTCGCCGTGAAAGAGCGGATCGTAGAGGAAGATCCCAAGGAACAAGGTATTCGTAAGGCATTGAATTTCGGTCATACGATCGGCCACGCTTTCGAGAGCTTGTCTTTCCTGAAAATGCGTCCGATCTTGCATGGTCATGCGGTAGCGGCGGGTATCGTGAGCGAGCTTTACCTCTCGCATAAGCTGTGTGGCTTCCCGATGGAGAAATTGAGTCAAGTCGTTTGTTATATAAAAGAGTATTATCCGGCGCTCTTCTTTGACTGCACGGACTACGATACCTTATATGAGTTAATGACACATGATAAAAAGAATGAGGGCGGTATCATCAACTTCACTTTACTGAAAAATGTAGGAGATGTCCGTATCAACCAATCGGTCACCAAGGAAAAAATCTTGGAGTCTCTTGATTTTTATCGTGAAAGTTTTGGCATTTAACGGAAAAAAACTACCTTTGCACCCGTAAAATAAAAGCGGGATGTAGCTCAGCCCGGTTAGAGTACGCGTCTGGGGGGCGTGTGGTCGCTGGTTCGAATCCAGTCATCCCGACTAAAGCTGAGATAAAAGGAGTTAAGTCTATGGCTTAACTCCTTTTTTTGCTCTCTACCACTTTCCTAAAACAATGAGGCAGTAGAAATTCCGACTCATCCGATATTCATGGGGGATAGCCTTAAATCATGACAACAGATTAAAATTGATATATTTCCGTTTGAATTTAGTGCGGTCATTCCAGCCTGTTTTAGCCATTATATCTGTTAATGGTTGCTTAGTGCCGACTTATCGGTGCATGCTCTGTGAGTTCAAAGTCTTTTGGGGCACGATTGTTTATCGGAGTAGGGAGGCCTAGCTGTTTGATAGAGTGCCATTGGCTGCTGAAGTGAATAACTAACGGCTTGTCGAATGAATAACTAGCGGCTATATATAGCCGCTAACTAACGGCTCGGGAAGTGAATAACTGATCACTTGGAAAGCCTTCTACGGCCTGCGAAATCAAGTATGCGCTAACCTAGAGGAGGATTTTTGGAAATTATATTATATATGTACACGTACATTAAAGAATATGATATATGTGAATAGGTTTTAGTAATACATACCAATAATATCAAGGACTGATTTATCTAATAAAACGGCTAGTATAAACGATCGTTTTAATCAGTCATTTGCAAAGGTACGCGTTTCTTTGACTTCTGCAACCCTTCCGAGCTATTTTTTTCATCCCTTATTCTCTTTCTTATCAATAGGATAGCCTATCCTTTACGAAACAACCGATTCCTTCAACGAACTTCTCTTTTTACTCCTCGAAAAACGCAAGATTTAGACGATGGTCTAGACTAGTCGTTTTGGTATGGCGAAGGATAATTAAAGAGTTGAGAGATATTTAATTAACACTATTATTAATATTTAAATTAGAGATTATGAACAAGAGAATTTCTACTATGTTTGCGTCGTTCTTGCTTATGGCAGGTGTGGCGTTTGCTGCGGATGGAACTACTTATTCTCAGAAAGAAGCTAAGCCAACAGAAGGTCTGAAAGTCTATTTGGGAAATGAAGAGGGTACATCTTTCTTGAAATCTGCGAAAGTGACGGACGCTGCTTATAAGTTTGCGAATACCGTTACAGAAGGCGAAGCTGGTGTCTTCACGGTTACAGGCGTAAAGACCGAGAATGGTAAATTGATGTTTAAACTGGTAGACGCTGCTGGAAAGGTGGTTTATGGTAAGGAAGGATCCACGGTTGTTGAGGCCGCTGGCGAGGATGATGTGAAGAAAGGTTATTGTTGGTTTACTTATGATGACAATAATACCTCTGATAACTATAATGATGATAAAATTACATTAGGAGGTAAAACTTTGGCTTATGATATGGCTACTGCCGCAAATGTAGCAAAAATGCTTATCGCTAAAAAAGGAACAACCTCTAGTGATTTGAACAGCAATCTTTCCGGTAAGGGTTTCTCTTTTAAATTCCCGAACGCCGCTTCCGAGGCTGACGTGAATCCGTTTGGAGAGCAGATGTTCGCTATCGACGCTTCTACTGTTAATTCTACATTGGAGTTAGGTGAGACTGAGGTTTCCGGCGAGTGTTTCGTTGTAGCTAACGCAGCCGGTTTGAAGTTGGCTAAAGAGGGTGGTGTAACCGCGGATAACTTGAAAGCCGCTACTTTCATCGTATTGAACCCGAACGCTACATTCGGTATCACGAGCTTGGATGCTGCTAAAGGTGAGGGTTTCGGTTTCACTACCGTAAAGGGCGAGAAACTGAACGCTACCAATGTTAAGAAAGACGGTAAAATCGCTTTCATGAACGCTATCTATAGTGTTTCTGAAAAAGACTTGGCAAACAAGGCTGGTCAATATACGATCAAGATGACAGGTGTGAAGGTAACGAAGGGCACAGATGAGAACTTTGGTTCAGAGTTAGCTGTTTATGTAGGAGCTTATTCCTTGACCACTGGTGGTTTGAAGACTTATATCACTACGAAGGGTTCCACTGATAAGCTTTCCTTGGCCCAGACTACAGGAAATACATGGGCAAAGGCTTCTGATCTGTTGAAGACTGACGGTGCCGCTATCTATAATATCTACTTCACAGGAACTAAACCTGCCGATGGTGAAGAAGGTGAGTCTTTGTATGGTAAATATTTGGTTTCTACGTATGCGAAAACTGAAGAGCCTCGTGCTACCGCTTCTTTCTCTAAGGAGGCTTTGGCTCCTGCTAAGGTTGACTTGAAGGCTCCTGTTGCACAATGGGTAATTGTAAGTATGCAGGGGTCCGGTGCTGTTACGTTTAAGAATCTTGAGACGAATGAAACGTTTAATGCTAATTTGTATAAGACAGACAAGGCTGGAATTTATCAAGCCGTAAAGACTTCGGTTGGTGATATTCCTGCCGAGAATATCAAATTAGTTGCCGTAAGCGCTAATGATGGCTTCTTGGCTCTTTCTGACGCTCAATTGAAGCAAAAGGCTCAGTTGGTATTTAATGGCGAATCCTCTGTTGCCGTAGAGAAAGTGTATATGAACTATAATACCAATGATTCTAAATTTGAGCCGGTAAGTGATGCCGCTAAGAGCTACGCTTGGAGCTTGGAGAAGGCAGAGGCTGTTAAAAATAATGTTGAGTACATCTATTTGAAGGATGACGAGGTGGCTAAGAAGAAAGCGGATATGTTGACTATTCAAGCTTACTATTTGGTTGACGATAAGAAGGGTTTGAAGCATGAGAGTTCCGACTATAAGTTGGTTGATTACAACGATAAGAAAGCGGACTATCTTTCTCGCTTGGTATTCAAGAAGAACGTTGACGGCACTTATTCCGTAATCTGCTTGGATGATGCTCTTAACGCTGACGAGGCTGCCGATAATTATAATGACGTTGTCAAGGCTGACGCTAAAATGTTGAAAGTGGATGTGAATACTCCTAGCTTCGATGAAGTTCTAGTTGGTGCGGAAAAGGCGGATTATGCGAAAGTAGTGGTAGATTTCTTCCAGATGGGTGCTAGCTTGGATGCTGTTCCGAGACATGCGACATTGGATAGTGAGGAAGGTTCAATCTCCTTGAAGGAAAATAAGAATGGTATCCTTGAGGGTATCATTGGCGCAGAAGGTCTGACTTTCTGGTTGGATACGGCAGATAGTAAGGCAGAGCTTCCTTCTTTCTATATCTCTAAAGGTATCGCTGAAGGTGACTCCGTTGCTCCGGTAAGAAATTTCTTGTATTTCGCTCAAGACTCATTACGTTATTGGAATGAGGCTCATGCTGAGTTTACTTATGATGAGAACTATGGTTTGGAAGGTACTTATGGAGCTGAAGCTGATGAGAATACAGATGTTAAAGCCATTTTCCGTCCGGCCACTTTAGCAGGTGTCGATACGATCAATACAACTGTAAACGGAAAGAATGTGGTTGTTGCGGCAGAAGCTAAGGAAGATGTTTGCCTTGGAGGTATAAATAACTTCAAATTTTATATCACGAAGTTGGATGGTGCTTACTCGGTGAGACCGGTAGATCAACCTACAAAATATTTGTATGCGTTGAACGGTAAGTTAGGCTTTACTACTGATACTTCTAAAGCGTTGCCGGTAACAGTAGGTGAGGGTAATCCTACATCTAATGAGTCTATCGATAACTCTGCGTCTTCTTCTATCGTAGTAACAGGCAACGCCGGTTCCGTAACGATCCAAGGCGCTCAAGGCGAGACTGCTTATGTTCGCAACTTGTTGGGTATGCCGTTGGCAGAGACAGTTGTCACTTCCGATAACGCTACGATCGCTGTTCCTGCTGGAATCGTTCTTGTAACGGTTGGCGACGAGACTGTAAAGGTGGTCGTTAAATAAGACATGTAAAGGAATAATGAAAAGATAAATCGAAAATCATTCCCGTGCGGATTATCCAAGTACCCCGAGAGGGCGAACAAGCGGGAATGGATTAATATTAATACTAAAGTAATAAATTAAAGTTCATCCGTAAGTACTTCCGTGAGGATGGAAACGGATCAAAGGCAAGGGGAGACAGTATTGCGCTGTTTCCCCTTATTTGTTGATAAAGGTAGATAAGGGCTTTGTTGGTGAAATGGACGGTATTCGATCTTTTTGATTGATATAAGGGGGATATCGTGACATACCCTTTTTGAGAGAGGTATGAAGTAGGGGAGATCGGAGGGGTATAAATAGCCTTTTTCATGCAAAAGGACCACTTTTTACACACGATAGGTGGTAAAAGGCAGTGCGACTAGTCGTGTTTGGCAACGACAGTAGTGCCGTTGGGCATCGTAAACAGTCATGAATAGGGTTGTTAGTACTCATGAATGGGCATCGTAACCCTGTTATATCCCTGTCGTAACTCAATGAGATAGCCCGGATAAGCTATAGGATATGAATTAGGATGAATTAAATTCGCTAGGATAAAAGGCTGTTTTTAACTAATGCGGTATAAGACAAATGATTGCTAATATTTTTTCTCGTATTTGGGGATAAGCTGTACGTTTGCCCGAAAAAAGTGATTCTCCGGCAGTTGAGTTTACAAATTGACAAAATGCCAAGGTGCTTTTTTTGTGAGCTTATAGGAAGGGCTAGATCCGAAAACAAACCTTGATTTTAGAGAATGGCATGGGATAAATTCCATGCTTGTACGTGCTTTATTCCTTCTTTGGAAGGAAGCGGCAAATCATCGAGCGAGACAACGATCTTCTCGTAATTATCCTCAATGGCCTCTAACGAGGCATATTCCCGTTCGATGGTTTCTTTGTCGATTAGTAAATAAGTGGATTGGAGATAGATAACCCTCTCTCCTTTGATAGCGACGAAATCCACCTCTTTGTTCTTTATGCTGCCTACGTATATTTGATAGCCGGTCCTTAATAAATCTAGATAAATGAGGTTTTCTAGTTTATACCCAATGCCGTAGCCAAAGCCTTGATATAAATAATTGTTGAAACCTAGGTCATTGATGTAATACTTACAATTCCCGGCGATGGTCTCCTTTCCCTTGATTTGGTATTTCTCGACTTTATGTACCAAAAAAGTGTCCTCTATGTAACTAATGTAGGAGGCGATCGTATCATAGCTGGTCTTCCTTCCCGAGCTCTTGAAATAATTGGTGATATTCCGAATTGATATTAAATTAGATGCGTTATTTACCAGATAGACAAAAATGTCCTCAAGCAACTTAGCGTCTTTTATGTTTTGTCTTTGTATGATATCACGTAGTAATACGGTGTCTTTTAATGCGGATATATAATTTCTTTGTACTTCTGGTTGAGATAGATGGTATAATTCAGGCATACCACTACTTTGCATATATTCTAGGTAGTGTACCTTGTTGTTTTCTTTTTGGGTGATTCCAAGAAACTCTGTGTATGAAAAAGGATAGATGGCAAATTCCACATAACGTCCGGCTAATAACGTGGCGAGTTCTCCAGATAGCATTTTAGAGTTGGAGCCACTAATGAATAACTCATATTCGGCGGTATAGTCTTGTGAGTATGAGTTGGCGAAGCGTTCCCATCCCTCTACATTTTGGATTTCGTCAATGAACAGATAGATACGACCTTGAGGATTTATTTGTTTTAAGTAGAGATTAAACAGGGAATCAAGATCTTCATTGGTTTTCAAAAAATAGAAGGCGGATAGCTCACAGTTAATGAAGAATATATTTCGGGGATTTACTCCACTATTGGCGAGATGGCTAGCTAACTGACGAAGGAGATAGCTTTTCCCTACACGTCGCTGTCCTACCAAGACTTTGATTAATCTGTTTCCGGTGTAGGATAATATCCTATCTAAATAATCTTGCCGTTTATAGCCTGTTGGAAAATCGTTTCCACCCCATAGGTTATACTTCTCTAATGTCTTAAATCTATCGTCCATACTCGAAACTTTTGCGTAAAAGTACAAAAGTTTCGAATGAACTCGAAACTTTTCCCGTTAAGAATGGGATATACCCTTAAAAAAATAACGGCAACCGCCTTCCGCCGAAAGCCAAGTTGCCGTTCAAAGTTAGGAATAAGGTTTGGTTTGTTCCTTTGTAATGATTCTAACATTAATATGTAATGAGAGTTTTCTACATTTTATCGATACAAAAGTAAATGCCACTTGTTACGACTTGATTACGGGAGTGTTACATTTTTAGTAAAGGTCTCGCCAAATCGGTTGATAACCTTGATCTGTACGTCTTTGACTCCGGCAGAAGGGTGGCAACGGAATAAGTGCGATGTATGATATCCGGAAGGTTTTCCGTGCATGTCGATATAGTCTTGGTCTTCATCATCGAATTGCTCCATGCGACCTTTCTCTATGCCGTTTTCGCTCCATGTAACTTGGTAGGTCGGGTCCCAATCCCATACGTTCACCACTAGGTAATCCGCTTGCGATTTGAACTCATTCGGCTTATAAACCCTGAATTGATAATCCGAATCATGGCCGGTTGCCTTATAATACCAAGTAGCGGTATTCCCTTTCACCTCAACGACCAGATAACCGTTCGGGGCGCCGCACCGGTTTACATGGCCGGCCCACCAAGCTCCGCAAGCGGCTCCGATATTATGCTCGTACAGATTCGGTGTGACTTGGTTGTTCTCGAAGAAATGCGTATGCCCGGCGAAGATATGGACATTATAAGGGCCGACGATCTCTTTCAGGCTCTCAGCGTCCTCGGCGTTTCCTCCCCCTTTATCCGTCTGGTTGAATACCGGGGCATGTACGTTGATAAATACAAGTGTCCCGGGTTTAACGTAACTCAGGTCGTTTTTCAGCCATTCCAGTTGTTCCTTTCCGAAGCGTTCGTCATATTTCTTGTCTTTATAATAATCAATATCTTTTAAGGTGATGATATGTGCATCCCCGACATTGAACGAATAATTGTAAGGGCCGAAATGATCCTCGTAGATACGCTCCGCGTAGCTCTCCTCGGTTACCTTTTGATTGGATAAGGCCGGGTAACGTAAGTCGTGGTCGTGATTGCCGATCACGGAGAACATCGGGATGCCTAAGACCGAGACCGCTTCCTTATAAGGAGTGAATAAATCCATGCGATCCCAAGTAATGTCTCCCAGCGCCATACCGTAGACCTCTTTTCCTTGGTAGCGCTCTATAGTCTGCTTCAAGTCGGGGATGGTCTCTTCACGGAAACGTTTCATCTGCCGTTCGTCGATGGTCTGAGGATCGGAGATTGCCAAGTAGACAAACCCGTCGATTGGCTGTTTCCTAGGGGTGAGCGTAAAATCATGTTCATTGATCTCCTTACTTTTATCAAGTTGCTGATAGAAAAGATCCGGTATACCTTTTGTTTGCTCGATCTCGTAGTCACCCGGTACGGAGAGGTAGACAAAGCGGCTTTTGTCCAGATTCGAATCTAGGCTATATTCTCCCCGCTCATTTGTTTGCGTGAAATTATAACCATCCGTAACGACTACGCCTTGTAGCGGTTTGCCTGCCGTATCGGATACAGTGCCTCTTACGGTAGCGGCTTGCGCTATCCAAGTGGATAACGCAAGTAAAAGCGTGAATGATAAGAATTGTCTCTTCATCGTAATTTTTTTTATGATTTGAATATAGAATATGTTAGTTAGAAT
This sequence comes from Parabacteroides sp. AF21-43, assembly GCF_003635435.1. Classification (NCBI taxonomy): domain Bacteria; kingdom Pseudomonadati; phylum Bacteroidota; class Bacteroidia; order Bacteroidales; family Tannerellaceae; genus Parabacteroides; species Parabacteroides sp. AF21-43. Next base: position 24,713 of record NZ_QTMG01000026.1, on the reverse strand, counting down.
TTATAACGTACGCCGATTTGAATCTGCCAAGGATTTCCGTTCATATTGGATACACCCGTGTTTTTGTTTACGTTATATACGTATTGCTTCTTCTCCGCGTCAAAACTCTTGATGGAGTAGATATTCTGCTTGCCTAGATTATGTCCGGCACCCCAGTCCTTGTTCAGCATATTCAGGAAATTGAAAAAGTCTATCGAGGCCTCGATGGAATGAGTCTTATAGATCTTGAAGTTCTTGTTCAAGCGCAAATCGAAAGTACCGTAGAAGCCATTTACGCCACCGTTACGCTCGGCAACCTTCCCATAGTTTTTACGGATATAATCTTTTACGCTCTTCTCCGCTTCCGGATTGTCCAAGATCGCTTGGATACCCTCACGAAGATATTGAGGCGTATTACTATCGTTCGGGTCATAGATATAAGCCAAGTCGTTGGATGATACGAAATCACCGTTCATATTACCACTAACCGCTAAAGAGTAGCGGGTTCCACCGATCCCGGAGAAACGCAAGCCAACGCTGATCCCCCAGAAAGAAGGAGCCGTACCGTAGAATACGACCTTATGGCGGAATTGGTTGTCCGAGTAAGTCATGGTACTCAAATCACGAGGATCATCTTTTACCATCAAGGCTAGAGTCGCTGTATTCGCTACGTTACCGTTGTAAGAGGTGTTATCCTTGGAATCGTTCCACGTATAGCTGAAAGAAAGCTCGCCATCCTTGAAATAACGCCAAGTTCCATCTACAACGAACGCGTATTGGTTGATTTTTCCATCGCTGATTAATTCCAGCACACGGCCTACCTTATCACTTTTACGTCCTTGCATCCAGTCGGTCGCTCCGTTCTCGGTATTGATACTCTCGGCGGGGACGAACACGCCACGATTCCCCTCGGCGGCGATACGGAAGTAAGGCTCGTCCACCATATTACGGTCTACGTACATATAATTATGGCGTGCCCAGTTGGCGTAAGCACTGATACCTACCCGCAAGCGATCGGAGAAGAAATGCGTGTAGCTGGCGTTCAACTTATATACTACCGGTACACGGGCATCCTTACTATTCATATTGATCGTGCTGATCTTTTGGATATTCGGGTTGTTGAATAAATCAACGCCCGGAGCGGTAGAAGGGTCTTTTCGGTATGCCGGGAAATTCGGTGTTGGAACCAAATTGCCTTGTATATCCACGGACGCTACCTTCGTACCGTCGAACAGCATATTGTTGATCATCGAATAGTTGTTTAAATCCGAACCGAAGATACCGGCGCCAAGGCGGATAATATCTTGATGTTTATCATTCACGTCCCACGTGAATTGAACGCGGGGTTGCAACTGGAAGGTGGAGATTACGTTGTCCGTACGTAAGCCTAGTTCGTCATAAACGGTCTGGTTAAAGTTCGCGTGGTTGAAATAGCGGGTATAATCCGCACGGATACCGGCCATGACCTCGAATCCGGTGAAAAGCTTCGTTTGTAATTGTCCGTAGATAGCGGAGTTCAAGGTGTTCATCTTTACGGTAGGATCATCTACCAAGGCGATTTCCCGGGCATAGCGGTAAGGAGTCATATGCTCGAAATTATCCAGTCCCGTGAAATAAAACCGTCCGTTCATCTCACTGCCGTAGAGTGATTTCATATTGGTGTACATGAAGTCTGCTCCGAATGTATAGTTGATGCGGTCCGTATTATAATACATATTGTCTACCAATTGAAGTACATTATCCTTAAAATGTTCGGGAGCGTAGCGTTGACCTCCAAGTTGGATGGAAGTGTACATGCTCTTGTCACCAGAAATAGATTCCACGTTCTCTACGATTGCTCTCGGAATATTAGAACTAGGCAATTGCTTGTTCGGGGTCGTAGCCTCGTAAACCAAGAAATGTTGAAGCTTCAACTCGTTGGTCAGCTTTGGGCTTAATACCGAGCGTAAGGTAGCGAGTAAGCTGTTGTTATGCGATTTGCGATCGATCCAAACCTCGTAGAGATTGATACTGGAGTTATCGCTCTCGCTCTGTTTATTATCCTCGTTGATGAAATTATTGCGAATGGTTAACAAGTTGGTTGCGTTCAACTGCCAGTCGATACGGGCGAAGACCGCGTTCGTCTGCTTCTTCTTACCGAACTCCCCGAATTGAGGTTCATTCGAGACTCCGTATTTAGTACGGGCGATATCCAGATAACGGTCTAGCGTAGATTGAGTGACATTATAGCGAGACTCGTCCGCCGCCGTCTTGATATCCGCTATATAAATCGGACGGGAATCCTGTTGGTGATCCCATACGACATAGAAGTGCGCACGGTCTTTCACGATCGGGCCTCCCAAAGAGAAACCATATTGATAGGTAGAGAAGTCGGAAGTCGATTTATTTCCCCGTATATCATAGGAACTGGATAACCAATCGGCACGACCGAATCCGAATACACTTCCGGTGAAAGTATTGGTTCCTGATTTCGTAACAGCGCTCACGGTACCGCCCCCGGAACGTCCGTTGGTCACGTCATATTGATTGGTTACCACCTCAAACTCGCGGACGGCTTCCATGGATATCGTATAAGCGCCGGAAGTCGTTCCGCTCGCTACGGTTCCTTTAGCCGTCATACCGTCGATGGTGTAATTCGTTGAGGATGATAATTGCCCGGCGATATTTCCTCCGCTACTCAATGGCGAGAGATCCATCAGGGATGTGAAGTTACGGCCGTTTACCGGAAGCTTCGTGATATTTTGAGCGGAGATAGATGTTGCCGCGCCGATCTTCGGAACCATGTTCTTCAAGGAATTAGCGACTACCTCGACAGCTTGGATCTCCACCGATTCCTCCGCTAGCTTGAAATCCACTCGAAGCATATCCCCTTGGTTCAATGCGTATCCTGTCTTTTTCTGTTCCCCATAACCGATATAAGAAGCTGTAACGGTATAAGGAGAACCTAGCGGAAGCTGCTTGATGGTGTATTCTCCTTTATCGTTCGTGATAGAGCCCGTGAAGAATCCGGTAGATTCATTCTTGACTTGGATCGTGGCCCCGATCACTGATTCCCCTTTATTATCCACGACCGTACCGGTGATAATGGCTTGCGTTCCTTGCGCGAATAGGAGAGCCGGTAAGCAATTAAAAAATAACAAACAGGCAAGTAACCTGCAAGTAATGCGTTTGTTAAACATCCTCATAACAATCTTTTTAAAATTAAACCTAAATATCTTTTACGGCGCAAAAGTAAGTGTCCCGTTTTGCAAAGAGATTACATCCGTGTGTAGGTTTAAATAAAGAAAAAAGCCTAATGAAGGATATCCATTAGGCTCAACGAGAAAATTATAAATGTGTCTATAAAGAAGAAGGTTAGTCCTCATCCAACGTTTTGATAATGCTAGATGCTATCTTGGATGAACTCTTGCGGCTGCTCTTTCTGAGTTTATCCGGATTCTCAAGATTCATACAGGTAAAGAAGTTATTCCCCCGATATACCTCGTTTTTATCTTTATCGAATAGGGTATAGCTGACGATATGGAAAAGTGTGCGCAACGGTTGGTCTTGCCATTTAAGATAATGCTGGTTTAATACCAGCAGATAATCAGCGCCGGCATTATCCAATACCTTTTGTAACTCTTCGGTCGGCACGGCTGAAAGATCGGAATAGCAATCCTCGCTCTCCCCGTTCACCTTGATCTCATTCAGTACCTGTCCGGTCACTTGTGTAGCGTTTGCCGGGATAAACTTACAATCTCCGTTCTTTACGGATGCGGCGATATTCTCGGCGATGATCGTATTATACGTTTGGTCGATACTATCCGCTTTCATACCGGTCTCTTCGGCGATCATCCCATTGTAGAAATAGTTTGATTTCACGTTATCGTGCAAACCTACGATGAGAATTTGCTTCGCATGATAATTGTCACCTTCCTTCTTACTTTCTTTAGCGTTCGCTGCTATAGAAGCTACGGCTAAAAAGAACATAACCGTAAAGATTCTGATTTTAAATAACCTTTCCATGATTCTTCTATTAAATTCTGTGTCTATTAATTTCGAAGGCAAAGATATTAGCGAGGTGTTGCAGGGATATTACGGTTGTATAAAGTAATGGTTACCGATAATCCCCCTGTACCGGCTTGGATATTAAAATCGTGGATTCGTTGTAAAGTCTATTCTGCCGTGTGGATGAGTTCAATCAAAAGGCGGTTACCAAGAAACTTTAAGGAGATATAGAAACAGGGGTTGTTTTTAAGGTTCAAAGAACGCTAAAAACAACCCCCGTTATTTTTACTTATTATTCTCGATCCACTTGCGAGCGTTCACGAACGCCTCGATCCATGGAGTGACCTCGTCGTTCTCCTTACGGTCGGCGGGGTAATAACCGCACTGCCAAGGGAAGATCGCACGTTCGGGGTGAGGCATCATAGCTAAATGGCGGCCGTCCTTTGAGCAAACACCGGCAACGGACCAAGGAGAACCGTTCGGGTTGGCGGGATAGCCATCGTAGTTGTATTTAGCGATGATGTTGTACTCCTTCTCCTCGTAGGGGAACTCGAACTTACCTTCACCATGAGCTACCCATACACCCAACTTCGTGCCGCTCAAGGAGCCGAACATTACGGAGTTGTTTTTCGGTATCTCCAAGCTAACGAAGTTAGACTCGAACTTATGGGAATCATTGTGAACCATCTTATGCTTTTTCTCGTGCTCCGGATAAACCAAGCCTAACTCGGCCATCAACTGGCAACCGTTACAGATACCCATGCTCAACGTATCTTTACGTGCGTAATAGTTGTCGATCGCTTTCTTGGCTTTCTCGTTATACAAGAAACCGCCGGCCCAGCCCTTGGCGGAACCTAATACGTCGGAGTTGGAGAAACCACCGCAGAATACGATGAAGTTTACATCCTCCAAAGCCTCACGTCCGCTAGCCAAGTCCGTCATATGGACATCCTTCACGTCGAAACCAGCCAGATACAAGGCGTAAGCTGTCTCACGCTCGCATTGCGTACCCTTCTCACGGATTACTGCGGCCTTGATGCCGTTCGGAGTGCGGCGTTCCGCAGAGAGTCCGTAAGAAGAAAGTTTTCCGGTAAAGTCCTTGTGGAGCTTGTACTGTACGGGCTGCATCTTATAGTTCTCGAAACGGTTTCCGGCACAAACGCTTCCGCTCTGCTTTACATCCAGCTTATAAGAAGATTCGTACCATACGTCACGCATATAGTCGATGCCGAAGTGATATTGGATGCCGTCTTTCGATACCAATACATGGCGCTCGTCGGTCGGTTTGGCGATGATGGCGAAACCTACGCCAGCTTCTTCCATCAACTTTTCGAATGCCTTCTTGTCCTTTACCTGAACCAAGATACCCGGATTCTCGGCAAACAGGATCTTCACGATATCGCTCTCGGAGATCTTATCCAAGTTGACATCCAAACCACCCTCTACGTTAGCGAAGCACATCTCTAACAGGGCGGTGATCATACCTCCCGCTGAGATATCGTGTCCGGCAAGGATGAGTCTCTTCTCGATCGCGTCTTGTACGGCGTTGAAAGCGTCACGGAAGTATTCCGGATCTTTCACGGTAGGAACCTCGTTACCCAGCTTGTTCAAAGCTTGGGCGAAGGCGGAACCACCCAGCTTCAAGGTATCGAAAGAGAAATCTATATAATAAATGGATGTATTCTTGTCTTGTGCCAATACGGGAGAGACGATCTTCTTGATATCGCTAACCTCTGCACCTGCGGAGATAATCACCGTACCCGGGGCGATCACCTTATCGTCGCCATATTTCTGCGTCATGGATAAGGAGTCCTTACCAGTCGGGATATTGATGCCCAAGCTGCAAGCGAAATCGGAAGCGGCTTGTACGGCTGTGTATAGACGGGCGTCCTCACCTTCGTTGCGGCATGGCCACATCCAGTTGGCACTTAAGGATACGCTCTCCAACTTATCTGTCAGCGGAGCGAATACGATATTGGTCAATGACTCGGCGATTGCCATAACGGAACCGGCGGCCGGATCAACCATGGCTACCTGGGGAGCGTGACCGATAGAAGTTGCGATACCAGCTTTCCCGCGGTAATCCAACGCTACGGCACCTAAGTCGCTCAACGGCAATTGTAATTCACCTTGACATTGCTGGCGGGCGATCTTACCGGTTACGGAACGGTCTACTTTGTTTGTTAACCAATCCTTGCAGGCTACGGCCTCCAATTGAAGTACGTTCTCCAAATAATGGTGAAGTTCGGATTCTTTGTAAACAACCGGTTGATAAGATTCAGTGACCGTATGGTCTGTCATAACCGTTCTAGGCGGTTTACCGAACATATATTCCAGCTTGATATCGATAGGTTTTACGCCGTCCGCTTGTTCGAAGACAAACTTCATGTCGTTAGTAGTCTCGCCTACCACATACATCGGGGCACGTTCACGATCCGCGATACGTTTTACACGGGCTACATCTTCTTCTTTCATCAATAAGCCCATGCGCTCTTGGCTCTCGTTTCCTACGATCTCCTTCGCTGAGAGAGTCGGGTCACCAATCGGCAATTTGCTCATATCGATGTGTCCGCCGGTAGCCTCCACCAACTCAGACAAGCAGTTGAGGTGTCCACCCGCACCATGGTCATGGATAGAGACGATCGGGTTCTCGTCAGACTCGGCGATCGCACGGATCACGTTAGCCGCACGTTTCTGCATTTCCGGGTTGGCACGCTGTACGGCGTTCAACTCGATACCGCTTGTATATTGTCCCGTGTTTACGGAAGATACGGCTCCACCACCCATACCGATACGGTAGTTATCGCCACCGATCACAACCACTTTCTCGCCCGGTTCCGGATCGCCCTTCAAAGCATCACGCATATTTGCGAAACCTACACCGCCGGCAAGCATGATTACTTTGTCGTAAGCGTATTTCTTATCGTTCTCCGTGTGCTCGAAAGTCAATAAAGAACCACAGATAAGCGGCTGCCCAAATTTATTACCGAAATCGGAAGCACCGTTGGAAGCCTTGATCAAGATCTGCTCCGGAGTCTGGTATAACCAAGGACGGGGGTCTAAGATTTTCTCCCATTCGCGAGCGCCTTCCGTACGCGGGTAAGAAGTCATATAGACAGCTGTTCCCGCTATCGGCAAGGATGCCTTACCACCGCCCAGACGGTCGCGGATCTCACCACCTGTTCCGGTAGCGGCACCGTTGAACGGTTCAACGGTTGTCGGGAAGTTATGCGTCTCGGCTTTCAAGGAGATAACCGTCTTGATATCTTTTACGGCGAAGAAATCAGGTTTGTCACCGGATAGGGGAGCGAATTGCTCTACCGTCGGGCCTTCATTGAACGCTACGTTATCTTTATAAGCGGAAACCAATTTATTAGGGTTCTCGGCGGAAGTCTTCTTGATCAAGTTGAACAAGGAACTTTCTTTTTCCTCGCCGTCGATGATGAATACACCTCCGAATATTTTATGGCGGCAGTGTTCCGAGTTTACTTGAGAGAAACCGAACACCTCGCTATCGGTCAACTTACGTCCCAACTTCTGGCTTACCTCGTTCAAGTAAGCGATCTCCTCTTGGCTTAGTGCCAAGCCCTCTTGTTGGTTGTACACTTCCAAATCCTCAATATAGACAATAGGATCCGGTTTTTTACTGATCGTGAAGATCTCCTGATTCAAGCCATTGTAGATACGTTGTAACATCGGATCGTGATCCGCGTCGCCAGAAGAAACAGGAAAATATTCCTCAATACGGGAAATACCGGTCAGGCCCATGTTCTGGGTAATTTCAACGGCGTTCGTACTCCACGGGGTAATCATTTCCCGGCGTGGCCCTACGTACCAGCCTTCCAATGTTTCTGATTGAACAGGAGTTGCCTCGCTAAACAACCAAACCAGTTTTTGAGTGTCTTCAGGAGAGAAAGCGTGCGCGGCCTCTACAGCCAGCACCGTCTTTGTTGAAGATTGAAAGAATAGAATCATATCGTTGATTTATTAGTATTTATCACGAAATAACGAATAAGCCTCTTTTAGAGAGTGCAAAGATAATGATTTCCCGTGAATTATTATGTCAATACGTTTTAAAAGAAAAGAGGGCGGAACCTCCCGGTCTCGCCCTCTCATGTCCCCTACATAGTAAAAAATAAGAGTGTGTCTATGTTTACCAGCCTGCGTTTTGTTGTGCGGCTAGTGTGGGGTTACGTAATAAGTCGTTTTGCGGGATCGGCCAAATGAAACGTTTGTCCGTGTATGGAATGAACGCCTTGTTACTGCCGAACCACTCGGATTTCACCTCACCACCTACCACGAAGGCACCTTGCCCTTTCGTGTTGTTGTACTCTATCTTAGCGGGGATACCTCCGGAAGGACAGAGGTCGTCCGCTGCTAAACGGTGAATGTCTTCCCAACGACGTCCCTCTCCGTGGAACTCGATACGTCGTTCCCAAAGGATCGCTTCCGTCAAGGCCTTCGTGTCGGCGAAGTCATTTGCCTTATACGTTTGGCTGGCAGGATCCGCCAAGGAGCGATCGCGTACTTCATTCAGTTTCTTCAAGGCCAAGTCCTTGTCTCCTTGACGTGCGGCAGCCTCCGCCTCATTCAGCAATACCTCCGCATAACGAATGATCGGGGCATATTCCTCACGTGTAGTCGGATTCTGATACTTGTCGCAGAAATAGTATTGGTCAGACTCCCGATAGAGTAATAGATTGCGTCGTTTGTCATCACCTCTCCAAAACTTGGAATTGTAAAGAATCGGAGAAGACGGACACATCGCACGGCCACCGTCGCGTGCCGACATCATAGAAGACATCGCGCCGTTCACGCTGGCATTGTCATCCGAGCTATTGGCGATCGAGAAGATAGACTCCATGTTATTTGAATAGGAGGTAAATGGAGTGGCGGGATCCGACTCCAGTTTGAAGCGACTATTTTCCAGCTTCTTCGCATCTTCGATTACGCCTGCCCAATCACGCATGTGCAGGTGTACGCGGCTTTTCAGTGCGATAGCTGCGCCTTTGCTCGCACGGGCGATCTTGTTGACTTCGATCACATCTGGAAGCAGGCTCTCCGCTTCGTCGAGGTCTTTCAATATCTGCGCATATGTATCTTTTACGGAAGAACGTCCGATTTGCAATTGGTTTTCCACTTGCGCAGGGTCGCTTACCGCGTTCAGATAGATTGGCATACCATAATTATTGTTGCCCTCCACGTTGTAAGGTAGCGCGAAATGGATCATCAAGTTGTGATACGTCAGCGCACGCAAGAACAGTAACTCTCCTTTGTACTGGTTTCCTAATTCTTGGGAGATTATTCCGTTGGCAACAGCTCCCTCGATGCCGTCCCTTACGATGTTGTAGCGATTGATCGCCTCGAACGAGGTCTCCCACATCGCCACGTTATTGGCGGTAGACACGTTATAGGTCGCGGAATAAGTATAATCATAGAACACGGCGGTCAGGTTCATGTCCTCCCCGCGCATCTCGCCTTGTAAAATACTGGCAGCCCCAAAAGGGTAACCACGTGTACGGCCGTTGCCTGTGTTGATATACAGACCGCATTGTGCGGCATCATAAGCACCGATTACGGATAGCTCACAACGATCAGGCGTGCTGTAAGCTGTCAAATCCGAGAACTTGTCGATAGGTTGCAGATCCACCACATCACTTTCGCAGGCGGTGAATAGCGGTAGCGAGAAAAGGGCTGTGCCCAACGCTACGGTTAAAATCTTTTTATATATTTTATTCGATATCATAATTGTATTGTTTTCAACAGTTGTTATTTATGCGAATTTCTCGAAGTGATTAGAATGTAACGTTAGCACCGAACGTGAACGAGCGTTGTTGTGGCATACCATTCCAATCCACACCATTACGAGACTGTGTCTCCGGATCCAAACCGCTATAGCCGGTGATCGTGAATAAGTTCTGTCCTTGCAGATAGAGGCGGATCTTAGACATACCCAATTTGGACACGATCGTCTTCGGGATCGTGTAGCCTAAGGTTAGTGTAGCCAGTTTCAGGTAGCTGGCGTTCTCCACGAAGTGAGAATCACTGAACCCGTCATTGAAAAGCGCGGCCCCGTCACCGTAACCGATCTTCGGGGTCATACCATCACCCGGTTGCTCGGGAGATACCCAACGGCCTAAGAGCTCCGTTCCGTTGTTTGCGAAATCCATGTTCAGCAATGAGCTTTGACGTGATGCGTTCATCAACTTGTTGCCACCGGAGAAACGGAAAAATACATTCAAGTCGAAATCTCTGAAAGTAACCGTGTTGTTCCATCCTCCGTACCAAGTCGGCATGGATTTACCCAATATCTTACGATCGTCGTTGGTCAATGACGATGGTTTGGATACATCTTCGGGGTTGGAAGGATCGTATTCGGCATAATCATATGCTCCGAAAGTATCGAACTGTACCAAAGAGCCGTCCGCCTTTCTCCAAATCGGATTACCGTTGGCGGCATTCACACCGTAATAATCATAACCGTAAAGTGATTGGTAAGATTCACCTTCCCGAATGATCGTATAGTTGTCGATGATATCCGTTCCACCATACAGCTCTTTCACCGTGTTCTTCACGGTAGAGAAGTTGATGTCCGAATGCCAATTCCAGTCCTTCGTATTGATAATCGTACCCCCTACTGTCAACTCGAAACCGGAGTTCTTGATCTTTCCGATATTGTCATAGTAGTAGTTGTTGGGGATACCCATCGTCGGAGGAGTCGGTACTCGCAATACTAGGTCTTTGGAGTTCTTCTGCCAATAAGCGATCTCGAAAGTCATACGGTTATTGAAGAGAGCACCATCCAAACCGATATCGAAAGTCTCGGTTGTCTCCCATTTCAAGTTATTGTTACCCATTACGTTCCAAGCGATACCTGCCATCGGTCCTACCAATTTGGCACCATACGTTCCCAAATAGGGATAATCGCTGCCTAAAGCAGAGTTACCGATTGTCGCATAGCTGGCACGCAAGCGGAGGTCGTTGAACCATTCGTTGACAGGTGCTTCTGTCCAGAATTTCTCGCGAGACAAGCGCCAAGCGGCGGAAGCCCCCCAGAATGTACCCCAGCGAGTATCCTTCGGCAATTTAGAGAGGCCATCGTAACGAATGGAAGCGCCGATATAATACTTGCTATCATAATTATAGTTCGCACGGAACATATAAGAAGCCAAGCCATTCTCCGATTTCCATCCACCTACGTCCTTCTGTCCGAACGTATTGCTGATGATATGCTCGGAAAAGAACGGATCAGACAACTCATAGACACTTCCGTCCATATATTCTGTCTCGCTGTGTGTATATTCTTGTACAGCCGTAGCAGTCAGATTATGTACCGAGTTAAACGTGCGTGTGAAGTTCAATACGTTCTGCCAGTTCCAAGTGGCGTATGTGGAGTTTACCTCCTCGATTAAACCGCCATATCCGTATCCATCACCGGATTCTGTATCCCAATACATATAGTCGCGTACGTTAGCGATGTCTAGGCCAGCTTGTGTCTTAAACGTAAGACCATCCATAAAGGTGATCTCACCCCAGCCACCTCCGATTACACGGGTGTTTGTCGTACGATTCACGTTGTTGTCTAATGCCCATACGATGTTCTGCACACCGTTATCGATATAACTCAAGTTGCCACCACGTCCCAAGGCTTTGCGGTTTTCCGCATCGATATTGTAGCCGGTAGGATCGTCTGGGTTGTACACATCCACGTTCGGCAACATACGGGTTCCGGCGAAACCTACACCGCCTAAGGAGTTTTCTCCATTCATGACACCATTCATGATCGTGCGTGTCATTTGTCCGTTCAATCCGATTCGGAACCATTTCGTAGCCTGCTGCGTCAAGTCTGCTTTCAAGCTCAGGCGGTTCAAGTCGTTGGCACGTACGATACCTTCCTGCTCCGTGAAACCGAGCGATACGTAATATTGGCTCTTATCGGTACCGCCGCTGGCAGACAAACTGTGATTGTGCTGGAAGCCCGTACGGAAGATATAGTCGTTCCAGTTGGTATCCGGGCCGTTCGGGTCGTATACGGCTTGTCCCTTCATACCCCAGTTCTCGTATTTCTCGTTAGCGATAGTGACGAAATCCTTCGCTCCTAACAGGTCATGCAATTTAGCCGGGCTGGCCGCTGTGATATAACCATCGTAGTTTACGCTGGTGCGTCCCTTGGAGCCCTTTTTCGTTGTGATCAAGATAACGCCGTTTGCCGCACGGGAACCATAAATAGCCGTAGCGGCACCGTCTTTTAAGATCTCGATCGACTCGATATCGTTCGGATTGATATCCGACATGGCGTTATATTCAGCATACAACATACCCATACCGGTGGATCCGGAACTGTTGTCTCCTACCGCCAATGGCATACCATCGATGATGAATAAAGGTTGTGAGCTTGCGGAGATGGTGCTCATACCACGTACTTTAAACTGAGGGCCGGAACCCAACACGCCGCTGGGTGTCGTTACTTGTACACCGGCGGCACGGCCTGCTAATTGGGTATCAAATGAAGGTGCCGCTAAGTTAGCTAGGTCTTCACCCCCAACTTTCGAGATGGCGCTTGTTACATCCTTTTTTCTTTGTGTACCATAGCCAACTACTACAATTTCATCCAGATTCTGCGAGTCTGATTCCATGCTAACTTTAATAATCGGTTTTACTGTTACTTCTACAGATTTCATACCGATGTAAGAGATGATTAGCTTTTGGGCATTGGAAGGAACATCTAGTGTGAACGCTCCATTGTGATCGGTTACCGTTCCGATAGTAGTTCCTGCTACTACGATAGAGGCTCCGATGATAGGTCCATCGTCTTCCGCCGAGATAACCGTACCGGTCACCTTCGCGGTCTGTGCTGTTGCGAACGCTATACTTGCAAACAAGCATAGTAAAAGATAAGTCAACCTTTTCATAGATACATACTTTTTGTTTAATTTGTTAATAAATAGATTGTTATAATCAATTTCTGCCATTTAGTAGAGCGACGTAGTTTCCGGAGAACTAAATCAATTCATCTCTTGGCATTTATTAATTATTACAAATATTTTAATAAATCACAAAGCATACAATCTATATAAACACCTACTGTATCTAATTGTATTATTTACATTAAGTGCTTTGTTTTGAACTTTATATTGCAAATATAGAAGTATATTTGCAATAAACAAGCGTATTGGTGTTAAAAATGAATTTGTGTAGCAGTTTGTAAATATTGCTTGCCTTGGGTATGTGTTAATTTAGTGCATTATGGTATTAATATATGATGTTAATATGCAAATTGTTTTTAACTCAATCCCGCATCAATGCTAAAAAGTAACACCAAAAACACCTTGCTCTCATGAAGTTCTCCGGAAACTAAGTTCTTTCATGAATACTATCTAATGTATTTAAATAAAAAAGAGTATCTAACTAAAGATACTCTTTAAATATGTGTGAATAAAGTGAACTATTCTAACTCCTATAGGCTTTTGGGAGGATATAATGCGTCCCACCACTCGGGTTGGTCTTTCAGCCATTTAGCGAACCATGCGTAAATCGTGTTATTCCACAATATTCGTTTGTCATAATCCAATATATGGTGATTTTCTCCTTCTACCTGGACAAACGCTGTAGGCTTACCCAATAATTTTAATGCGGTAAACATCTGGATGCTCTCTCCAATCGGAACATTCGTGTCTGCGGTTCCATGTAAGAACAAGATCGGGGTATTGATCTTGTCCGCATTAAACAGCGGACTTTGTAAAGTGTACATATCCCGGGCATTCCATGGATAACTGTTAGCGCTAGCCAACGAGCTGTATGAATATCCCCAGTAACCTTCTCCCCAATAGCTGGTGATGTCGCTGATTCCCGCGTGAGACATGGCCGCCGCGAATATATCTGTTTTTGTTTGTAGGTATTGAGTCATGAAACCTCCGTATGAAGCCCCCATGCAACCGATTTTCTTCGTGTTGACAAAAGGATGCTGCTCACAGAACTTTTTCGTGCCTTCGATGATCTCGTCAGCGGTAAGTTTACCCCATGCGTTGACATGGCGTGCGGAGAACTCTTGACCGAACCCAGTCGCTCCACTGGGCTGTATGATGTAGACGATGTACCCTAAGCCGGCGTATACATGCGAAGGATAACGGCTCTCCATCACCCGGGCCGTAGGGGTTGTTCCTCCGTAATAATTCACGATCATCGGATATTTCTTGGTCGCGCCAAAATGAGGAGGGAGATAGAAGCGGCCGTAAATCGTATCCCCTTGGGCGGAAACGAAATTCCAATCTTGCACTTCTCCTAAAGTGACGTCTCTCAAGATCTCTTTGGAGAGATCGATCAAGCAGGAAGAGGCGTCGTTTTTCAGGTTATAGGTATAAAGCCTTTGGGAATTGGAAGCGCTTAATCCGAAATAAACCATTTCGAAAGCTTGATTGGCGATGGAGTAATCGGAGATGACATCTTCCTTGGCTTGAAGTTGCTTAATCTTTCCGTTGGACGGGTTTAGACTATATATGCGAACACGGTCCTTATCTTTCGCCGTGATATAGATTTGTTTATCGAGGGCGTTCCACTCGTAGGAATCGACAGAGGGATCAAAATCTTTCGTAAGCGGCTTTATACTTTTATCTGCTATATTGTATAGGAATAATTGCCCGTCGCTCGTATTGGATGTCTGTCCTTCTTTGATCTTTAATCCGATACCATCGAAAGCCTCTCCAGACGCGTCAACGAGTAATTGGGTGGCATCCGGGGAGAAAACGGCACGGCTTACGAATTTCTCACCTTTTATAAGGGTATCCACATGCATGGTTCGTAGATCCATCTTATATATATATGTACGTGAGAAAGGGCGCTCCGTTAAATTCGGTTCCCTGCGACTGAATAGCAGATAGTGGCCGTCTTGAGATACATCGTTGATGTAAGTAGAAGTATGTCCATAAGTGAGCCGTTGGAACAATCCGGTTCGCAGGTCATATTTATGGATAAACATACGGTTTCTCCATCCCGGTTGGCGATCATCCGGCACCAGTATCTCTTGGATCTCTTTTCGTTCTTGCGGTCCTTTCTCCCGTATGGAGAATAATAGATAGTCTTCGGTAGGCCCGAAGCTGAAAGAACCTTCAGGCAATTGGCTGGAAAGGATGTTCTCCTTTTTACTGGTAGGGTCTAAGGTCACCAATTCCGTGCCTTTCATCCCTTTCCGGGTGTAATAGGCCAGATTGCTTTTAGGCATCCAGCGTAAGCTCTGTCCGTTCTCAACCAATACGGAACCGGTAGCCTTGTCTAGTATCTGGGTAAATGAGGACTGCTTTCCACCGGGATAGGTTTCTTGATAGGAGATGATAATGAATTTTCCATTCGGGGACAGGCTGGCGGATTGGATGCGTTTACCATCAAATACATCACTTAATGTATAACGTTTCTCCGGATTGACGGTCGCGGTTACCACCGCGTCTTTTTCCGGGTTGAATGAGGCTTTTAAGGCATTCTCTTTGTGGCTCTCAGATAAATATTTAATTACGATTTCATAGCGTCGCGGCTCCAAGGTCAACGAGGCTTCTCCTTGGGTTAGTTTTATGGGTTGTCCATCCACGTAGACTTCTGAAATCTCAGGGCCATTGATCCTTAAGGTACCTTTTGTATAGCGGTCACTATTCAGGTAGAAGGAAACCAAATGTAGCGCGTAGGAAGAGGCCGAGGTTGGCAAGGTCAGCTCTCCGGAAGACGCCGCGTCAAGGGTTTGTCCGCTTTGGGAAAGGTTGCAGAAAGGAACGGTCGTGTTCAATAGTTCCTTGTCGGAAAATCTCTTACTGTTTACATCCAAGCTATCTGCTAGGAAAGGCTTTTTCACCTCGTAAGGGCCGGCGTAATTGTAATGTCGCACGACAACCTCATCCGCCCATAGTGAGCAACAGGAGCATAGGGCTGAAAGAATTAAGATGTTTTTGTTTATCATGATATTTGTTATTTAGTTTAAAATAAGAAAGCGAGATGGCGGGTATCTCTCAGCCATCTCGCTGTATCATTATCTTATAAGATTTCTATCTCATCTACGAACAAGAATGCGGGACTTCCGGCGCCACCGTGCCATTTTGGTAGTTTGCTGCTGTTGATGATAATCTCGACATAGCGGGCGTTTACCGGGGCGAAGGATATCTCTTGGGGATATAAACCGTCCTTGTCGTTTTGGGTTAGCTCCGGGATTTTCTTGGAAGCTACTTCCTTGAAATTCTTGCCATCGTCGGATACCTTTACGGTTACGGCGGAGGCTCCCATGATCCAATCGCCTTTCACCACGTTTGTGTTGAAAGATACCTTCTGGATTTCGGTTGGTTCCTTTAGATCGATCGTGGCGTCAAGGTCTTTTCCTTGGAAACCCAGCCAATGGCCGGTCTTGTAATTACTACCTCCACGTAAGCCGTCTACCAATACCTGTGCCCCGTTGAAAACGTATCCTTTGCTGGGTTGCTCTTTCAAGGTGATGGGCTTCATCGTCGCTTTATTGAAGAAGATATCTTCTGAGAAGATGCGGCTCGTACCGTTCGGACGGACAACGATCGCCTTGAATTCGCAATCTTGGTTGATCTGTACCGGGCCTTCATACTTGATGCTGGCGATCGTAGGATCGCTACCGTCTACCGTATAATAGATATCTCCTTCACCCAACTTCGTCAAGGCTATGTCGAGTGTTCCGTTCTCCGTATTGGTGGTCAGGGAGGCGTTAATATCGAAGATATGCTTTCCGTAATTATATCCCAAGCGATCGTAAAGTTGTGTCATGCGGGCCACACGGGGCAGGAACGTCTGATAATCTTTCTTGGACGGATCGCTCCACTGGATATCGGCTACGGCGTCGATACGGGGCATGATCATGTATTCTACCTGTGAGAAGGTCGGGATATATTCCGTCCAGAGGTTGGCTTGCGCCCCGATCACGTACTTCTGGTCTTCAGGAGAGATACCGGCTGTCGGCTCAAAAGAATATACTTTCTCTAACGGCAAGTAACCACCGATAGCATCGGGCTCAAGATCCGTATCCGCTGATTGATAGTAATCCAGATATACATATGTATTCGGTGTCATGACTACGTTATGCTTTTGCTTGGCGGCCTCGATACCTCCATCCATGCCTCTCCAGCTCATTACCGTGGCATTCGGGGCCAAGCCTCCTTCTAGGATCTCGTCCCAGCCGATGATATGGCGTCCTTTGCTCTCCACGAATTTCTCCATGCGGGAGATCACGTAGCTTTGCAAATATTCCTCGGCGGAATGCTTCTTATCTCCCTTGATACCTTCCGCCTTGATGCGAGCTTGGCATTTCGGGCATTTCTCCCAACGTACCTTCGGGCACTCATCACCACCTACATGGATATATTCGGACGGGAAAAGATCGATGACCTCGCTCAATACGTCTTCTAGGAATTGCATGGATTTCTCGTTTCCGGCGCAGATCACGTCGTCGGCTACTCCCCATTGGCCCCATACGTCATAAGGGCCCCCGGTGCATCCCAGTTCCGGGTAAGTAGCCAAGGCTGCCAATTGATGTCCCGGCATATCGATTTCCGGGATGATCGTGATATGGCGTTCGGCGGCATAGTCGATGACATCGCGAATCTGGTCTTGTGTATAGAAGCCCCCGTATTCTTTTCCGTCATATGTTCCGGAGTTATGGCCGATCACGGTTTCCTTGCGTTTAGATCCGATCTGTGTCAATTCTGGATATTTCTTGATCTCGATACGCCAACCTTGGTCATCGGACAGATGCCAGTGGAACGTATTTTGGTTGTGCAAGGCAAGGATATCGAGATACGTCTTTACCGAATCCACGGGGAAGAAATGGCGGCTGACATCCAGCATCATGCCTCTATAGGCAAAACGGGGATAGTCGTTGATGGTAGCTGCCGGTAATTCTACGTTCATCCCTTGGGCCGTGGCCGGGATCGATTTACGTAATGTCTGGATACCATAAAATACGCCGGCATCCGTACTTCCGGCGATCCGTATCCCGTTATCGCTAACGGTCAGTTGATATCCTTCCGGATTCTGGATGCTTTGGTCGATAACGAGGCTGATCCCCTTACCGGGCTGGCCGGTAGCGGTTGCTAATTCATAGCCCGTGATTTCCTTGATATAAGAAGCGAGGAACTCGGCGTTCTTCTTCATCTTATCATTGCCCTCCGGATAAAATATCTTCGTGGATGGACTTAGGACGAAAGGATTTCCGTTCGTCAATGTTACTTCTTGTGGCAAAGGCACTACTCCGTAATCTCCTTTTACGGCCTTACCACCGGAGCAAGCGATCATTCCCGTGCAAAATGTCAGGACGAGCGCTAGTTTGCTTAGGCTGTTCATGTGTTTAGAGTTTAGAATGTAAAACAATAATTGATTCAGTATCACCGCCCAAAGATAAATAGAATTAGCCGTTTTATCTAATGCTTTTACACTTTTGATGCGATAACCTTAGGGATTTTGTCTATATATATAGACTATTTATCAACTGGTGCATGATCGTCCACCAGCTGTTGCATGATCATCCAACAGTTGGTAGACGATCATGCAACGGCTGGTGGATGATGAATACTTCTATAAGAAATGTCTAAGGAATATGGAAGAAACACCTAAGGTCTAAAGGGAAAAGGGCTAGGGACTAAGGGAAAAGAAACGTCTTCTTGAGAGGTATTTCCTTGTCTTTCTTATAATAAGAATTCACACGTTTTACGGTTGTGCAGCGGATGTAAGCGTCATGGCAGTAGATGAGCGCTTGCCTTTTTTCGGCGGCTTCGGCAAGCATGCGCAGTTTCTCGTTGTATGACGTGATCGGATACGTATCGTAAGCCGAGATCCATTCCGGAGATACGCTGGCTACAAGGGGGATAACATCCCCGGCAAAGACAAAGGTCCGGTCCTCCGTATGGATATAGGGAACAATTTGTCCCGGAGTGTGCCCATCGTACAGGCGTAGCTCTATAGTGGGGCAAATCGATGTGTCGGCATCTAGCAGCCGTAAGGAATTAGCGTCTGCGACGGCTTGCATATTCTCGATGAAATAGGAATCTCTCTCCAAGGCGTTCGGATGAAGGAAATTCTCCCATTGCTTGCGGCTAACCCAGTGGTTCGCATTTGGGAATGAGAGAAATAAATGTCCGGTAGATTCATCCTTTTGCGTGGTATAACCGCAATGATCGAAATGGAGATGGGTGAGGACAACATCCGTGATTTCCTCCGGTTGAATTCCTCGGTTTCGTAATTCCGTGCCGAGGTCTACCAAGTTGAAGAAGCGGTAATAACTTAGTTGTTTTAAGTGTTTATTTCCCGCTCCGTTATCTACTAGGACGATGCGTCCGTCATCTGTTTTTATGACAAGGCTACGCATGGCGAGCACGCAACCATTTGTCTCGTCGCTCGGATAGCGACGGCTCCAAGCACTTTTAGGAATGGCCCCGAACATGGCGCCTCCGTCGGCGTAGAAGTAGCCGGTATCGATGATTTGTAGTTTCATGGTTTCTGCATTCTTTCTTTGGGGGAGTAAAGGTATGGTTTTTATCATACTCAATAGTATAATAAATGTGAAAATGACTGGTTTAAACGTTCGTTTAGACTAGTCGTCCGCGAAGTTAACCATTAATTTAAATTAAGCAACATTCATTTAAATCATTTTTCGATTCTATTAGTAATAAGACTTATAATCAACACATTACATCCAATATTAAAATTGTGTCAAATGCACTATCCCATCCATCAAAATGACTAGTCTAAACCAACGTTTTAGCTAGTCATTTTTATTAGGGACTGCGCTCAGAGATAGCAGAAAGTAGGTTTTTGGTGTTTGAATATTGTTAATCTCAATTAATTATAACCATTTAATAATAAAGATGGAAAAATGTAGTAAGAAGAGCAAGCAATTGTGTTTAAGCTTGTTCAAACCAAGTGTTATGATGCTTACCACGGGATTCCTATGTATGGCCTCCTTTCAAGGATTGGCGGCTGTGGAACCCTCGCACAACTACGGACCGAATGTTGAATCGGTCATGCAAAATGGTAAGACTATTACGGTTAAGGTTTCAGATTCAATGGGTGAGTTGATCGGCGCGAACGTGTTGGTCAAGGGAACTACTATCGGTAACGTAACCGACATGAACGGCTCGGTTACGTTGCAAGATGTGCCCGCAAACGCTGTTTTGGAAATCTCTTATATCGGTTACACGACCAAGGAAGTCCCGGTTGGCAGTCAAAGTGTTATAAATGTTACGTTGTCGGAAGATTCCCAGGCTCTTGAAGAGGTCGTGGTCGTAGGTTACGGTACGATGGAGAAGAAGCAAGTGACCAGCTCCGTTACCTCATTGTCTGCCGGCGATATGATGAAGGGTGTGGGTGGTGCCGATATCACCAGCTCTTTGCAAGGTAAGATCAGCGGTTTGATCTTGCAAAATAATGGTAGTGCCAATGGTACGACCACGATCCAGTTGCGTGGTTTGACCTCTATCAACTCTGGTAAGGCTCCATTGATCGTTGTCGATGGTTTCCCGGGAGGTGATATTCGTGCCTTGAACCAAGACGATATCAAATCTATCGATGTGCTGAAAGATGCTTCCGCTGGTGCGATCTATGGTACACGTGCTGCTTCGGGTGTGATCTTGATCACAACGAAGAGTGGTTCTAACACGAATGGTAAAGTAAAATTGAATTATAGTACTGAGCTTTCGAAGAAACAAAACTATGGCCGTCCGGATATGATGACCGCCGATGAATATCGCAATCGTACGGACGTGAATATCACTGATTACGGGCAGAACGCTGATTGGTGGGACGCTCTTTTGCAGAAGGATAACTTCTCGCAAAAACATCACCTCTCTTTGGAGCTAGGTACCGAGAACGCACAAGTGTACACCTCTTTCTTCTATGAGACCAACGAAGGCATCACGATTAAGGATAACCGTAAGGACTATGGTGGACGCTTGAATGCAAACTTTAAGCTGTTCGATGGTTGGTTAGAGATCCGTCCGATCGTGGATTATCGTCAGACTGCTCGTACTTCCGATGGATCGGATGAGGATAAGAAGGCAAACTTCAAGCAGGCGTTGTATAATAACCCGACTCGTTCGCCATTTGACCCGGAAAGCCCGACAGGCTATAATGTGTGGACTGGCGAGACATTGGACTATAATATCGTAGCCGACCGTATGTTGACCGACTATGAGGGATTGGACAAGTGGTTCAAGCCTGAGGTTACAATGAAGTTGAACATCAAGCCCATTGAGGGATTGAGCTATTCTCAGACATTGGGTTACGAGAACCGTCAGTGGGAGCTCCACCAGTTCCGCTCTCGTTACCACCGCGATGAGGTGACAAACAACCGTGGCGGTTGGGCTAAACTTGAGTTCTCAAAGACTGAGCACCTTACATCTGAGGGTTACTTCACATATCTGAAGGAGTTCAAGGGTGGCCATAGCTTGAATGCCGTTGCTGGTTACTCTTATTTCGAGAAGAATGGAGAGAATTTCAATGCTGAGAACTATGACTTCGGTGTTGAGGGACTGAAATATTGGGACTTAGGTGCGGGTTCATATCTGACAGATGGTAAGGCTGCCATGGGATCAGGTAAGAATATCACAGAGCGCCTGTTTGCATTGTATGCTCGTGCCAACTACTCTTACAATGACAAATATATGGTTTCTGCCACAATCCGTCATGAGGGATCATCAAAGTTTGCCGCCGAGAACCGTTGGGGTAACTTCTGGGCGTTGTCCGGAGGTTGGCGTGTATCTGCCGAGGAGTTCATGAAGGAGTTTGACTGGGTGAGCGACTTGAAGGTTCGTTTTGGTTATGGTGTTACAGGTAATAACGACTTCGATGCTTCCTATATGGCTAATACGTTGAGCCGCGACCAATACTGGATGCTTCCTAGCGGAAGCTGGGCTTATGTCTATGGTCCGAGCTCTAACGTGAATCCTTATTTGGGATGGGAGGAGAAGAAGGAGTGGAATATCGGTGTGGACTACTCATTCTTTGGCAACCGTATGTATGGTAAGTTCGATTACTATCGTCGTAAGATCGATGGTATGATCTACGAGGTGAATGTTCCACAGCCACCGTATCCAAATGGCAAGCAATGGCAGAATATTGGCGAGATGGAGAGTAAAGGATGGGAGTTCGAGGTTGGTGGTGACATCATCCAGAATAAGGACTTCACTTGGACTTCCAGCTTGAATATGAGCCATAACTCGGGTAAGATCCTTACGATGTATGGCAACAATTCACGTATGGATGGTAACGCTATGGATGAACCGGGATGGCCGGGCGATGCCGCTCGTATTGAAGAGGGGGCAGAGATCGGTGCGTTCCATATGTGGAAATTCGCTGGATTCGACGATAAAGGAGACTTCCTTTTGTACAATAAGGATGGTGAGGTTATACCTGCTTCCCAGAAGAGTGTAGACGACAAACAATATATCGGTAATTATCTGCCCAAGGTGATGATGGGATGGAACAATACCTTTACTTATAAGAATTTTGACTTGGGTATTAATATGCGTAGTTGGATAGGTTTCGATGTCTTGAATACTTATCCGATGTACTTGGGTATCCAGGGACAGAGTGGTGCCGGCCAGTGGAATCTTTGGAAACCGGCGCTTGACGATCCGAAGTTTAAGGACATTCGCGGCGTGAAGCAGCTTTGCGATTACTTCTTGGAGGATGGCTCGTTCTTGAAGATAGATGCGATTACGTTAGGTTATACATTGGCGTTGAATAAGTATACAAAATGGGCAGAGCGTCTGCGCGTATATGGAACTGTCGGCAATGTAGCGACTATTACAGGATATAGCGGACATAATCCAGAGGTAGATATCACAGGCTGGACAGGTGGTACCGATAAGGTTTGGAACTGTGACCCGATTGTCCGCACATACACTTTAGGTATTCAAGTAACATTCTAAAAAAGGTAAGAAGAAAATGAAAATTAGCAAGATAACAAATTGGATGGTAGCCGGGGCTGCTTGCTTGCTGCTGGGTACCTCATGTGATGTGGATCCTACCTTCTATTCGCAGGTTGTTCCCGACACGTATTATACGAATGCAGACGCGATTTGGTCGCGTTTTAATCGTCCTTTTACGCATTGGCGTTGGTGGGTAGCTCATAACGACGCTCGTGTGCGCTTGATGGAAGTGGGAACTGATGCTATGTGTGTGCCTACTCGTGGTAATGACTGGTTTGATGGCGCCGTTTATCAGAACATGCATCATCATCATTTTATGGATGATATGAGCCCGATGAAGGATGGATGGGACTTGACGACGATGGGTGTGGCTCAGTCGTGGAGTGCCTTGGAGGATTTGGAGAATATCGATTTCGTATCGGTGGGCTTGACTGAGGAGGATCGTGTATCAATGATTAATCAGTTGAACGTATTGGCTGCCTCTTTTTATTTGGATGGTTTGGACATGTTTGGTGGTATGCCTCTTTACACATCTACGAAGGAGGATGTGAAGGCTCGTGCTACAGATGTGGAGACTTTCCATTTTATCGACTCCTTGTTGGATGTATCTATGCCGAATCTTCCGTTGAAGGAGACCTTGGGAGCACCCGAGACGAACGTTATCCATCGTGCTGTGGCTGCGGCTTTGAAGGTTCGTTTGTATTTCAACGCTGAATCGTATATCAATAAACCGATGTATGAGGAGGCCGCTAAGATTTGTCAGGATATTATCGATGGAAAGTATGGTCAGTATAAATTGGCCAACCATTTCACCGAGATCTTTGGTTGGGGTAATGAGACTTGCCCGGAGATTATCTGGACAGTACCTTCCGAGAATGCCAAAGGTGAGACGGATGGTGGTTTGACTGCCTTCACTCTTCCCTATAATTTCAAGGATTTCTTAGGGGGCTTGCAGGATGCTAGTGGTAATAATGGGCTTTGCCTATGCCCTAGTCGCGATCCGGAGGGTAACTTGTATAAGTTTAACGTAGGTAATCCATACGAGACATTCAACGACAAGGATATCCGTAAGCAGCAGTATGTATATGAGGGTGGTCGCAAATACCGTGGTATGTTTATCGTTGGTGAGTTGCAAAACCCGGATTTCCCCGAGTACAAATGCTTGGGTGCCCGCGAGTATGCCGGCAAGGTCTTGAATGTCGTAGACCAGATCGCTCATATCAGCCAGGTGGGCAATACGGTAGCCAGTCTTAAGGATCTGACTTCTACGATTGCCGATGCAGAGGAGAACTCAGGCGTGCGTGTTCTTAAATTTAGTCCTCTGCCTAATCAAGATGAGTTCAAGGAACGTTTCAACCCAGATTGTCCTGTAATTCGTCTGACAGAGATCTATTATACTTTGGCGGAATGTAAGATGCGTTTGGGCGATAAGAATGGTGCGGCCGATATCATCAACTCCATCCGTAAGCGTAACTTCGAGGGTGGAAACGACCCGGATCCTGTTACCGCTGCCAATTTGGATAAATACCGTATGCTGAAGGAATGGATGCAAGAGTTCTTGCGCGAGGCCCGTCGTCGCACGGACTTAATCCGTTGGGACGCATATGTGACAGAGGATTGGTGGGATCATAAGGCTACGAACGATGAGAAATACAATCGTTATCCATTGCATCAATTGTCATTGGGTGCGAACCCGTTGTTGGAACAGAACCCGGGATATTAATAAGTTAAACTTAATATAAAAAAGGAGGTATGTCAGTTGGGCATACCTCCTTTTTTTGATATGGTGTGGAAAACGCAGTGACATGATACAGATTTACTTCACAC
>NZ_QTMG01000025.1:0-82952 GCF_003635435.1 Parabacteroides sp. AF21-43 | reverse complement strand
CAACGGATATCGGGTACATTATAATATAGGATACCCTATTTAGAGTCTATATTCATCTAAAATAACTAAGTTCGCATCAAAATAGAGTTGGAAGAGAGTGTCGAATTTCGTTTTCGAGTTTGTTAGCCGAACCTTAAACCTATTTCTTCATCCCTCGTACGGGAAACTAATCTGAATGCCACACTAAATTAAAAAATTATGTCGAGACCAATCAAGAAAGGATTAAGTTATTTTCCACTGGACACCGATATGCTGTCCGATCGAAAAATACGTCGCTTATTTCAAAATTATGGATGCGAAGGTTTCTCCACCTACATGGCGATCCTGTGTGAAGCGTATGGCACCACGGGATATTACATCCGATACACGGACGATTTCTGTTTTGATATCGGATTTACGCTCAATCTGAAGGAAGAACAGATCCGTGAGATCATCGGATTTTGTGTTGAGATCCGATTATTTAATCAGGAACTATTCGCCCTGCAAGGAATCCTCACATCTTTCGGAATCCAATCCCGCTATCGGGAAATCAACAAGCGGAGCATATCCCGTATCTCCCCCGAATGGGAAATCCGGGAAGAGACCGCCCCTATTTCTACGGTAGAAATATCGGTTCCTGTTACAGAAACCCCGGTTTTAGCGACAGAAACAGCCCCAAAAGGAAAAGGAAAAGGAAATAAAACAAACACGGTAACAAAAATTCAAGCTAGAAATGAACATTCGACCTCAAATGATAACGGAGAGGCAGGCCGCAGAGCCGAGTTACTCCAAATGGCAGCCAACGCCACAAGCGCTAGCCGACATGCGTAAACGATACGGAGACGCCCAAGGTTTCCTATCGATATTCACCCCCGATCTACAGATCGCCGCCGCCCGTCACCCGGAGCGGACCTATACGGGCACGGCCCCTACGCTGGCCACGATAGCCGTCGGCTACGGTGAACCGGTAGCTATCGTATGGATCTGCATCCAGCTGGAGAACGTAAACCTGTTCGCGGGGGTAAAAGAGAAAATGCCCGTCAGCCGCCAAAAAGAGCTGTCAGCCTTGATTCTCACAGAGTACCCATTTTTAAAGGCTTCCGAGATACTCCTTTTCTTCCACCGGCTGAAATGCGGACGGTACGGACGCTTCTACGGATCGGTGGATGCCTTGACCATCACGACCTCGCTCCTGCAATTCATGGACGAGCGACGGAAAGAGAGCGTCCGCTACCGGCAACCGGACACGGCAGCTCCCGCCACGACCACCCCCTCCTCGAGTGGTATCACGTATGAAGAGTATTTAAGATTAAAAGAACAAAAACAGCAACACCATGAACACGAATAGAATCTATGGCCATCAAGAGTTGGCCCTTTTATATTTCCCGAACGTACTCCCCTCCTCGGCCTCCACGCAATTGACCCGTTTCATCCGCCGGGACCCGGAGCTACTGTCTGCCCTCGAAGCCATCGGCTATCGTAAAGGCATCCGCCTTTACACGCCCTTGCAAGTGCGGACCATCGTCGATCATATGGGTGACCCCGAGAATTGGAATCTTTAATTTCCAAGCCTCAATTATCAATTTTCCATTATTAACGGCATAACGGTGATTTCTCCCGTAATCCAACTCTTTTTTTCGAGCGAATCACGGCCGTAAATGTTCTCAAAAAAACACGTACATGTTTTTCGAAAAACACGTACGACTTTTTCCGAAAATACGTACGTCTTTTTTTCGGGTACAAATCCCGACATTGACCGACACTGACCGACTGCCCTTTTTTCAGTCTCTTACCTTTGCGGAAAAAAGAAATGATGAATAAACTTGTATGTATCGGGCTAATTATCCTATCCGCATTGTCTTGCTCGGTTTCACGAGATAACAAGCAAAGGCTGTATAAACACGAGAAAGACTCCCTCTCGGCAATCCGTATCGACCATCTCTTTCGCCAAGCCAAAAGCGACAGCCGGAATCACCTATCGGCCACCCTGCGCCAAGTAACCTTCTCTTCCCCCGACAGTTCCGGGCGGCAATATCCGCTGTCCGTGACCACCGCCACCCTGCAAGAACAATCCCGGCGATCGGCAACAGACACCTCTTCCCTATCCAGCGCCCAACGATCCACGCAAACCAGTACCGCCACGCACGTATCGCAGGAGAGCAAGGAGCGAAAAAGACAGGCGACCCCTTGGTGGCTATGGCTAGCGCCGGGCCTTGCCCTCATCGTGATTCTCAAAAAACGACCTCGACAAAATAAAAACTCATCCTATGAACCATAAAAGAAATAAGTATCAGAAAAGAATAAATATACAATTAACAGTAGCCGTGATGTTATGCCTAGCCGGCCTCTCGCTGCTGTTCATGGGATTCTGGTGTAGCCCCACGGGAGAGATCCATAATTCCGTATTAATCGGCTTCGGTGAGGTCTCCACTTTCGCCGGCGCCCTATTCGGGGTGGATTACAAATATAAGGAGAAAAGGAACTATTAAGAAATAAGAAAACGGTAGGTGATAGTATAAATTTTTTTATTACTTTTACCCCTTACATATAATGGACTTATGAGAAAAACCTTTGTTTACCTCTTAATACTAGGCTTAACCTATTTTATTTCTTGTGATAGGCCAAACCATCACCCTTCAATCTTCCAGAAGGTAGAGAGATTAATGCCCCAACATCCGGATAGCGCCTTGGCACAAAAACAGTGGGAACAAGCGGCTTTATTATCCAAACGCTATGAGTTATCGCATGATTCCATAGAAAAAGCACGTCTGGAACAAGAGCTGGAAACAGAAAAGAATAAATGTATAACCTTGAGCAAAAGAAAAGACGTTCTAACCTATGTCATGTAAAAAAATAGCGGAATAAACAATAAATAAAATAATAGGCAAATGAAAACATTCAGTTTTATAGGAGTAACCATCCTGTTTGTAGTGACAGGGTGTGGAGGCAGTCATTCATCGACCGATGAGTTTATTACCGTAGATGTAAATGAAAGTTATTCAACCAAAAAAGAACTGGTACTGCAAGACTTCATGGATGTGGAATACATTCCTCTGGAAACAAACGATGAGTTTATTAATCAGGGATATGTACAAGCGGTTGGTGAAAAATACATAATAGTGGCAAATTATAATAATGATGGGAATATATTCGTATATGACCGGAGCGGAAAGGCCATCCGTAAGATAAACCGTAAAGGACAAGGAGGGGAAGAATATATAAATTTTAGATGTGTTACGTTGGACGAAGAAAACAATGAAATATTTATAAATGATCACTATAAGAAAAGAATAAAGGTTTATGATTTAGAGGGAAATTTTAAACGCAGTTTGAAGCAGAAAACAGAAGGTGACTCTCAGTTCTATTGGGAAATATTCAATTATGACAAAGAAAATCTGATTTGTTACGATGAAATCAATGCTGAGATACCCTTCCTGCTCGTATCGAAGCAGGACGGGAGCATAACCAAGGAAATAAGACCTTCCTTTAAAGAGAAGAAGTACTTTTTTCAAGTCTTACGGATGGAAAATAGTACAAGAGCTGCCGGACCGGGATCTTACAGCAGAATCACTCCGTTTAATGGTAATTGGATTCTATTAGAACCCTCATCAGATACGATCTACACATTGATGCCCGATTGCAGTTTACGTCCGTTTATCGCACGAACGCCACCTATCCATACCATGGATCCGGAAGTGTTCTTGATTCCGAGGTTGATATCCAATCGCTATTATTTCATGGAAGGTATAAAAAACGTATATGATTTCAGGAAAGAAGAAGGATTCCCTAAAACCTACTTTGTGTATGATACCCAAGAAAAGGAGTTTTCTAGGTATATTATATACAATGGAGATTATACTTCTAAAAATGAATTCTATATGGTTATGCTGACCCCTATCAATGCCCAAGGTGAATCATGGGCTACCCTGAACGCTTTCGATCTTTGCCGGGACTATCAAAAGGGAAAGTTGAAAGGCAAACTAAAAGAAGTGGCCGCGACATTGGAAGAGGATGACAATCGGGTGGTAATGTTGGTGAAATCTAAAAAGTAAAAAAATATCAACAGTGATGGAAAACAATTCATCAGCTGGTGGTCATAGGGAATCACGCCAACACGAAGGATGCCGTCATCCGGATAAGGCATTGGAACGATCTGAGGTGAACATAGAGGGCTTTACTACCAACAAAAAGAGCCTCAATAAATGCTAGACAACACCTTTACGAAAATATCGGAGATATTATTTGCTTATATACAGGAAGAAGTATATGTTTGTCGTGAGGACTCTGTAAACACAAATCATCATTCCATTTTCATGGAATGATTCAACTTGTGTAATATTCATTGTTTAAATAAAAAAACGCATGAATAAAATCATATATTACGTATCGATCACGTTACTAACGGTTGTTTCCTCATGCGGAAATAAAGAGACAAATGTATCCAGAAAGTTGACCTTGGATAATTGCCCGGTCATAGCACAGGTTATTAATCTGCAAGGAGATCCGGTGACTAATTTAGACTTTTCTTCCGTAAAGGATACATTCAATTTACCATTAAGCTCCTTGCTATCTTCCTTTCAAGTTATTCGCCTAGAAAATTCGGAAGACGCACTGACCGCCGCAGGACAAGATACCCATATAGCCGTGAGTGACCATTATATTTTAGTGAAATCTTTTAGGGCAGGCTCTTCTTGTAAGCTCTATAACCGTAATGGGGATTTCATCAGAAAGATCTCCTCCCAAGGACAAGGGCCGGATGAATATAACTTATCTATTTATGATCAGTATTTAGATGAAAATAATAATAAAATCTATCTAATGGAGATTCGTGCCTCTAAGATATTAGTGTTTGACCTCGACGGGCAGCCACAAAAACACATTCCTCTGGCCTATATAACCCATAAAGGACGATTTGTTATCAATGACGAGAAAAAAACAGTAACCGTCATGTGCATACCTTTTCAGGGAACTCCCACCGCATTGATCTGGACACAGGATTTCGAAGGCAATATCATCCAAGAATATCCGGTCTCCGACCAATTCATGTTGATCCCAAGCACTTACGATTATGAGGTACGGTAGTCCTTGAATACCAACGCTTCCGACTTCTATCTTCATAATTGTATAGCCTCGCAAGACACACTTTATCATTATGACATAGACTCGAATACGCTACACCCTGTTTTTACGATGCATACGGGTCATGAGCCGATCTGCCATTATTTCACGGAGCTGCCCAATCACTTTCTAGTCACTTGGTATACGCAAACCTCTTGGAATAATGAGTTACCCCGTTTCCCGAAAATCCTAGTAGACAAACAAAGCCTTAAAGGTTGTTTCGTGAATTTGAAATGGAATATGCTAGGGAATATAGATGGGCCTACCAATCCGTCCTTCAATCGAGGTTATTTCACTGCGATCATGGAACCTTACGCATTAAAAGAGCAATTGGAAAAAGTTTTGATTTCCAATCAAAAACTATCTCCGGAGGTGTTGAGAAAAGTAAAAGAGTTGAATAATCGAATTACCGATGATGATAATTGTATCGTCTTTATAGGAAAATTGAAAACAAAATAAAAGAAACATGAAAGCCATAATCACAATCTCAGCGATATGCATACTTTTAACGGTAGGATGCAATCGAAACCCAGAGAATCCGGATAAGTTGCGAACCATACTTTTCGAGCGATGCATAGAGACAGAGCAAAAGATGAAAATCTCCGAGATAGCCGATACCATTGAGTATTTAGAGTTGAAGACTCCACATGATATCGTAATCTCCCGCATCTTAAACATTGTCTGCGGTGATAATTTCTGGTTGATTCACACAAGGCAAGGAATTTACAAATTTACGAGAACCGGTGAATTCGTTAAACAGATAGGCCGTCAAGGACAAGGACCCGACGAATATCTCTATATTCTAGGCATAGATATAAATCCTACTCGAAAAGAGATCATCCATGCGGATACGCAACAGATCTTATATTATGATTACGATGGAAATTTTCTTCGGAAGGAGAAAATTAATGATTACTTTTTTAATATAGTCTTTGTGGATTCTGTATTATGGACTTGTAATCTTTGTATGCATATAGATAAATATATGGCTTGCGCATTGAGTTTAGCGGGTGATACCGTTACTGTCATGCCCAATCCGAATTATGGGATAGAGAGTCTCAACGAGGGATTTTCTTTTGTCTCCTCCTCTGAATTGAGAGAATTCTCGAAATATAAAGAGAATGTTTATATGAAAACCCGCTCGTCAAGAGATACCGTATATCAGTTATCGGGAACAAAATGGAGACCTTATCTCTATCTAGATATGGGTAAATACCAGATGCCCATAGAGTACGAGGCTTGGTATTCCGAGGACGCATATAACAAAAATGCGATTAATTATTGGAATATACCAAGATTGGAGGAAGACGATCGTTACTTCTTTTTCACCGCAGTCAGGCAAAAGCAGACTCAACGGGGAGAGAATGAGAATGATTACAAATTCGTGATTTACGATAAAAAAGAGAGGGAGGGTTTTGTTGTGAAAAATGAGGACGGGATGAAAATCACCGACGATATTTTAGGTGGCCCCAATTTCTGGCCTCGTTGGAGTACTAACGACCTATACATTACGACCATGGAATGGTTCGACCTAGCGCAATGGATAAAGGATAAGAAACGCACCCTATCCCCTACCTTGCAAAAACAGTTCGAAAGTTGGGGAGAGGACACAAATCAACTGATCGTGTTGTGTAGAAAAAAGAGAACAAATATTTTGGCATTTGGGCAAAGAAGATAATCCCATCATAATATTAATGGAATAATTTTTGGTAGTACGAGCAAACTGTGTCAACTAAATATTTTTCATCCGTTGTCATATCCGGCTGAGCCAAATAGACATGAACCTATCATACACGATATACCCATCCGGTTGCCTCAATATAAACTCCTTATCTATTAAGATCCTTAAGGAAGTATTCACGCTACTCACCGCCTTCAAATCATACTTTTTGATGAAGGCGGCAGCATTGACCTCCCGGACGATCCCTTCCTTGGCGATCGCTTTCAATAGCTGGATTTGATTAAATGTCAACAATTGGAAATAAGTCTGGTAGGTATATTCTTCTTCCCGTAAGATCTCCATCATGAGAGAATCAAGAAGCTCCGGAGAAAGTGTTTTTTCCGGTAAAGCGAAGAGACGGTTCAAAAGATATTGCACATACCAAGTATGCCCATCTACCCATGTGTACACCTTATCAAATATTTCTTCCGGAAGCTCCTTCCCTTCCTTCTCGAAGAAAGAATGGGCAAAGGAAAAATACACCTCCTTGCTGATCTTGTCTAAAAATAATTTTTGGGTGGATTGATAGAAGGGGCGCTTGATTGAGAAGAATATATATTCCATCAAGTGCTTTTTACTCCCCGAAAAGATAAAATGAACATTCGGCAAAAATTGAATATAAGAACGCAATAGGCCTTCCACCCCTTTCTCCGGATATTCCATGATTTGCTGGAACTCGTCAATAGCCAGATAACATTCTCTTCCAGACTGCCGCAAGTAGTCGAAAATCTCCTTCAGCGTCTCCTCCTCTTTCGAAGGGACGATATCCAAGGATACAGACGGAATGCCCGATAACTCATCCATTGTTATCACGGGACGGCAACTCTTAAAAAAAGAAAGCAAGGTCTTCAGCGTAGATTGAGAGAGACTATCCAGCTTACCTAAGATCTCCCTTCCCAACAAAGCGACAAACTCACGCAAATTTTGAGTAGAGAAAATATCTAAGTAGAAGCACTTGGCATTCTTCTCCTTTTCTTGTAGCGTATAAAAAACATTCTTGATCAAACCGGTCTTTCCCATACGGCGAGGGCTTACCAACGTGATATTTCTCCCGTTATGAAGAGCGGATAAAATCACTTCTGTCTCTTTCTCCCGATCACAAAAATATTCTGGACCTTGATAACCAACTATTAAAAAAGGATTATTCATATTCAGCATCTTATTTGCATTACGCAATTCACGTAACGCAAATTACGTAATAAAAAACCAGAATAACAAGTAAACCGACTACTACTTACATATCCCGACACTCACCGACACTCGCCGATTCCCGTTTTTCAGAGGCTCTATCTTTGCATTGTCATTAGTAATTAACCTTTTAAAATTCAAAATTATGGCAGTGAAATTTAAAGTAGTAAAGCGTAAGGTATTGAACGGCGCAGAGAAAGACTCAGTAAAGAACTACGCGATCGCTAAAACGTCGGGGACTTCGGACCTCAACAAATTATGTAAACTGATTTGCTCTCGCTCCACGCTTTCGTCGGCGGACGTGAAAGCGGTGCTCGATTCATTAAACTGGGCGATGGATCTGGAACTTTCCTCCGGCAACGTGGTGCAATTGGGAGAATTTGGAAACTTCCGTATGTCTATTAACTCCGAAGGAACGAATACGCCCGAGGACTTCGACGCCACCAAGATAAAGGGGGCACGTATTATCTTTTTCCCGGGCTCGGCCCTGCGGACTACCCGCAATGAGGTGAATTTCGAGCCTCTGGAGGTTACGAAAAAGAGCGCAGGTTCTGATAGCGAAAGCCCGGACGAGATATGAGAAAAATTGACCTGATCGTGATTCATTGCTCGGCAACCCGTGAGAATACGGACTATAGCCCGAAGCAACTGGAGAGTGACCACAAGGCACGGGGATTCCTCCGTGCCGGTTACAACTTCTACATCCGTAAATCGGGAGAAGTGGTGAACCTGCGCCCGCTAGAGCAAATTCCGGCTCATGCGAGAGGACACAACAAACACAGCATCGGGATTTGCTACGAGGGTGGACTGGACATCACCGGACAGCCACGGGATACCCGCACACAGGCTCAAAAGACCTCGTTGTTACGTTTGATCCGGCATCTCTTAATCTGCTTTCCCGGTTCATGGGTCTGTGGGCACCGGGATCTCTCGGAGGACTTAAACGGAGACGGGACGATCTCGCCGGATGAATGGATCAAACAATGCCCCTCATTCAACGCGATCCCCGAATACAAAGAACTCGTGTATGAGCTACGAAAAAAATAAGTAAAAAATCTATGCTCCCACTAAGGGTTTTCAAATTTGGTTGCGACTATTAGTATAGAAACAACTTAAAATGGAGAATAGCATAGATCATATTATCACAAGGATATTAAGTGGCAACAGCTCCTCGGAAGATTTTCTTTCGCTGAGCGAATGGCTGAACGCAGACGAAAAGAACAAAAAAGAATTTCGGTTGCTAAAGAGTTATTGGGATGCGGAAGTCTCGTTCAGCCATTCCTTAATGCCTAATGTGTCCCTCGATAATTTGAGAAAGAAAATCGATGATCAAAGCAGGCAAAAGAGATTGAGGCTCATCCGTTTCATCGCTACTCCCATTGCGGCGGCAATCGCCTTTCTTGTTTTGTTTTTCGCTACGACGCACTTAAATACCCGGGAAGGGAAGGTTCAGCAATTCTATACCTATATAACCGATAAAAATAAATCTCATTTTACATTGGATGATGGTACGAAGATCATTTTGAACCGGAATAGTCGCTTTACCTACTCTGACGCATACGGTACGGATCAGCGAAAGGTTAATTTGGAAGGAGAAGCCTATTTCGAGGTGGCGAAAAATCCGGAAAGACCTTTCATCGTCGATATGGGAAATGCCTCCATACGGGTATTAGGTACGACCTTTAGTGTAAAAGCCGATAAAGGGAAGGATCAGATCACGGCCGTCCTGCTGGAAGGGTCTATCCGTTTCGAAAGCCCGACACAACAAGTCTTACTCGCTCCCGACCAGCAACTTACATTCATCCGTTCAACGAACAAGATTGATATCCAATCCGTCAACGCAAAAGAAAATCTGGCATGGAAAGACGGCTTGCTAAAGTATAAATCAATAGCGCTTTGTACCTTGCTGAATGAGCTTGAGAAAAGATACGAGATCCCGATCCATATAGAAAACAAGAGATTGCTGGACCCGAATGTCACTGTATCCGGAACATTCAGCGAGGATCAATCTTTAAAGGAGATTTTACAAGTAATATCTCGCAGTTTGCCGATCAAATGGTCACAAAGAGATGGAACTTACTATATTCAATAAAATAAAAATATCAACACATCTTAAAAAACAAGCAATGCCTATGAGATAACACGGATCATATCTTTCAAAAAAAACAAAACCGGCTGCAAAAATACAGCCGGCCCCATTAAAAAGAATTAATTCCTGCTTCTGCTACTCCACGACCAAATTTTGTGGCAGACGCATATTATCAACCTTTTATCAGTACAAAAATATGGAAAATGTTTCGTATTATAGGTCTTTTAGGTCCAAAGACTTAAAAAAAATGCTCTCGGTCCTAAAAATGTCCTTAATTTTACTTTTCTTGACACTGTTCCAAGCGGTAGCGACTAATTCCTATTCACAATCTGTAACGATTTCCGTGAAGACAGATCAGGCCCCGCTAACCGATCTATTCGCTATTATAGAAAAACAAAGCGATTTCTTATTCTTCTATGTGGATTCTGACGTAAAGAACGTAAAAGTGAGCGTGAACGCAACCGATAAGTCCATAGAAAATATCTTATCGCAAGCACTACGCAACACGAGTTTGAAATATTCGATCGAAGGACGGAATATCAATGTATTTAATAAAAACATTGTCGCCCAGCAAACTAAAAAACGTATTACCGGTGTCGTTAAAGATGCGGAAGGAAACGCTATTATCGGCGCTAACGTTGTCGAGAAAGGCACGACCAACGGTACGATTACGGATCTGGACGGTAAATACATGATGGAAGTATCCTCAAACGCGACCCTTGAGTTTTCCTATATCGGTTACATGACACAGTTGCAACCGGTAGGCGGCAAAAACGAGATCAATGTAAACCTGAAAGAGGACACTCAAAAACTGGACGAGGTAGTCGTAGTAGGTTACGGTACACAGACAAAACGTGAGATTACCGGTTCTATCACCAATGTGACCGCTGAGGATTTCAACCAAGGTCTGACTCGTAACGCAGCGGATTTGTTACAAGGTAAGGTGGCAGGTTTAACGATCAATACGGGTTCCGGCGACGTAACGGGCAACTCGACGATTCAATTAAGAGGTATGTCAACCTTGCAAAAGGACCAAGGTCCGTTGGTTGTTATCGATAATGTACCGGGCATGGACATGTCTACGGTTAATCCGCAGGATATCGAATCTATCTCTATCTTGAAAGATGCGTCTTCAGCCGCTATCTATGGTTCCCGTTCAGCGGGTGGTGTTATCCTTATCACTACGAAGAAAGGTTACGCCAGCAAACCGACCATCGCTTATAATGGAGCGTTCGGTGTATCTACCTTGGCCAACAAGCCGAATCTGCTGACGGCGGACCAATGGCGTAGCTATACTTCCTCTACCCCAGGTAAGGATGGTAAGGATTTTGACATGGGAGCGAACACGGATTGGTTCGACGAGATCACGAGAATCGGTTTCCAACAGGATCATGCCGTGTCTTTATCAGGAGGTGGTTCACACCATAACTATAGAGGTTCCCTTTCTTATATGCAACGTGAAGGTATCGCACGCGATAACTCCATGAACCGTTACAACGCCCGTTTCCAATTCTCCCAACGTGCGCTGGAGGATCGTTTGAAAGTAAGCATCACCGGCGTGGCTACCGTTACGGATAACGCACCGACAAATACGACAAACTTCTTGCTTGCCTACAATATGATTCCCGTACGTCCGGTTAAGCTAGAGGATGGATCTTGGTTCGACACACGTGAATACGACCAAGGAAACCCGGTACGTAACCAGAAAGAGAATACACATAAGAACCGCATCAATAATTTCTATGGAACCGCTGATGTCGGTTATACGATTATCGATGGCTTAGAGGCTAAAGTTCTTTTAGCTAAAAGCCGGAACACGGAAGATGAGAGTAAATACAGTAGCATCGAGTCTCAAGCCGGCTACAACGATGGCGGTAAGGCCGAACGTTGGTCGAGATTGCGTGATAAGGATTTGATGGAATGGACCGCCAATTACTCGGCCGAGTTCAATAAGCATAAGATCAATGCCTTGATCGGTTATTCTTGGGAAGAGGAGAACTATGAGGAGACTCACGTACAGACCCGTGGTTTCGTCACTGATTTATTAGGCGCTAACAATTTGGCCGCAGGACAAAACCTGAACCCCGGAGACGCGGAGTCTGAGAAATGGCAAAGTCGCCTGATCTCTTTATACGCAAGAGCCAATTATAGCTTCAATGAGAAATATATGTTGACAGCTACCGTACGCCGGGATGGTTCTTCCAAATTTGGAACGAATAACAAATGGGGTACCTTCCCTTCCGTTTCCGTGGGTTGGAATATCACCCAAGAATCATTTATGCAAAAAGTAAACTGGCTTAACGACTTAAAGTTAAGTGTCGGTTATGGTATCACTGGTAATCAAACAGGATTGGACCCCTACAAAACCCTCGAGCTTTACGGCACAGATGGTGTATATTATGATACCGGTTCTTGGTTGCCTTCTTATAAGATCAGCCAGAACGCCAATCCGGACCTAAAATGGGAACAAACAGCGATGTTGAACATCGGACTTGATTTCTCCGTATTGGATAGCCGCCTAGGAGGTCGTATCGAATGGTATAACAAAAAGACCTCTGACATGCTTTATACCTATCCGGTACCAACCCCTCCTTATTTATATAATAAGATCATGGCAAACGTAGGTGATATGCGTAATACGGGTATCGAGCTGAGTTTGAACGCAGACGCTATCCGCACAAAGGATTTCGACTGGAACATT
This sequence comes from Parabacteroides sp. AF21-43, assembly GCF_003635435.1. Classification (NCBI taxonomy): domain Bacteria; kingdom Pseudomonadati; phylum Bacteroidota; class Bacteroidia; order Bacteroidales; family Tannerellaceae; genus Parabacteroides; species Parabacteroides sp. AF21-43. The sequence continues at coordinate 70,157 of NZ_QTMG01000025.1, read as the reverse complement.
TCCTTGAACTTGGCTCACAATGAAAATGAGGTAACTCGTTTATCCAACGATGTATTCACGATGGATAAGATCTTATTAGGTGACGTATTCATCCGGGGTGGAAGCTCCAGTGGTACGCACGTATTGGAAGAAGGACGCCCTATCGGACAATTCTACGGTTTGGTTTGTAACGGTATTGACGAGAACGGTAGATATATCTTGGTAGATAAAGACGGCGACGGCGAGATTTCCGATCCGGCGGATTACGACTACATAGGTTCCGCACAGCCGAAATTGACTTACGGTATCACCAACTCTTTCCGTTACAAGAATTTTGACTTATCATTTTTCTTGCGTGGAACGATCGGTAATGATATATTGAACGCGACCCGCATGGCATACGCTCAATCCGGATTCCTGCCGGGAACGAATGCGCTGGACGATCCATTGACCTATACGTTAAGCGAAACTCCTAGATTCTCCAACTATTATTTAGAGAAAGGATCTTTTATGCGTCTCGACAACTTGACTTTAGGATATAAGATCAAAGCTTTGAACGGTATCCGTGTTTATTTCACGGCACAAAACCTATTCGTTATCACGAAATATAAAGGTCTTGATCCCGAAGTCCCTATGGATTCAGGAGACGGTTTAACCCCGGGTGTAGAACCTCGTGAATTTTATCCGAAGGCACGCACATTCTCTGTTGGATTAAACTTGAATTTCTAATACATAAACAGTAACGATCATGAAAAGATTATTCAAAAATATAATATGTGCCGTACTCGCTCCGGTAGCGCTTGTCTCTTGCATGGATTTGGACGAGAACGTATACGACAAACTTCCTACCGACGAATTCGGGACAACGGAAAAGCAGATCAACGCAATCATGGCTCCGGCATATCAATCTTTGAAAAATATGCTAGCCTACGACGGTCCTTGGGGGGCGGCCGATATGACAGCCGATATCTTGATGGCACCGACACGTGTAGGTGGTGACTGGTGGGACGGTGGACAGTATATGGAACAATGTATGCATAGCTGGAAACCGAACTCTTACTCTGTAGAAAATTGCTGGGATTATTGTACGGGAGGCCTAACTACGGTTAACTCCGTATATAATATTATAGAGAAAAGCGAAGCCATGAGCGATGAGCTTAAGCTTCAATACTTGTCCGAGTTAAGAGGATTACGCGCTTTCTGGTATTATGTAATCGTAGATATCTTCGGTAACGCCCCACTAGTGACAGATTTTGAGGATACCTCCTTGCCCTCCAGCACAAGCCGTGCGGACATTTATAAATATGTGGTTAAGGAATTAACCGAGATCATCCCGAACTTGCGCTCCGATGTATCAGATGCCAGCTACGGTAAGTTTACGCAAGGTGCTGCCCGCATGGTATTGGCGAAGATGTACCTCAACGCCGAGGAATGGATCGGTGAACCGAACTGGAAAGGTGTTGTGGAGCAATGCGACGAGATCATGAAACTCGAATATATCATCGAACCGAATTGGAAAACCAATTTCGAGGTTCATAACGAGGTATCACGAGAGATCATTCTCCCGATCTGCTACAAGGCATCCGATGAGTGGGGCAACTCCATCCATCTTTGGACATTGCATTATCTGGATCCCGATGTATTAGGTTTCACCGGCGGTATGTGGAACGGTATCAACGCCCAGCCGGATTTTGTCCGCACATTTGATACGGAAGATCCTCGTTACGAAGGTTCGTTCTTGATCGGCCCGATGATCGACCCTAGCACGGGAGAGATTTTGAAAACGACCCTAGGACATGACTTGATCCATACGATCGACTTAAATGTGGTACCGGGAACAGAGAAAACCGATGCGGACGGTAACTTAACTCCGTGGGGCGAAGTTCACCAAGAAGACGGCGCACGTATCAATAAGTGGGTATATGAGAAAGGCATGCAAAATACCAATATGGAGAACGATATCGCTATTTTCCGTCTGGCTGATGTATACCTAATGAAAGCGGAAGCCTTGGTTCGCATGGGCGGGGATCTCGGTGAAGCTACTCGTCTGGTAAACGCTATCCGGGAAAGGGCTTATGGTAATTCCGATCATAATTACACGAGCGTGACATTAGATGATATTTATAACGAGCGTGGTTATGAGTTGGCATTCGAATTTGTCCGCCGCCAAGATATGATCCGCTTCGGGACTTATCTGAAACCGAGATATATGAAGCCGAAACAGACTCCGGAATATCGTAAGATCTTCCCGATCCCGTTCAAGGCTTGGCAGAAGAACAATAATTTGGTTCAGAACCCGGGATATCCGGCATTCTAATCATATCAGTCTGTTTTTAATCTCAATTCTTTAGACCCCAATTCAATTATTAATCATAATATGAACAAATTTATGAAAGAGGTAAATAAACAATCCAGTCCGACTGGAATCTCTAGAAGGGAATTCCTTGGGATGGCAGCCACAGGCGCTGCCGCCCTTACGATCCTGCCCAGCTTTACCGTAGCGGGATTAGGACATGTAGCTCCCAGCGATAAGCTTTATATCGCGAAAATAGGCTGCGGCGGTATGGGAGCCGCCGATTTGGGTAGCTTAATGAATACGCCGCATAAGAACGCGGCGATCACCTGTCTGTGCGACGTGGATGACCGTCAATCTGTCGACGCTCGCAAGACCTATCCAAAAGCTAAGTATTTTAACGACTTCCGTGAGATGTACGAGAAGGAAGGTAAGAACTTCGATGCCGTATGTATCTCCACCCCGGATCATAACCATGCGATCCAAGCTTTCGGCGCTATGCGGATGGGTAAGCACGTATATCTGCAAAAACCGATCGCGCACGATATTTACGAGGCACGTATCCTTACCGAGGCTGCCAAGAAATATAAGGTCGTGACCCAGATGGGTGACCAAGGTAACTCTTGCGACGGTATGCGTACCCTTCGTGAATGGCTCGAGGCAGATCTGTTGGGTGACATCCAGAAAGTATATTGCTGGACCAACCGCCCCGTATGGCCGCAAGGTATTCCTTGGTTGAACCAGAAACCGCCTGTTCCTAAAGGCTTGAATTGGGATTTATGGTTAGGAACAGCGGAGTATGTAGACTATGTGGATAATTTGGTTCCGTTCAACTGGCGTGGTTGGTGGCGTTTCGGTACAGGAGCTCTTGGAGATATGGGTTGCCACATCATCGGCCCTCCATTCAAATTGCTTCAATTAGGCTATCCGACCGAGGTTTCTTGCAGCACGACCAATGTTTACTCCGGAATCTTCGAAGAAGCCTATTATCCTGAAAGTTGCCCGGTAGCCAGCTCGATCCGTTATAAATTCAAGAAGAAAGACGGAAGCGACTTGAGCCTATATTGGATGGACGGCGGTATCATGCCAGAACGTTTCGAGGAGATCGACCCAGATGCCGATATGACCTGCACGATGGGAGACTTGGATATGATGGACGTGGAAGGCGCAACCGTATTCGTAGGTACGAAAGGTATGGCTTCTTGCGGCTGGGGTGGTTCCGATCCAAGATTCTGGCCGAAGGGGGTAAAGGCGAACAAGAAACCTTTATTCAACAAAGACGTGAACATTCCTCATAAATATAAACGTATCGAAGGGGGTACGAATGGCCACTATTGGGCATGGATCGACTCTTGTATCGCAGGGTACGACAAGGCGGACGTAGAATCTCCATTCGAAGGATACGCCGGTCCGTTGACGGAGACCGTATTGATGGGTAACTTGATCTTACGGAGCCATAATATCCGGGAACAAGTGAAACATAACGACTCGATCTACGGAGAGCGTGAAGGCTTCATCTATCCGGGAAGAAACAAGACTTTCCTATGGGATGGAGCGAATATGCGTATCACCAATTTCGAGCAGGCGAACCAATTCATCAAGCGGAAATACCGCGATGGATGGGAAGACCTGAAGTTATAAAAGCTAACAGGAATCTAACGGTAACCTAACAGGAACCTAACAAATTCCTAATAATTATCTAACAAGTTTCTAACAAACAACAAACATTCATAATAGCGATGAAAAAGATTTATAGCAGTATTATGGCCGTAGCCTTATTCGCATCGGCCTTGTCATGTACCTCCGGCGGTAATACCAACGATGCCGGAACGCAAACCGCCCAAACCCAAGCCCTCGATAGCGACGGTATCCCTACGGGAGGCGAGTGGATCACCATGTTCGACGGCAAGACCTTGAACGGATGGCGCGGCTATTGCCGTCAGGATGTACCCCAAGGTTGGGTGGTTGAAGACGGATCGATCACCTATAAAGGTAGCGACAATAAGGCAGACACGGGCTTCGGCGACTTGATCTACGACAAGAAGTTCAAAAATTTCGTTTTCGAGATCGAATGGAAGATCGACAAGGCCGGTAATAGCGGTATCTTCTATACAGCGCAAGAAATTGAGGGTACACCTATTTATTACTCCAGCCCAGAATATCAGTTACTCGACAACGAGAATATGCCGGACGCATGGGAAGGTTGCGACGGTAACCGTCAGGCCGGTGCCGTATATGACATGATTATGCCGGATCCACAACCCGTAAAACCGTACGGAAACTGGAACAAGACGAGAATCGTTGTCTATAACCAACGCGTGATCCATTACATGAACGACGTGAAAGTGCTGGAATTCCAGTTCGGTACACCGGTATGGCGTGCGTTAGTGGATCATAGTAAGTTCAGCAAGTTCAGCACGAGTCCGGAGAAATGCCCGGAAGCTTACGACTTGATGCTACAATGCGGAAAACAACCGGGTTACATCGGTATGCAAGACCACGGTTATGGTGTTTGCTTCCGCAATATCCGAATCAAAGAGCTCTAAAATCGTATGAGAATAGAGATTTGTCAATCTTATGAGGCATTAAGCCTTAAGGCAAAAGAGATTGTTACCTCAGAGTTAGGGCAGCACAAGGCACTTACGCTTTGTGCCGCCACTGGGGGCTCTCCTACCCGGATGTATGAGTTGCTGGTAGAGGAAGCCAGTCGCCAACCGGAATTATTCTCCCAATTCACGGTACTAAAGCTTGATGAATGGGGAGGAATCCCGATGGACCACCCGGGTACGTGCGAGTCGTATCTACGGAACTATTTCGTAGGTCCGCTTCAAATCCCGGAAGACCGGTATATAGCGTTCCAAAGCGATCCGGAAAATCCTGAGGCAGAATGTGAGCGGATCCAACAGATACTGGATCAAAAAGGCCCTATCGACATTTGTATATTAGGAATAGGGATGAACGGCCATATCGCCTTGAACGAGCCGGCTCCTTCCTTGCATACGAATTGCCATGTGGCTCATCTGTCCCAGAAATCCTTGCAACATCCCATGATCGCCGGGGATACGGAGAAACCGGGATACGGACTGACATTAGGCATGGCGAATATCTTTCAGTCACGCCTGATTATCCTTCTTATCAACGGGATAAAGAAAAGGGAGATTACTCAAGCTTTCCTTGAACAGAAGATCTCGACGGAGTTGCCGGCCTCCTTATTGTGGCTGCACCCGAACGTGATTTGCCTGATCGACAGGGAAGCGGCGCATAGTTCTAATTAAGCTTTTACAATTATCATGAAATACGCTATCGCATTAGACATTGGAGGAACAAGCATAAAATATACTCTTGTGAACCAGAATGGCGACATTCTTTACGAATCGTCGGAAACCACACAATCAAAAGAGAATCCACGCCCATTATCCGATACCATAAAAAGTATCGTACGGAAAATGACAGACTACGCCCGTTCCCGGGATTGGGGGATTTACGGAATTGGCATAGGTGTACCTTCCGTAGTAGATAATGGGGTGGTTCTCTTTGCCAATAATCTTCCTGAACTAGATAACCAACAATTGGATCTTGCGTTAGCGGAATTTAATCTACCGGTATTCATCGACAACGACGCAAACCTTATGGGGTTGGGCGAGGTGATATATGGGGCGGCTAAAGGTCTCTCCGATATCGTTTTCCTGACGGTGGGTACCGGCATAGGGGGCGCCTTGTTCTTGAACGGCCGGCTTTATGGCGGCTACCGGAACCGGGGCACCGAACTTGGGCACTTAATTATTCATGGTCTGAATGGGAATCAATGTACTTGCGGAGCGTCCGGTTGCCTAGAGGCACACGCTTCCGTAAGTGCGTTGATCGCCTTATACCGGCAATTATTGGAGAAGAACGGACGAGAGATACCTTCCCGTATCGATGGAAAATATATAGTAGAGCGCTATAAAGCTCAGGAGAAAGAGGCCGTACTCGCTATGGAGGATCATTTCCGGAATCTGTCCCTAGGCGTAGCGAGCCTTATCAACATTTTCGCTCCGCAAAAGGTGATTATCGGCGGAGGCATTTCGGAATCCGGAGATTTCTACATTGACAATATACGGGAGCAGGTCGGGAAATACGTGATGAAGGAAACCTCGTACTTCACGACTATCGAGCTTGCCCGATTAGGAAATAAGGCCGGATGCCTCGGGGCGGCGGCATTGGTGTTTAATCATTGAATCTATCTATCATGAATAAGAATAATTGGATCGTACTCCTCATCTTGTGTATTTGGTTTGTCATTTCTTTTGTTACCAATATATTAGGCCCTATGCTACCGATGATTATCGATAGTTTTGGGCTGAGCCTGACATTGGCCGCATTCTTGCCGTTCTCGTTTTTCTTGGCATATGGCATCATGTCGATCCCGGCAGGAATGATCATCGAGCGTTTCGGGGGAAAGATTTCCTTATTGATCGCTTTCAGTCTGGCGTTTTTGGGTGCGGGGCTTTTCGTCATGTTCCCGACCTACCCTATCGTATTAACTTCCCTTTTCGCTATCGGTCTGGGCATGGCGATGCTACAGGTGATCATATTGCCTTTGATGCGTGAGGCGGGCGGAGAGAAAAAATATGCCTTTAATCAGGTATTGGCCCAGATCGTATTCGGAGCCGCTTCTTTCATGAGCCCGTTCGTCTTGGCCAGACTTATGCGAAAATTAACCGGTGAGGATTCGGCAAACGACTTCTTCATCCGTTTCCTCAAAGGGATAACGCCGGAGAGCTTACCTTGGAGCTCGCTCTATTTTATCTTTACGATTGTTTTTGTCATCATGTTAGTGGTTATCTCTTATGTCAAATTCCCGAAAGTAGAATTAAAGGAAGATGAGAAGGCGGGAACGGTACAGAATTATAAGGAATTGCTCAGGCAAAAACAAGTTATATTCTATTTCTTAGGGATTATCGCTTATGTGGGAACCGAGCAAGGATTGGCGAATTGGATGAGCCTTTTCTTGAATATGTATCATGGGGTCAGCCCGGAAGGAGCCGGGGCTACTACGGTTGCTTGGTTCTGGGGATTGATGTCCATCGGCTGCTTGTTGGGATTGGTGATCGTTAAGTTAATCGACTCAAAGCTGATGTTACGTATCTTCTCGATGATAGCGATCCTTAATTTAGCGATAGCGCTCTTCGGTCCTACGCAAGTAGCGATTATCGCTTTCGCTTGTTGCGGCTTCTCGATCTCGATCATGTTTTCGGTGATATTCGCCTTAGCCCTTAACTCCGTGGATAAGCATCATGGGGCTTTTTCCGGTATCTTGTGTACGGGTATTTTCGGTGGGGCATTGATTCCGTTCATCATTGGTGGACTTGGAGATCTGATCGGGTTGCGCTATTCCATGTTTTTCCTATTTATCACGCTGGGCTATATCTTGAGTATTTCCTATTGGGCAAAACCATTGGTCAAGAATGAGACCGTCAGTCTTAAGGAATTGTTGAAGCAGTTAAACCGTACAAAATAAATATGTATATCTTTGGCCTATAAAATTATCATCCATGAAAAAAGAATCAATCTACCTCGTTCTGGCATTTTTTATACTTTGCGCTCACTCTTTATACGCAAATAAAAGCGTGCGATTGTCTTCTCCAAACGGAAAGATCAAGTTCTCCTTGGTTTTGGATAAGAATAGCCCGGTATACAGCGTAGCGTTTAATAAACAAACCCTGATCCAAGACTCTCCGCTAACGTTGACTTTCGATAATGGGGCGTTCGGGGAAAATGTAAAGATCAACAAACCCGTGTTCAGTACGAAGGAAGAGACCTACGAATTGATCGTTGGTAAGGCGAAACATATACATAGCCTTTCCAAAGAGGTAATCATCCCGCTAGAGGAAACCGTTCAGCCTTTTCGCAAGATTAATCTGGTCGTAAGGGCTTTCGATGACGGTATCGCCTTCCGCTATGAGTTTCCGAAGCAAAAAGGATGGGATTCGTATATCATGTATGACGAGGGAACCACCTTCAACCTACAAAGTAACCCGAACGTAACCACTTTATTCCTCCCCAACTACCAAAGTTCCCACGAAGGTAAATATACGGTCACGGATTATACCGACATGGATAATAAACGATTGATGGATATGCCCGCCCTGTTCTCTTTCCCGAACCATGTTTATATGGCGATTACCGAGGCGGCGGTTCGTGATTACGCCGGTATGTACCTATGGAAAGAAAACGGGGCTCTTCTCGGGAAACTATCACCTAAACTGGGACAAGAACGTATCAAGGTAGAGGCATCCCTACCCCATCAATCTCCTTGGCGGGTCTTGATGATCAGCGATCAAATCGGTTCCTTGATAGCGTCCAATATCCTTACGAATCTCAATGAGCCTTGTAAGATAGAGGATACGTCTTGGATTAAGCCGGGTAAGACTACTTTTACGTGGTGGAACGGAAATGTCGTTCCGGATACGACTTTCCTTGGCGGAAACAATTTCCCCACGAATAAATATTACATTGATTTCGTAGCCCGTAACGGATTGGATTATCACTCGATCTACGGGAACGCCGAGCAAGCTTGGTATGACGAGGATGGAGCCGGATTCGGTTCTCCGGGCCCGAAAGCGGACATCTTGAAAGTCGTTCCGAGCCTTAATATGCAGGAGATTTGCGATTACGCCAAGAGCCAAGGCGTACGTATCCATTTATGGACCAACTGGAAGCCTCTGTACGCGAAGATAGACGAGGCTTTCGCCCAATTCGAGAAATGGGGAATCGCCGGTATGATGATCGATTTCATGGATCGAGACGATCAAGAGATGATCCGCATCCAAGAAGAGTTCTTGGCGAAGGCGGCCAAGCATCATCTATTCGTGCAATTCCACGGAGCTTGCAAGCCGTCTGGATTGAACCGTACCTATCCCAATGAGTTCACCCGCGAGGGTACGCTTAATTATGAGCATTGTAAATGGGACAAGGATACCGATGCGGATCATGACATCCATATGCCTTTTACCCGTTTATTAGCGGGAGCGACAGATTATCATTTAGGTGGTTTCCGCTCTTTGCCAAGGGATAAGTTCAAGAACCAAGAACGTAACCCTTACGTAATGAGTACCCGTTGCCATATGTTAGCGATGTACGTGGTATTAGAGAGCTATCTCGGCATGATTTGCGATACGCCGGAGGCTTACGAGGGACAACCGGGATTCGAGTTCCTGAAAGCCGTGCCTACGACTTGGGACCAAACAGTCGTTCCGAACGCTTCCGTCAATGAATACGTAACGATCGCCCGCAAAAAGGGAGAGGATTGGTTTGTCGGTACGATCAATAACAGCCAAGCACGCAGTATCGATGTAGACCTCAAGTTCTTGGATAAGGACAAGAAATATAAGATAACGATCTATAAAGATGCTGAAGATACGAATATAGACTCGAACAAACTCGTAAAAGAGGTTAAGGAGATCACCTACAGGGATAAAATCACCCTTCCGCTGGCCTCCGACGGAGGATCGGTCTTTCATATTCAACCCATCTGACGCAATCCACCCACTGCAACCCGGGTTGCAGTGGTACTGCAAGGCTGATGCAGTAATACTGCAACGCCCATACAGTAACGCTGCAACGCCCGTGCAGTAATAAGACAAAGCTTTCGGATAAAAAGCAAGTATTGGAGGAACCGGAACAATTGATTACTTTTGTGCTCAAAAGTATATAAATGAGTTACAATTGGAATACACGGACGGAACTTTTGTTTGGAGCCGAGCGTATGGAGCGCTTATCCCGTAGCCATGTATTGGTAGTTGGGTTAGGAGGTGTGGGAGCTTATGCCGCCGAGCAGATTTGCCGGGCCGGAGTAGGAAAGATGACGATCATAGACGCCGATACGGTAAACGAGAGTAATATCAACCGCCAATTGCCCGCCCTTCATTCCACCCTAGGGATGCCGAAAGCCGAGGTCGTAGCCAAGCGTTTGCTCGATATCAATCCCCAGTTGCAACTAACCGTCCTGAATGAATTCCTGCGAGACGAGCGGACGGAGGAGGTACTCCTATCGGCCCCTCTCGATTTCGTGGTAGATGCCATCGATTCCCTAAGTCCCAAGGTATACCTGATGTACCAAGCATATATCCATAAGATCCCCATCGTGTCCTCCATGGGGGCGGGCGCTAAGGTAGACCCGTCCTTGGTACGGATTGCGGATATCTCCAAGACAATCAATTGCGCCCTCGCGAAAGCGGTGCGGAAACGGTTGCGTCCTCTAGGCGTAAGCAAAGGGATTCCCGTCGTATTTTCCACCGAGTTCGCCGATCCGGACGCCGTGATCGAAGTTGAAAACGAAACATGTAAACGTACGACCACGGGAACGGTCTCTTATATGCCGGCCACGTTCGGTTGTTTCCTTGCCTCGCACGTCCTAAGAAACTTGATATGATACAAACCGAAGGAATAACGAAAAGTTTCGGTGCCTTACAAGTATTGAAAGGCATCGACCTCACGATAAACAAGGGCGAGGTTGTCGCTATCGTAGGCCCTAGCGGGGCGGGTAAGACAACCTTGTTGCAAATCATCGGCACGCTCGACGCACCGGATAGCGGGCGGCTGGTTATCAATGGCACGGAGACAAGACGATTGGGCGATAAGGAACTGGCGGCTTTCCGCAACCGGAATATCGGCTTCGTCTTCCAGTTCCATCAATTATTGCCGGAGTTCACGGCCTTGGAGAACGTGATGATCCCGGCACTGATCGCCAAGGAGAAATCGGCCGTGGCCGAGAAGCGAGCGAAAGAGATGCTGGACTTCCTGAAACTCTCCGATCGCATGGCACACAAGCCCGCCGAGCTATCCGGCGGAGAGAAGCAACGGGTAGCGGTAGCCCGTGCGCTTATCAACAACCCGGCGGTCATCCTAGCCGACGAGCCTTCCGGAAGCCTCGATACCAAGAACAAGGAAGAGTTGCACGCACTCTTTTTTGAATTGAGGGACCAGATGAACCAGACGTTCGTCATCGTGACGCATGACGAACAACTGGCTACAAATACAGACCGTGTAATCCATATTAGAGATGGAGTGGTAGAAGCTGCTTATTGAACCCGCAGCTTCACCGTCTTCTGGTCGTGGGCGATCTCCGCACGGATGATGTAGATGCCTGCCGGGAGATCGAACGTATAAGTCGGACGAGCGGGATATAAAGTACGTACCAAACGACCCATCGGCGTAAACACCTGTATCCGCTTCAACGCCTCGCTAGCACTGGCCACTACCCTACCCGATACGGCGGAATAGACAGAGATAGATTCCGCATCGCCTACCCCCTCATTACCGGTAGGCGAGCCCGCACTTAGGAAATAACGTCCATGGCTGCTGCCGTCCAAACGCAAGGTATACGTATTGTCCGACAGCTCCGTACTTTTACGGGTCACGGCATCGTACAGGTAAAGCGTCTCCGCCCAATCGCCGATACCCTCTATCGTCAGTGTAACCTCGCCCTTACCCTCGTCGGCATATACGCCAAGGGGCACTTGGTCGATCCGTCGTACTACGTTCACGCCCACGGCACGAGTCCCGGCGATAGTGTACACCTGCGGGATCTCCTCCAGTTCCGTATCCAGCAAGATTACGGCATCCTTATCTGCCTCATAGCTGTTCGTAGCATCATCCTGCCGCGTCAGCAAGGCCGTGCTGCGATATGCATCCCGCTCCGCTGTCAGCCTCAATACCGGGTTCTTGGCCATAGCGGTACGCAAGGAAGAAGAGACCTTCTCCGGCTCTCCTTGCATCATGGAGGGATCGAAACGAACGACCTTCAGATCGGCACCGGTTGTCGTACCTTCCGCTTTCGTTTTGGCCGCATCTTTCAGCTCTACAAAGAAGGCCTGCATGGGGGCGATAACGGCTCCGGAAGTAGTATCAGTATCTCCATTTTCCCATGCCACATCAAGCGTACCGACAACAAGCCCCTCTCCAATCTTCGTATCCAATGTCCAATATTTTTGCGCTAAGATAGCCTCATTCCCTTTCAAGAAACGAGCGATATCCAACAGATACATATACGGATTACCCAGCAGGAAGTGCTTACCGTCACCATCGGCGATGGCACGGACGGTTCCATTATCCGTATTCCACCATTCTTCCGTTCCATTCGCATCTGTCAATACCACCTCGATAGGCTCGTTATCCGCCAGCTTGCCGGCATTGATCCGTTCCGCTAAAGTCGGGGCTTTGGTCATGGCGGCTCTCAATGTAGCGTTTTTCGTCTCCGGTTTCCACGGTTCATAGTCGTAAGAGTCATCCGCTTTCGGCAGGCGTACCAAGACATTTCCATTCAAAGCATCCGCATTCTTCTTTTCTACGCTGGCATAGAATCCCTTTCCTAATGCGTAAGGGACGTTCACATCGTTGTATTCACGGCTCCAGTTGGATTGGACTACCTCGTAATGAGTTGTATCCAAACCATTCTCCGGAAAAGAAGCTATTTGATCTGCTTCGCTCTTCGGCACGTACATCGTGATCGCCTTGTCCCAAGCTTTCTGGTAGAAGGCAGGAGCTTGGCGGTCGTTGTCAGCCGTGCTGTAGGTGATATCGGCGAAAGCATTGGTGTTCTGACGGCCCGTGTTCTTCACGGTGTACATATCGCCGGCGAATACGCTTTGCAGGGGCGATGCCATCCAATATTTCGCATTAGGTGTCATCTCGAATTCCACGCGGGCGGTGTCGTACGTCAGGAGTTGCTGACGGCGTAACTGCGCCTCGGGTTTGAAATAGATAGCCTTTACCTTATTTATATAGTACGGAGCTACGATAAGTCCTTTATCATTCTTATTTACCGCCATATCATATTGGATATATTGGGTAGCCTTTGTTTTAGATGTCGTATCAATTCCTTGCAGTAAATTCTTATCCTCTTTCAAGTCTTCCAATTCCAGCGTCTGCCCTCCCGGGATCGTGATACGGGTGAAATGAAGCGGGGCGAAGGCGGCAGTCACAAGATCTTTACCGTTGGCATCCGTACCGTCTGTTCCGTTCGGATCTATATACAATTCCCCTTTCGTGGATTGATGCCAGTTCATGTCATTATACCATGCCTCGCCGGTGTTTGTACCCTGCCAAGTCAGATACTCCGGTACGATCTTGACAAGCAAGGTAGCATATCCCTCGCAAGAGCCTTTTACGAAAATTCCGTCCTTATATTCACCGAATGGAATATAGAGTGAATAGATTTGGCCTTCGGCGAATTCTTTATAAGCATCCTCATTAAAGGTCATCGAGAATAATCCGCCGCCATAATCTTTTTCACTTTTAGCTTTCGCAAACAAAGCCGTCAAATCACCTACCTCTGTATAAATCTGCCCTTGCCGCAAGAATATAGTCGTAGCGTCACCGTTGGGCTTACCCAATTGGTTAGATCCTTTCATACCCATTGTCAAGCCTTCTCCTTGAATGGGAATATCCGTTATGCTTCCCTCCATGATATTCGGCAAGCCGATACGCAGGGGTACATGGGGATAATGCTCCATTCCTTCCGGGTACTCCACATCCGGGAAACCGGCAAGTAGTGTCGGAGCGGGAGCGGCTTCCATTGTTAATTCGTGAGGCTCATTACAAAAGAGCCATATACGTCCCTTTTCATCCTCATGATCATCAGGCAAGTAAGGAATCGCCACCACCTTTTCTGTCCAGCGGAACTCTGCTTTTCCATACTCACCACCAATCACTAATCGTGGCTCGTTGTCTACATCACCCAAAAGCAATTCCTTCAATTGTCGGGTTACCTCTTCCTTGTAGTTTTCTTCGCAGTACCGAATCAAACCATCCGCAGAAGCTTCAGAACCCTTAAGCTCATCTCTATAAGAGCGCAATATATCCGTTAACCCCAGCTTTCCGTCAAGAGTTGCAAAAGCCGACGAATCTCCCAAGAACCAATCGAATGTATATGGAACATCAGGGAAAACTTTTTCAAACTCATCTGTTACCCCAAGTGAATTATTGTCGTCATCTACTTCTTCCACCAACACGGTAGCCTTTTCAATCACGCTGATCCGTCCCTCGCAAGCGATCGCACCCTCCGGGAACTGGGTCTTGGTATTTGCCACGATCGTAACGGATGGGAGTACGGTGAAAGGAACCGTCAGAAGGCAAGGATCGTCGAAGCCATATCCCGCATAGGCATTCGGGAAATTCACCACTTCATCACTAGTCACTGTTGCGGCCGCACTAAATATCACCACATCATACTTGCCGGAAGCAGGCTCTACCTGCGTCCCGCTTCCGTATGGTTTCTCACCTTTATATTTCAGCTCCGTCTTATTCACATCAATGGCACCCAACTGGATGATATTTGTATTTTCCGCATCCCACCAAGGCACACGAGGACGAGAGATACCCATCACCGAACATACGGCTCGTATCAATTGTTCATATATCTCATAGCCGTTTATGACCGCATCTATATTAATATTTTGCGGATCCGGTACGATATAGTCCCAATTTTGTTTTTGACAAAGTGTTTTCAAACCCTCTGTCAAATAGTTGATATAGGCTGCCTTATCCTCGTATAGTCCACCATATTTTTTTGTAACGAGTGTGTCTATATCCGCATTCCAAACGTTGCTCTTGGCATCGTATAAGAAATCATTGATCATACGTAGGTTGACAACAATCTGCCGATGCATTGCGGTCTCATAACTTGTCAGACCTTGAAATCCATCATGATTTAACCCTTTCTCTGTCGGAACGATGATACGATACACTTTGCTTCGATTGTTATAGTTCTCATTCGCATAGTCCTTCAAATCCGTCTTCAATGTAATCCAGTCTTCAGGCTTGTCTATATCCCCGGTTTCCTTTTTATCGGTAGCTCCGACATAAACGTTTCCAATCGTTTCATTAAGACTCTCTTTTCTTTTCTTCGGATCACTCCCCATCAAACCATAGCGGTATTTCCATATATGCTTTGAGTCTTCCGTAACACCGTCTTTCATTCTATCTTTAATGGTAGCCAACGCATCCGGTTGAATGCTCCAGCCCATATTCTGAAGCAAAAGCTCATATTCCGTAGAAACGGTCAGGTTGGCAGAAGAACACACGTCTACTCGTTTCACGTCGATCTTGGGCTTGGTGCGGTAGATACGCAGACCATCGATGGCGTAGTCCGCACCGTTAGAGTGAAGGGTGTTGTTTTGTACTTCCAGATAATATTTTTCATAACCAACAAGCGATTCGGGCACAGAGAAGGTGTACATTAATTGTTGCCATTTGCCGATGTTACGATTTGTCCAAGATCCCCCATTTACAATTGAATCTTGGAGCGCATTTCCCGAAGAAAAACGGTGTAAAATGACTTCAACCTCTTTACCATCCTCCCCCTTCTTCACTCCGATAAAATTCATATTAATATTAGGAGGAAGAGTACTTCTAGCGGAGGAAAGAGTCATATCATTCACCCAAAAATTAACCAGAATACCAGTATGCTGGCATATCGTACCATCCAATTCCATTTTCACCAAGCGTCCCGGCAAATTCGCTGCATCTACATAAAAGAAATAGCCTAATGATTTTTTTCCCGTATTATAATAAGTCCGATCGTAGATTCCTTCTTTACTAGGAGAGCTACCAAGGAGCATAATCCAACGATATTTTCTGTTAGCAATTGATTCATTATTCGTTGATATTCCCTCTATATTCGCAGTACGAAATAATCCATATTGATTTTGCAGGGGTTTAAGATTATTTTCTATGATGTGATTCTTATAATCATACGGGGCATACTCTGTAATTCCCAAATCCAACCATTTCCCGCTTTCTGGAAAACCAATCGGTGCTATATTGTTCTCCGAGTTTAACTCATCTACGGATATAGTATCACCCCGGTCGAAATTTATATGCCCGATTCTCTCATAAAGATCCGGATGATTATCCGGGTTACGTCTTGTATCATCGGATATTTCTTGCCCCGACTGCAACATAAAACCATAATCACCGGGGATAAGCTTGTATTGAGCTAGCACAGGACTCTTCTTGCCACTTGCACTTATCGCCCGCACATCATACTTCACAAAATCCGTGTTTACCTCTATCGAACTTATCATCTGCTTCCAATGAAGTTTATCTCCCGATTCAATATTTGTCCATGTCCCTCCATCTTTGCGATATTGGTAATAATCTCCCTGCACAATAGTTCTATTATCATCATCGTACCACGCATAGTTATTGGCAATTTGGCCCAATTGTATATTGATCGTCTTGCTGTTTTCAGGAACGTATATATCCTCTTTAATAAAAGGAATCATATCATTCGCTCCGGAAGCTTTTATTCGCTCAGCGATCTCCTTAGCCGGACGAATAACGAACTTATAGCGTACGGAAAGGGTTGGTTCTGTAAATTCCTTGGAAGCTATGTTTTTATCATTATAATCTGTATTTTGGCTCACATCACAAAAAACAACATCGTCTTTCACCGTCTGTACTTGATATTCAATCGTAGACGCTCCCGGTACATTTTTGCCTGTGGCAAAACCTTTATACCAAAAAAGAGAAGTTCCTGCATCCCGTAAACAAGTAGGATACTTGTTCGGTTCTAAGGAACCTCCCTCCACAAAAGAACCATCATCCATAGGATTTACATCTTTACCTTTTATATTATCCTTTGTCAAGGTTTCACCATCCAATCGATACCAACGGACATACCAATCATACTCTGATAGATGAACACTTCTTAACTCCGGAATAAACAACTCCCTCGCTTCCCCGTCCGCTATATACACCGTATCCACACGTTCTGTAATATCGGTTTGGGGTGAACCATTCTTATAATTGATTGTGTACGTCTGCCCCCACGCCGACGCAACCGTACCGGCGGACAGGATCAGCAAGCAAGTTAATAACAGGGATTTATATCGTAGGTTGATTGATGGTTTCATCCGTCAGGTCCTCCTTTCTTAGTTTGTTGTTGTTATATTATGGTTGTTGTTGTTTTTCGTAGTTTCTTATTTGAATGGTGTAAGGGATTTGCATCTCTTGCTCCATGTTCTCGCCGTATTTTATCACGAGTGTGAGGACGACCGTGGCATCCGCTTCTCCGCCCAGTTCTTGGGTACGGATCGTGAAAGAGCCGGCTTTCTTCAGACCGCCTTGTCCCGTACCCGGCGTAAGCGCAGTTTCGGGAATATCCAATTCCGCATCCGTCTCAAAGCTCGTTCTGTCTACGTTTATGGCCGTGATTAGCGGTTTATTCGCATCGGCATTCTTCCAGCTGACGGAACTGTACTTCTCTGTCGCGACATTTCCCCCCTCCTTTTCCTCATAGCCCTTGATGGAGAAATCTCCTGTCACGCCATCTATGCCGGATATCTCGAAACGGATCGACAAGTCGCCGGCGGCTTGCAGGGTGTGTTCTACAGGTGTCAGGATCTGCACGCCCGTCTTCTCACCATAGACCAAGGCGGTCGGGTAGACTCCGATGGGGAGGCGTTGCTCGGCTACTTCCAATTTTGTCGTGATGTTGGTTATCAAGACCGGGATAATCAGCAGGTCGTTGCGGCGCACGAAACCGAAGCTCGTGGTATGCTCCGTGCGAGGACGGCCTTCGATATCGACACCCAGCAGGATCTCTCTCGCCCCCGCATTGCCTTCGGGGATGTAGCGGGTATAAGTCTTTATGTTGTGGCCTTCCGCACCGTCCTTGATCTTCGCAGGTACCTCTTGATTCGCTTCGGAAGGGATGATCTCCTCTTTAAATAAATCCGTTTCCTCTACCGTCTCTCCAGTCGGAAGATTCGGGGCAGTCGCTCCGCACCACCTTCTCCGGCAGTCTCCAAATACTTGTTATTTCCCCAAGGCAAGAGCCAGATCGGCAGGCTTCCCTTGCGGAGGTTCATGATGTCCAATTGTTTTACGGTTATAGGTTTGTCTAAGTTGTTAGTTATCTTCACTTGTACCTTGCCGATCATGCGGATCAAGGGAATCTCGAATTTGTTCTCTGCCGGAGCGGGTTTCAGCGTATACTCCTGGGCGTAGCTGCTCATGGGGATGCGCTTTCGAGACGCTTCCTCGCCTCCGAATTTACCCTTTTTCTCCTCATTCCTTGTATCGATACTCGTTCCCGAGTCCAATATCTTCACCTCCGACAGTTCCGCCAAGGAATGTGCCCCGGTAATTTTTTGATACAACGATGTACCATCTTCCAGCGACTGCAAATTGGCGAACGCATAAAAAGAGTATTTGCCGAGGGGTAACCTCATCTCTACCTCCGTATGAGAATCATCAGGATCATTGACATCCGGCGTCCACGTACCCTCTCTAGATGTATATCCGGCCAATTCAGCGTTCTCATCATCATACGCCACCACCAGCCAGTCCGTGATGTCTCGCTCGTATTCATCATCATCTTCCCAAGTAATTGTCTCGCCGGCTTTCGTTTGCGGCGGTCGTGCCGAGCGGGAAGTCCGCAGGGTGATGGTCACGACACAACTGTTCGGGTCGTCGTCGGGGAGATCGCCCCGCCGGTCTTCGCCGCAGGCTACGCAGAGCCAGCAGAGGCAAAGACCGGCGGCGACCGCCATCAATTGGTTATATAGGGTATAACGTCTCATCATTCGCGCTATTTAATAAATCTCAGTTTACAATATACCATCGTTGATACGGATCACCCAGTCTTTCACCTGTATCTTGAAGCAGGCGTACCCCACGATCGTAGGGTCTTCCGGATCAGGCCCATCGGGATTATCCGGGTTGTCAGGATTGTCAGGTCCCGGCGGATCCGGAGGCGTAGGCTTATCCGGGCAATCGGGGCATACCTTCGGCGTAAGGAAGAAGATGATCGAGTACTCATCCTGCCGGTCCAGATACTCCTGCGGGGAGATACGGTGCCCCTCCATCTTGGTGAGAAGGAGGTAATCGTTGAGGTTCACGTTCAGCACATCCTTCTCCCATCCGTGGTGACGGATGATGAGGCGGTAGTTGCGGCCCGCCATCAGGCGCATGGTGTTCATCTCGGCCACGGCCACGTATTGCCCGCCCACGGTAGCGCCGGGGGTCGGGTCGGCTCCCAGCTCCACGTTCTCCGTATAATAAGGCAGGTAGTGGATGGTGGGATCTTGCAGCAGGGAATTGTCGTAATCCATATACCCGTTGTCGGCCACGATCCGGAAGGAGAAGTTATTCACGTCCATGTCCTCCCCCATCACGTTTTGCAGCACGACACGTAGCTTGTTGGTATTCTTGGCGAGGCTGATCACCTTCTCCTCGGGCATGTCGCGCGTCACGGTGAAGGTATCGAGGCTATGCCAAAGCGGGTGCAGCTCGTTGGGTTGTGTCGTATCGTCCTCACGCAAGGTACGTACCTTGACGTCTTGCGCCCTCTCGACAGCCCGCGACGCCTCGGCGGGATCGTTCCATGCGTAACTGCCCTTGTCCAGCCCGGCCCAAGTGACTACCTGATAGGTACCCGGCTCCATGTCGAGGGCGATGGAGTTCCGCTCGTCCAGCTCGCTCTTCTCGATCCGCCGCTGGAAGAGGAAGTTCCCTTCTTGGTCGCAGAAGAAGAGCGTAACGAAGTCTACCTCATGCTGGAAAGCGTCGGCGAATTTCATATTATAGTCGTACTTGAAATACAGCCGGAACTCGCAAAGCGGCAGCGAGTCGTCGTGTATCCAATCGCAAGCGTATAGCCCCACGGACAAGGCAGCTACGCCAATCAACTGTTTGCAGGTATGAAATAAACGGTTCATAATCATTTTATTAAGATACACAGTAATCCTCCGCCCGTACTACCGGGGATGGAGGTAAACCATGATGCCCATTATAAGGTTCTTATGATGGGCATCGTAAGGTGGCTTGGATGGGCATCGTAAGGAGCTTACAATGCCCATCGTAGGAATCCCCCGGAGGGGTAGGGTTAAATAATGATGTCTTTGTTCGTGCGTTTCACCCAATCTTTCACGTAGATGGTGACGTCGATGGTAACATCATCCGTCTCATCCGGTTTGTCCGGCGTATCCTTACCCGGCGTGTAAGGCAGCGGGTCACCTAAGCCACGCACACCCGTCACGTACAATTGGTACACGTTGTTACGCACGATACAGAACTCCATCACGCCCATCATACCATCGTTCCCGTTATCGTTATGACGGATCCAGAACTTGTAATAGCTCTTTCCGCCTTTGTATAAGGAAACGTTGTAGAATTGGTACAAATTACCGATCTGATCCGGGGTGAAATCATTCGGATCAGTGTAGGTATCAGGGAGATGACCACCGCCATTCTCATTTTGTTTCTTTCTAAATTCAGTATAGCATAGGCGCATTGTTAGCTCTTCCTTCCAGTTTGTTTCGCCCTTAATCATGTCACTAAGATATTTCTTAAACGCGATCTCAAATCCGTTCTGATCAGACATGGAATTAATCGCCTTTTGTACATCAGCAAAATTCGGTAATGTTATCCCATCCCAGCCATTCATTAAGCCTTTCAATAAATTAGGATTCGAACCCTCTTCCAAATTAAATGCGCAAGCGGCAACAGACGGAAGATCTTTATAGACAGAACGGACAGTCGCACCCTCACCGTTCTTATGGACTGCCAAAAGGAATGTTTTATTGTTATCTAAAGGAACAGACTCAATAGAACCCGCATCTTTATTATAGAAACTGACTTTAAAATTATCACCATCTGGCATAAACTCAGACTCGAAAATAACGCCGGTAGAATAACCATTTACTTGCGCCTCACGATCCAACGTGTTCTCCTTGGTGTACACGACGGGGTAATATATTCTATCATTCAATCCTTTATAAAAAGCTTCAGTATTAGCATCAGGAATCTTAGCCATATTCTCAACCCTATTTAAGTCTTTGTTTTCCGGATTAAAATAGTTGATATAAGAGTCCTCGAATTGAGTCCAAGGATCATCGCCTTCATTCATAGGTACCTTTTTTCGGTTGATCGACGGATCCAGCACATAATTATAAGAGCCATCCGCATTATTTAGCACCGTCATAGACCATACTTCATCACCCAAATATTTAAAGTCATTACCACTTTTAGTATAACTTCCAACCATCGCATCCGTTAAACTTGACCCTTCGCCAAAGTTCTTTGTCGCTTTAGGAGAGACCTGCTTAAACACGTAGCAGTTACCCTTCCATTGGTTCACGACCTTGTAACCCGTCAATTTGAATGAGCCTTTATTCTTTACCGGAGAGCTTTCGAGTATTTTATCTGTCTCTAATACAGCAGCATATCCCAAGTCGATACGTGCGGCCATACGCTCCACGAATACGGTTGTTGTCGCCGGTTTCGTCTCATCTGTATTTTCCACGGAAATGCGAACAAGCGAATTCCCTATGCCATCTACGCCTTTCATCTTGTGCGTAGACATAATGAAGTGATCCGCTTTCGAAACCTGATTAGTGCCAGTCCATAAATCCTTTAAAGTTACTCTGTCTCGTAAGTCACCCAAAGTAGTAATACCCTCTATTCTATTTCCGGCATTAACTACTGTAAAGACTTGATACGTATGTCCTTCTGTTGTCAGCTCCTCATTCATCGTCACCTTCATCGTCACTTTTCCGGCACTGTCATGATTAGGCTCGCCACCTCCACTCGGATCAACACCGGTCTTAGATTCATACCAACCCTGTCCGGCAATCTCTAAACTTTTATTTACGTCATCATTAAAGAAGTCCAAGGGGTTAGAGTCAAATGTATTACCGTCATATTTCACCAAGAAGATATTAACATCATACACCTTACCCTCATTAGCGCCATCGAACTCTTCCAAGAAACCGTTGCCGTCCTCGCCCCAGCCGGCACCATCGTTATTAGGATTAGAAGGAGTTCCTCCCGCCTTCGTCAATGCCCCCTTCGACACCGTGGAGACGTTCACTGTCATATAGACTTTGCCGCTATCGCCCTCACCACCGGAATTGCCTCCGTTTTCGATATCATCGGAGCAACCCGTAACCGCCAGCAAGAAAGCGGCAGCCGCACTTAATAAATAATTCTTTTTCATGTTTCTCATCCGTTTTTATATTTGACACTCATTATTATCATCCTACGATCACGACTCTCGTCATCAATCAGCCAGTTCCTCCCGCTTCGCGGCGATCTGCCTCAAGTTCTCCTCAACCTGCGAGGCTACGGAAGGATCGTCGGACAACTTACCCAGCAGAGCCTCCGCCTCGTCCAAGCGGTTCTCCAGCATGGCGATGGCCGCCTCCGCCAAGGTACGCTCCGCGGAATCGGAAGTCTTCGCCAGATAACGGTGGGCCGATTCCAGGCGACCCGCGTCGATCGCCGTAAGGGCGGCGTTCAGGTTCGATACCGGATCGTCCGGATACATGCGCACGGCAATCTCGAACACCTCGCGGTAAGCGTCGCTACCCGGTTCCATCGTCTGCGCCACCCGGAACATCTCGTTTAGACTCAACTGCCTAGGGTCCGAATAGATCAACTCACGGGCCTCTTCTACCGTAAACGAACGGATCGTGTAGCGCACCGCGTAATCCGAATGGCGCAAGGCTGGATAAATATCGCGCAAGAGCACCCGATACGAGGCCCCCCCGTTCAACGCCTTCAGCTTCGCCTCGCGGCGGTCGTAATCCTTCGGTTCGTCCGCACGGATGATGGCCAGCAGCTCCTCCTTGTCCGCAAGCGAGGAGTTCTCCACCCGTTTCTCCAATCCGGCCCAGTCCTCCGGCTCGAAATCCACCGTGAAACGGGCCTGCTCGAAGTGGTAAAGACCCTTCACATATTCGATCAACGCCTTGGCGCGATGCTCGGCCAAATAAGTGTTATGCTTATAGGTACCTTCCGGCGACGCGAAACCCTTGATATATACCTCCGTGATGGTAGCGTAAGGATCCTCCTTCACCGATGACACGGTCTCGAGGATCTTGCGTAACTCCGAGGGATTGTCGCGATACTCGGGATATATCTCCGTGCGGTTTACCGGGAAGTCGAGGAAGGCGCTTCCTTCCTTCACACGCTCTTTCACACGTTCCGCCTCCGGCGTGACGTAGGCCAAAAGCGGCCGCAATACCACAGGCTCCGCGATTCGGATCGGGAAAAGCGGCGACTTGTCATTACTCAACGCCTCCCAGCCGCAACCGCAAAAATCGACTACCAGCGACACCTCCGAACGCTCCATCCACTTGGCGAAAGGAATGGAGGCATGGTAATCGAACGTCTGCTCCTTCCCATTGTAACGGCGTAAGACAAACTCCCCGTTCGCCGCCGCGTCGCGCCCGGACCGGTCGTACTGGATCTGGCGGTTACGCCCGTTCACAATCACGGGAGGCAAAGCCCTTACGCTATCGCCCCGCTCGATCAGCGGCGTACAGACCAAACTCCGGTTGGCCGATAGCGACAACTCGTCCAACGCTAGTTTCATATCAATTATCAAGCGATCGCCCACATGCTCCACCAACCGCTCCTTCACGACGATGGCGGTAGCCGTCTGCTGCGCCTGTACGGGAATCGTAGTACCCACACAACCGGCCAAACATGCGATCCCAAGTATCATCCATCCTTGTAGATTCTTCATTTTTCAGTCCTCCATCGATTTAAAATTGGTAAATGAGATTGATCGCCGCCTGCGTAGGCCCGAAGTAATGCTTCTTGATCCCTTCTTGCTTGCGGCCGCAATTTGCGCAGGGATACTTGTCCGACTTCAAGTACAGATAGCCCACGCCCACCGTGGCCTCCAAGTTCCAATGGCGAGACAGCAGCCACGAGTATCCATAACTGATACCGGCTCCCGCGCCCCATCCCTGGTGACGCTCGCCCTCTGTACCCAGCCATTTGATATCGGTTACATTATATAATAGGTACGGAGTATGCACGCCGAGGAAATGGCCGTTAAACGTCTCGCAAAACCAATACCTCAACTCCGGGTGCAGACGCAAATGCTTCAGTGAGCGGCCATAACTCCCATCATCGTTCTTGCCGCTGAACGGATTCAAGCCTGCCTCCAACTCAAGTGTCCAATGACGGGCGAGATAAACTTCAGCCCCCAAATTAAACGTGGCAGTAGCCCAATAAGGAATATTACTCTTGATCCCAATCATGGAGCCTTTCCCTTCGACCGGCACCCCCTGCGCTCTCGAAAGAAACGGGACTGACAACAAGAATAGCATGAAAATCGTCTTCTTCATTCTTTCTTATTCATTATGGTTGTTAATCTTATATCTTCTCACCCTTCTGCCCCTCAAGACCCAACTTCCTAAAATCAACTAACGGCAAGAATGGCCCGTGGACTTATTTATGGAATAAGGTTTAGCGTTTCAAAAACGTTAGAGGAGAATAAGCGTTAAACAACATCTTATTGTCGTTTATATAGTATATCAATAAACCACACGGAACGTTTCAGAAAAACATGTACATGTTTTCCTGAAAAGACGTACATGTTTTTTGGAAAACACGTACATGAAATCCAATAAATATTATGGTGTTTCTATACAGCTACCAATCAATGGCTTACATATAGGCCTATCCAAACGAGCTTATTGTATTATTTGTTTTTGATATTCAGGAGGAATTTGTAGAGTATAGAAATTCCTCTTTAGTTGAGAGAGTGAATCAATAAAGGTGAATATGGTTCATTTTAAAGACATAGCTTCCCCTAAATTCCTTATTTGGTGAAAAGAACTTGACAATTTTAATGCAGAAAAGTTGTGATAATAAAATATTTATTATGTATTTTTGTGAACTAATAGGGAGGAAGTTACTATTTTAACGCTAAAACTCCTTATTCCATAAATAAGTTCACAAACCATCCATCCTTTTCTCTAAAATCCGATTTACAGAGCCTATCACCTTCATGTTCGCATGAGCCAAACGTGATATATCCAATTCTTCCAGATAAAAACGAGTCGTTTTCTCCGACGAGTGCCCCAACGCCTGGCTGATCAAGGCCATCGGCATATCGCAACGTAAAGCTTCTGATGCCCAGCTATGGCGAACAACATACGACGTAAACGGATTCGGTAACCGTAAAGTTTGCCCAATCCGTTTCAGCCGGGCATTATGCCGAGCCAAGCTACGCTTATACCTCAAATGGTCCGGATTCCCGGGCGGAAGAATCGGGAACAAATACGACGATCCGGTCGCTCGCTGCCGATCCGCGTATTTCCGGATCAATTGCAACATACTACTGGTTATCTCCAACCGGATCATACGTCCTGTCTTATGACGGTGATATACCAACTCATTCCCCCGGATATTCTGCCTCGTCAAGTACGCTATATCCACAAAAGGCATCCCGCAAGCCATAAAACTGAATAAGGAAAGATCTATCGATAATTCCACTTGCGGGTCATCCACCACCTTGATCTGAGCGATTTGCTGGAACAAAGATGCGGGAATCGCACGCCTCGCCGTCATCGCACGCCGGAGTTTCAAATTCTCAAACGGATAATATGACGCAGGAATCAACGCCTCTTGGCAAGCCATATTATAAAGCGCCCGCAAACTACTGATATACGTATTTACCGTATTAGTAGCTAATCCTTTTCCCTGAAGATACGTGATGAAATCTATCACCAACGCACGATTCAAATCGGCCAAACAGAACCCCGGGTTCTTCACGAATCTTAAAAAATGCCTTACGGCCACCTCATACAACTCAGCTGTCCCTTCTTTCTTTAACTGCCGTTTCATGTCTCTTCGTTTTCCCATATAAT
The DNA here is from genome assembly GCF_003635435.1 of Parabacteroides sp. AF21-43. Taxonomy (NCBI): domain Bacteria; kingdom Pseudomonadati; phylum Bacteroidota; class Bacteroidia; order Bacteroidales; family Tannerellaceae; genus Parabacteroides; species Parabacteroides sp. AF21-43. The sequence continues at coordinate 44,231 of NZ_QTMG01000025.1, read as the reverse complement.
CCATCAATGAGATTGCTAACTTTTTCTTACGTCCTCGTTTCATACTCCTTTCACTAAATTATTTATACTTTACACGAACAAATTAATTCAAATTATTACTTTTGCTCCCGAAAATAAGAAAATAGGTAACAATTAAAAGCATAAAAGCAACAATAAATAATATGGCAAACAATCGAGTCACATTCGGTAGTAAATTGGGCGTAGTACTAGCTACCGTAGGATGCGCCGTCGGATTGGGAAGCGTATGGCGCTTCCCGTATATGCTGGGAGCGAACGGAGGTGCGGCCTTCCTACTGGTCTACATACTTTTCATGATATTCTTGGGCATTCCGGTAATGATAACCGAGTTTTTCATCGGCCGGCATTCCCGCAGCAATACGGTGGGTTCTTTCAAGAAAATGGCTCCCGGTACAAAATGGTGCTGGATTGGGTACAACGGTATCTTGGCCGCATTTTTGATCTTAAGTTATTACTCGGTCGTCTCCGGTTGGACGCTTGAATATGTTTGGCAAACGCTAAGTGGCCGTTTGTATGGACAGCCGGATATAGACTATACGGCCGATTTTCAGGATTTCGCTTCCAATGTCTTCCGTCCGATCTTTTGGATGGGCGCTTTTATCGGGTTGACTCACTTCGTGATTGTCTCGGGTGTAGAAAAAGGTATCGAACGGGCCTCTAAGATCATGATGCCGCTTTTATTCTTGATCTTGCTGATCATGTGCGTACGTTCCGTGACCTTACCGAACGCTGAGGCCGGATTGCTTTTCCTTTTCAAGCCAGACTTTAGCAAATTGACTTCCTCAGTGGTCTTGAGCGCACTAGGACAGGCTTTCTTCTCTTTGAGTTTGGGTATGGGCTGCTTGATCACTTACTCCTCTTACTTCGGGAAAGATACGAATATGCAGGCCACCGCTTGGCAGGTGACAATCATTAATACGCTTGTCGCCGTATTGGCCGGTATCATGATATTCCCGGCGGTATTCAGTTTCGGCATCACCCCTTCCGCTGGTGCGGAACTCGTGTTTATCACGTTGCCGAACGTATTTGGACAATTACCGCTGAGTGGCTTGTGGTCCTGTATTTTTTATATCTTGCTAGCGATGGCGGCACTGACTTCCACGATCTCTTTACATGAGGTAGCTACGGCCTACGTTCTTGAGGAGTTCCACATGACACGCAAGAAAGCGGCTTTAATCGTTTCCTTAGGGGTATTTTTCTTAGGAATTTTCAGTTCTCTCTCATTCGGGGTGATGAAAGGATTCACGATTGGAGGCTTGGCCTTTTTCGACGCACTGGATTACCTGACCGCCAAGATCATGCTACCGCTGGGAGGTATGCTCACTTGTATTTTCGTAGGTACACGTGTCGATAAAAAAGTATTGAAAGCCGAGTTGACCAATGAGGGGACTCTTAAGTTCCGTCTTTTCGGCGCTTACGTATTCTTTATGAAATACGTGGCCCCAATCGCCATCGGTATCGTATTCTTGAACGAATTAGGGATCTTGAAATGGATTACCGGTAAATAATACCGAGAATTCCTTGTCAATAGAAACGGAACTTCTACCTTTGTCGGTGGAAGTTCCACAAATCAAAACATAAGACTATGAAATGGCGTGATTTACTTTATTTCTCCAAGGGGGAAAGGCAGGCTCTTACCCTACTCCTTTCCTTAATAGCGATGGCATGGATCGCAATTATCGGGACGGATTTCTACCGTTCCCAATTTCAAACAGTTCCATTGGTAAACACCGGAATCAAACAAGATTCCTCACGGATCTATTCGAATAAAACACCTTCAAATTCCATTCGGAAAGAAAAAGAATCCCATTCGAACGAAACTAAAATCCCTTCCGAATGGAAATCCAAACGCATCCGAAAGGAATCAAAGCCCCATTTTCCCTCTTATCCCCAAGCAGAAAAATGGCCGCAAGGAACGGTTGTCGAATTAAACTCGGCTGATACCACCGCCCTTAAAATGGTTCCGGGAATTGGTAGCGTTTTTGCCAAGCGGATCATTAAATACAGGGACTTACTAGGAGGCTTTTATTCCGTGGAACAACTAGGAGAAGTATATGGTATTGACGAGGAACGCTATGAAGCGATGAAATCGTGGTTTTCCGTGGACCCGTCAGTTATTAGTCATCTATTTGTCAACCAACTGTCAGCTAAAGAACTGGCCAGTCACCCATATGTCAGTTATAAACAAGCTAGGATCATCGAAAAAATGATCCGGAAAAAAGGGAAATTACAAGGTTGGGAGGATTTATCCCTATTGGAAGAGTTTCCGGAGCACGAACAACAACGATTACGATATTATCTTTCATTCCATTGATATTTTCACTATGTTTGTAACAAAACATATTCTGTATGATCTATCTGAAGCAAGTAAAATTACTGGACCCGGACTTGGTAGCCGGCAATCCCGAGGAGCTAAAGTATCCCTATAAAGCTCCGGCGGTACGTTTTACGGAATCATTCATTTTCCGCAAGCCGGTTACTTTCCTCGTGGGAGAGAACGGGGCGGGAAAATCCACCCTGCTGGAAGCGATGATGAGTAAATATGAGGAGAGGGATGAGGAAGAACCGGGTATGCTCTATGACGGAACCGAGGCCTACAAGATTTACGCCAATGTCTTACCCGAGCATATTAAGCTGATCGAGACCCGAAAACCGGAAAAGCATTTCTTCTTCCGGGCAGAATCCTTTTTTAACCATGCGGCCGAATTGGATAGGCAAGCCCAACTGGAATTACGTAAGTACAGCAAGATCTACGCCTATAAAGCTTACGGTGGCAGGAGTTTATTGGAGCAATCGCACGGCGAGAGCTTTCTCAGCGCTTTCCTGAATTATGCCAGCCGCAATACATTATTTATATTAGACGAGCCGGAAGCCGCACTCTCCCCACAACGGCAGCTGGCCCTTTTGGTGCGTATCCATGAACTGGTGAATAACGGTTGCCAACTGATTATCTCCACGCACTCCCCGATCTTGATGGCTTATCCGAACGCGGACATTTATGCCATCGATGATACCGGAGCACACATCACCCCGTATGAGGAAACAGAGCATTACCAGCTCACTAAATATTTCCTCACGCATACGGAGCAAATGATGAAAGAACTGCTTGAGTGAGATTACTTCTCCCAAGCATTTACGATCTCGGCAATGTAAACGATATGCGCATTGCCGTTCTTCTCATCATACCAACGAGGGAAAACGCTAGGATCTAAAAACTTAGCCTCCTCGATCTCGGACTTATAGACCACTTTACATTCCAACGTAAGGCGAGCTTCCTCGAATACAGGATTACCAGCCTCCGTAAAGAACGGTGTCAACCCCGTAGCGGCCACTTTATCAATCTCCCGGCCGGATTTAGAGCCACAAATGCTATGGGCTTTCCGGTGCTCCGGTCCTAGGAAAGTAATCGTGAACTCATTTTTAGCGTCGATAAACTCACGGGTATAACGCTCCGGACGAATAAAAGCAAACACCACCGGACGGTTCCATAACACTCCCACGCCGCCCCAACTGGCAGTCATCATATTAAACTTCTCCTTATCACCGGCGCTTACCAGCATCCACTCCTTACCAATCAACTCGATAAAGTTGTCTTTGATCTCATTCGGATTAATCGCTTTCATATCTCATTTTATTTTCCCTCAAAGATATAAAATATTCCCTTATTTACCGGTACTCATTACCCCCGAGTCATTATCGGCATTATTCACTTTCTTCTGACCAGCGCTAAATTTACGGCCGAAAGAGAAGTTATAGGAAATCGTCGCCACAAACAAACGGGAACTTTCCTTGATGTAATTCGAACGGTGGAAAGAGGCGTATTGGTTCCAGTTCTCGGTCTCCTGCTTATAGTTATCCGTAAACGGATTAAAGACACGCAAGCCAACCATCAAGTCTTTATGCCTATAACCGAGCTGGATTCCTTGGATATTCTCACCCCCACTCATCGTCTCGCCCTTAAACCAGTTCCAATTCGTCATCAACATATACATGAGTGACCAATTCTTCCAAGTAACGGAAACATTCGCATCGCACCACCAGTTCGTATATCGATGCGTGTAGGTATTACCGTTACTCATATAATGGTTCATACCACCATTGACTGAAAATTGCAAGATGTCCTTGATCGGACCGACCCGCAAGTTGACGGAAGCGATAACCCGTTGCCAGTTTTTCTGATTATCCCAAGTCTGGATGATCTTATTCCCTTCCAGATATTTCTCGTCCATGATAGCGTCCGGCTGATACTCATAAGCGCCCAAGGCATTCACGTAAAACAGACCTTTGCGAAACTCGTAATTCAATTCCGTATAATAACTCATATAAGACTTCAAGTTAGGATTACCCCGCTGTATTTGCAAGGAATCGATCACTTGGTCGATAGCGCTCAGCTCACCCAAAGAAGGAGTCACATTCCCCATCGTTGATTTCAAACGGATGGAAGATTCCCCGGGCAAAGCATAAAACAAGGTCAACCGGGGACTCACCGTATAACGTTCATAATCCGCATCCTCACCCCGTTGGCTATAAGACGATCGATTCACGGTCACACCCAACGAGTAATCCAGTTTTTTCACCTTTCCCTTGAATTCCGCATATACGGAACTCTCCATCTGTTCCATATGTGTCTTATAGTTATGCCCATTGATATAACTGTTATCCGAGAAAGATTGGTTATGGCGTAAACCGCCGCTCAACCGATTACCATTCGTTAATTTCTTCTCATAGATAGCCTCGCCGATAATCGAGTATTTATCACCATCCACCACATTATTTACATCAGTCAACAATTGTTCATGTTTACTCTCTTGATAGATACGGGTCGATTTCGTTTGGTTATAAGTCCCTACCACGTTAAACACCAAGGTTTGGTTATGCTTCAAATCCCGTTGGTAATATAAATCCAGCGCAGGAGCTTGATAAGCGGATCCCGATAGGTCGATCATATCCACCTTGTCCTCCGGATTCGCCTTATTCATCAAGACCCCTTGATAATCCCAATGCGGTTGGTGATTATTCCGGTAGCGGAACGTAGCGTTAAACAGATACTTATCCGGCTTTTGATAGCTATAGTTCACATTCAGGTTATGCATGAATAAACGAGCGTGCGAAGGTTCGCCTATCTCCACACGGTTCAAGGTCGTTCCATTCGCTAGATGAAACTCTTCCTCATTATTCCGTTTCATTCCATAAAAATCACGAGGACCGATCCGATAAGAAGCACCCCATTCCGAATTCTTATGATTGATCTTTCCCCGGACATTATGTTCGCCCCACATAGAATTGATACCTTGCGCCATATCCAGGCCGAAGCTGCCCCCCGTATCCGGACGGCGAACGATATAATCCAGCACGATATCGGCATTGCCATAACGTAAACCCGGATTATCATGATATTCTATACGGATGATATCCGAAGGATTCAAAGCCTTGATCTCATCCTGCTCCACCTTCACACCATTGATACGCACTTGGACTACACCATTTCCCGTGGCCTTGATCTCACTGTTCAACAAATCCACCTGCACTCTCGGTAGCATCATCTGCTGCAACAAATCCATACCGTTTCCCGAAGCCTTCATCTGGCGATCCGATGGGAAGATCACTTTTTTATCGGCATGGCTCGTCTGGGCAGAGGCGCTAACCGTCACCCCGTCTAAGGATACCGCATCATCATTTAAGGATATTTCTCCCAAAGAAATATTCTTGGACAAGCCTTCCAAGGAAATATACTCCGTCTTAAAGCCTAGACTAGAGACAGATAGAATATAACTCCCTTTTTTAATCTTATTTAATAAAAAATGCCCCTTCATATCCGTAGTCGTACCCGCTACAAAAGAAGAGTCCATCGTTTGCAATACCACATTTGCAAATTCCAAGATTTCTTTGTTGCGAGCGTCCCGCACCATTCCCTTTATCTCCAAGTTCTGAGCAAAAGCTCCCTGTACCATACCACCTAGCAGTATGATCCAAATCATCATCCGTTTCATTTTTATCGTATTTTTTCCGAATATAGCAGGGTGGCCTTTCCCGCTTATCATTTGTTTCTAACTATAAGACGACAGCCGTTTGGAAAACGTTACAAGAAAATGATAAAAAAATAATATTTCGATGAATTTGCTTCGTAGATACGTATCTTTGTAACCAAACAACAGATTATAAATCATGGAGCTATTGAATAATTGGATCAACGGAGTCAACGATATATTATGGTCATACATCCTTATTATCATGTTATTGGGATGCGCCGTATGGTTTACGATAAAAAGTAGGTTCGTGCAATTCCGCATGATTGGCGAGATGATCCGATTATTAGGCGATTCTGCCGGGAAAGGAGAAAAAGGGGAAAAGCATATCTCCTCTTTCCAAGCCTTCGCCGTATCTTTAGCCAGCCGTGTAGGAACCGGAAACCTAGCCGGTGTAGCGACAGCCGTAGCGATCGGCGGACCCGGATCCGTATTCTGGATGTGGCTGATCGCTTTGCTTGGTTCTTCCAGCGCATTCGTGGAGTCTACGTTAGCTCAATTATATAAAGAAAAAGGGAAAGACTCGTTCATTGGCGGTCCCGCTTACTATATGCTACATGGTTTGGGGTTACGATGGATGGGGGTATTATTTGCCGTATTGATTTCGATAACCTTTGGTTTTGCCTTTAATTCCGTACAAAGCAATACCATCTGCGCAGCTTGGGAAGGCGCTTTTGGCATCAATCATGCTTGGATCGGGGCGATTCTTACGGTACTTACGTTAATCGTCATATTCGGAGGTATTCATCGTATCGCGAGAGTAAGCAGTATTGTCGTACCGGTCATGGCATTAGGATATATAACATTGGCGTTGGGAATCGTACTGTTTAATATTACCCGCCTACCCGCTGTTATAGAAACCATTCTGTCAAACGCTTTTGGTTGGGAACAGGCGATAGGCGGCAGTGTCGGAGCAGCGTTGATGCAAGGGATTAAACGAGGTCTATTCAGTAATGAGGCCGGTATGGGATCGGCACCGAACGTAGCGGCTACGGCGCATGTCTCCCATCCGGTCAAACAAGGATTGATCCAAGCATTAGGCGTATTTACCGACACGCTGATTATCTGTACCTGCACGGCGTTCATCATCTTGTTTAGCGGAGCGCCATTAGACGGCTCCATCAATGGAGTCCAGCTCACGCAACAAGCTTTGAGTAACGAGGTGGGTAGCATCGGTAGTACGTTTGTCGCTTTAGCGATCCTTTTGTTCGCGTTCAGTAGTATTATCGGTAATTACTATTACGGAGAAGCGAATATTCGTTTTATCACGTCCAAGAGAAGTGTCTTATTTATTTATCGTATATTAGTCGGTGGAATGGTCATGTTCGGTGCGTTGGCTAGTTTAGACTTGGCTTGGAGCCTAGCGGACGTGACGATGGGACTTATGACGATCTGCAATTTGATCGCGATCTCATTGTTGAGCCGTCAAACATTCCTCTTATTACAGGATTACGTAGCCCAAAAGAAAGCGGGTATTAAAAGCCCTGTATTCGATAAGAACAAGATACCCGAGTTGAAAGACAAAGCGCAGTGTTGGTGATCAGACAAACGTATTGAAGTATGATAAAAAGCAAGATGATAAGCTTTTACATAGCGGTCATGATGATATGGACCTGTACGGTAAAAGCTCAAGATGATAATAAATCCCTAATCCACAAAATTGGATTCGACGTACGTCCCTCGTATGTCGCCCCGACTAGCAAATTCCTGAAAGATGATGGCTATGGAAACGGGCTTACTTTACGTAAGGCGGCTTCATTCCATTTGAAATACGGGTTCCAACAGAATCCGAACTCTAAGGAGGGCCAGCTCTATCCGCACACTTACCAAGGAATAGGCGTTTCTTATAATACCTTTGGCAATCGGCAGGAAGTAGGTAATCCTTGGGCGGCATATGTTTTCCAAAGCTCCCGCATCGCCAAGATCTCTTCCCGGCTATCCTTCGATTATGAGTGGAATTTCGGAGCCTCATTTGGTTGGCATCCGTATGATGATAACAATAATTACCGCAATAAGATCATCGGTTCTAAGATCAATGCCTATATCAATCTGGGCTTTTTCCTCAATGCGAAACTATCCCGTTATTGCAACCTGCTTGTCGGGGCGGATTTAACGCACTACTCAAACGGAAATACTCATCTTCCGAATGCGGGATTGAATACGATTGGTGGCCGGATCGGACTCGTCTACACGCTCAATCCTATCGAGGAAAGCCATCATGAGATAGGTACCGCACGTTCCTTACCTGAAAATCAGTTGTACCTCTCTAGCTTTTGGCAACGTGTCAGTTACGATGTCATCCTATACGGCGCGACCCGTGCTAAGGGGGTTATGCTTGGCGACGAGGCTCATATCTTTCCCGGTCATTTCGGTATCCTCGGATTCAACCTCAACCCGATGTACAAATTCAACCGGTTCCTAAAAGCAGGTATCTCCCTAGACGGCCAATATGACGAAAGCGCGAATATTTATTCCGACGAGATCATCCAAGTCGGCGAAGAACCCCGATTCTACCGCCCGCCCCTACACGAGCAAATCGGTATCGGCCTCTCCGCCCGTGGCGAGTTCACGATGCCATTCTTCTCGATCAATATAGGAGTCGGACATAATTTATTTTACAACAAAGGCGACCTGAAAGGATTATACCAGATCCTAGCCCTCAAGGTATCGGTTACACGAAATTTATTCCTGCATGTCGGATACCAACTGCACAAGTTCCATAATCCGAATAACTTGATGTTGGGAGTTGGGTATAGGTTCCATAATAAATAAAAGATAATATCCCGCTTGCTAAGATTATAAAGTTCAATCGTTCATAAAATCTAAGAAAACATATCGATCAAACTTCTTTTTGAAAGTAAAATTGAAGCTGTGCCTTTCATCTTTACTTGTAAGTGGTATAGCTCTATATCCTTTTTTTCTATAATAAGCTTCGTAGAGAAGAAGTTGTCTCCCGATACCGTAACAATAGAATCTTCTAACCCTTCTATTTCCGCTTTCAATAATCCATACTCTGATGAGGCGTACCCTTCAAACTCAATATCGGCCGACATACCTTTATGAACTTTCGTGATAAACCGGTAAGGTACAAGTGCCGTCACTTCCACATACCGCTCATCTACCTGTGTAACAAAAACACTCACCGTCACATTCTCCGGATAAGGTATAAAGCATGCTACCAACGCTAAACAGACAAGCACTGTTGTCAACATCCCGATGCCGTCACGCACGATTCCACCTGGAGCCTTACCAATTATCTCCTGTACCTTCTCACTACGCAACTCTATATTATCATACTCTGCCATACGTATATACATTTCTCATTCTCAAGACCCTAATTCCAATTGATTCTCCACTAAATTATAATAAGCACCACGTTTTTCACACAATGATTTGTGATTCCCAACCTCAACGATTTTCCCGTTATCAATCACAATGATCTGATCCGCATTTTTCACGGTACTCAGCCGATGAGCGACAACAACTACGGTCTTACCTCTATAAAAATCATTCAAGTTCCCCACGATAACCCGCTCGTTCTCGGCATCCAACGCATTAGTGGCTTCATCCAAGAAAATATATTCCGGATTTTTATAAACAGCCCTAGCTATCAAGATACGTTGTTTCTGTCCTTGACTAAGCCCAACACCATCCGGACCGATTTGTGTATTGTATTTCAATGGCAGTCTCATAATAAAACTTTTTATATTCGATATGTCTACGGCCCGGAGTAACCGCCCCGCATCAATCTCTCCATCATCCACGGCAATATTTCGTGCGATCGATTCAGAAAAAACAACCCCATCCTGCATAACGACACCGCATTGACGCCGCCACCATTTCAGATTCAACTCACTAATTGGGGTATTCCCGATACAGATCTTCCCTCCTGATACCGGATAATAACCTAATAACAATTTAATCAACGTAGTTTTACCACTGCCACTGGTACCGACAATAGCGGTCACCTTCCCTCCGGGAATCGTAAAACTCACATCATCTATCGTCTTTCGGAGACTGTGCGGATCATACTTAAAATCGACATTCCGAAAAGACAAATCCCGGTTATCATCCGGATAAGTAGCCAAAGAGTCGGAATGGTCCTCCTCATTCATTTGCGCATGGATCTCATTGATACGATCCAAGCTGATCTTCACATCTTGAGACGCATAAATGAAGTTCATCAATTGTTCAACCGGCCTGTTCAACTGCCCAATAATATATTGTACCGCCAGCATCATACCCAAGGTCATCTGTCCCTCCAACACGGAGGTAGCTGCCAAAATCGTTATCAAGATATTCTTCACTTGGGTAATACATACTCCACCGGCCTCTTGTGCCTGTTTCAACTTCAAGCTACGCATTTGCAAATGAAATAATCCAGCCTGTACATCCTCCCACTCCCAACGGCGACGTTGCTCGCAATCCTGCAACTTGATCTCCTGCATAGTGGTGATGAACTGGTAAGTCTTATTATTATTCTCCGCCTGTTTCTCGAATAGTTCATAATCCAGCACCTTACGCTTACGCAAGAAAAATGCGATCCATACGCCGTACAACACGCTCCCCATCACGAAAATCAGAAATATCATCTTATCATATATCAATAGTACGATCCCGAAAACAACAAATGTCAAAAACGAGAACAAAACCGTCAATGACTGAGTTGTGAGAAATTGCTCCACCCGCTTATGATCACCCATCCGTTGTATCAAGTCTCCCATCAACTTTGTATCGAAAAAACCCATCGGGAGCTTTAGTAACTTAATAAAGAAATCCGAGATAAGGGATATATTGATGCGCATGCTGATATGGAGCAAGATCCATCGCTGGATAAAATCCAAGATCGTTTGGCTGAAAATAAGGGTAAGTTGTCCAAGCAAGATTAGCCAGATAAAGCTCAAATCCTTATGTGTGATACCCACATCAACAATCGCTTGTGTCAAGAAGGGAAAGATTAGCTGCAAAACGCAGCCTACAATCAACCCTAAGATAATCTGTCCGAAATAATATTTGAATTGCTTGAAATAACCAAGCAAAAAAGCGAAAGTACGTTTTCCCGCAGCCTGAGTAGATTCTTGTTGATAAAAAGCAGGCGTAGGCTGTATGATCATGGCAACTCCCTTATCCTCTCCTTTCGAGCGGACCGTTATCCAACGATCCACAAAATCCTTCTCCTGATATTGCATCAGACCATTTCCCGGGTCCGCCACGTAGTAAACACTTTTCCTCCCTTTTCTGGATTTGATCTTGTAAAGAACTACAAAATGATTCTGGTTCCAATGTAAGATCACAGGTAACTCAACTTTCGCTAACTGATCGATAGACATTTTTCCGCAAGTTGTTTTCAAGCCTAATTCACCTGCCGCCTCGCTAATGCCCAGTAAGGATACACCGTCCTTACTGGCAAAGCATATCTTAGAGAGAGAATCTATCGAATAATTCTTCCCCAAAAAGGCACAAATCATCCGTAAGCATGCGATACCACACTGCATCGCATCGTGTTGTCGATAGAAAGGGAAACTACGCATAAGAATATTTATTTACAATCTGTTTATAACGTCTTGTCCTGCTCCCGAACCTTTGTATTTATTTCGTCCCATATTAAATTTAAACCGAACTGTTAGCCTGACAGACTCACTATCCAATTTAGCTCTTTGATAGGCAGTATTGATACCACTATACAAATCTATATTCTGTCGGCTTAAATGCCCTACATCAAACCATTGGAGATTAAAGCTCAAACGATCCTGCAAAAATGATTTCCGTAAACTTAAATCAATTTCCCCTGTCTGATTTAATATATAATTTTGTGATGCACCTTTTGTCTGATAAGAGAAATCAGCACGCACCACAAAACCTTTTGGCAAACTAAACGCATTATTGAAGTTAAACATCAACATCGGCTTATTCATAGCTTTGAAACCGTCCATCCAAGGAGTATCGAACCATTGTTTCCTAAGCCCTATATATGCCATTGGCTCCCAAAGACCAATTTTAGGAGATAAAGAGAGGGATGCGTTCAAACAATCCAGCTGTCCTTCGTTACGATAGGTTACGAACACTATTCTTGGATCCTTATCATAAGGATCTGCCACATTCAATATTACATCGTTGAATCGTTGATAATCCAAAGATAGTTGAACCCACTGATAAGATAAATCCAATCTCAAACTATGAATAATCTCCGGCTGTAACTTTGGATTTCCACCTTTATAGGAAAAACGATTTATATATACAATATTATTACTTAAATCCCCATAGTCCGGACGATGGATTTTCTCTGAATAGCTCAACTGGCTTTGAACTCGTCCTATAGGATAAGACAAAGAAACAAAAGGAAACAAGTTATCATAAGTCCGCCTAAGATCTGAATCTCCGGAAAACTTATCTTGGAAAGAATAATTCACATGCTCATATCGAACTCCCGCAGAAACATCCAGATTTCCCCAAGAACGAGTATAATCCAAGAAAGCCGTTTCCGTCTTCTCCTTTGCCACATTACCCGTACTTGGTAATATAGCTTCCTCATTTTTATAATACTCGTTTTTTTTCATGCTTGCAAATTCACCTCCAAATGAGAAATCCCCCCCCCATAAAGGATGGGATAAGATTAGTTTAGCAGCAAATAAATGAACTGAATTATCTGAAAAAGAACAAATTGCACGATCATCAAAATGTAAGCTACTCTCCTCTGCATAATCCTCTGCATAATCTTTATTCCATAATAAATCTGCGTTAAAATCAATATTTAATTTCCCGATCATTCCTGTATAATAAGCATTTAATTGTTGTTTAGGACCTCTACGTTCATTTGTCCGACTGTTATTCTCCCAGTAGTCGTACTGACTCTCATTCGCATATACCTGACTCCTCACAAAAGACACTTTCGAGTTTTTAGGCATAGCATTGATTGAATAGCGGACTCCTGCCGAATGCCTTTCATTAAACTGATTGTTAATCCCAATATTCCCGTCATAAATATGCCGCTTATAATCCGTATCAAACGTATAATTTTGTCGCCACAACGTATCTAAGCATGTAATCTGCTCTAACGTACTTTCTTGATAAAAATTCCGCAATGTATAAGCGAATCCCCCAAATAGGTCTAATCCATTTTTGCTATATTTGAGATTAAATTGCTCCATGAGTCCGGACTTATGCGACTGTTCCACACGGGAACGTACATCCAGCCCCAACCCTTCACCAACCGGACGAGCCGTCCGAATTCGTATAACCGCTTTAACACTTGCATCATATTGGACTCCTGGATTATTCAACACTTCAACCCTAGCAATATTCTCCGATCCAAGCCTTTCCAGTTCTGACAAATCACGAACCAAGCGTCCATTCAAATAAATAGAAGGTGTACCTTTTCCAAACACGGAATAGGCACCATCTTTACCTTGTACACCGGGTATATGATTCAACACATCACTAGCTGTTCCTATTTTACTCAGCAAGGAATTTTGTACATTTGTAATTAACTTCCCATTTTTCAATTCATATACAGGACGATGAGCTATAACCACCGCTTCTCCCAACACCAATGATTGCTCTGGGATCACGATAACGCCTAGGGAACCAATCGTACAATTTCTAAAAACAGTTTGGAAACCAACAGATGATATCTTAAGTAAATAATTATCATCAGACGGAACCGGTATAAGAAAACCTCCATCCTTATCACTTACCCCTCCATCCACAAAAAAAGAATCTGTAGTCATAACAACCACATTCGCATAACTTAATGGGGCATTATTGTTATCTTTCAAAGTACCTGAGATTGCCTGAGCCCCTAAAGTGAACACAGTCATCCACCAACCTGCAAAAAATAGCAAAAACCATCTTTTTTCTTTCCCACCCATTTTCATATTGTATTATCTAATCATTATTATTAAATCTCTAAAGCGTTTCGCTTGCAATAAGAGACAGAGGAAGTAAATTTCTTGCCCTCAAAGACGGGCTTAAGTCTACAATTTTTCAATGCACATTGTTTTTTAAACTGACATTTTGGACAATCATCCAAATCATTCAGTCGAGTTATTCCTCTGAATCTATCCAATTTAGAAGATCTCCAAATATCATCTATACTTTCATGTAACAAATTTCCAATGACATATTCCTCATGATCAAAAGCATAAAAACATGGATATATATCAAGATTTTCATCCATAGCCAAAATACTATTCCCCGCTGAACAAGCGATAATATCACTCTTTTCTTTTTCTACCAAAGAAAGGTCGTCGGACAATTCAAGTCTACGACCATATTTCTTATGGGCTTCATTATACACTCTATATACTTCTTGACTCTCATCCTCACTCAAAAACAAATTTTTATTATCACCAGCTCTTCCTACGGGACGCAAACAATTCAAGAACAAGACCTCTGCTCTCAAGAAATCTAATGTAAAAGAAATCATATCCCGTATTTGATAAAAGTTTCTTTTATTAATAGAGCAAGTTATTCCAAATTTAACACCTGCATCTCTCAATCTCAATAGTTGCCGAGAAATTACATCAAAAGCTCCCTTTCCCCTAGTGAAATCATGAGTCTCACTATCCAATCCATCCAATGAAATCCCTAAATGGATATCACCCAACCGGAGGATTTCAATATCTCTATCCTTTATTAGCATACCATTAGTCAAAACAATTGTCTCAAAATGCCTTTTAGATAATTCAAGAAGAATCTGATCAAAATTAGGTACCGTGAAAGGTTCTCCTCCCGTTATTTTCAAAGTTTTCAAATTAATCCTATCAAATTCACTGAAAATGCGGGAAAATACATCTATACCATATTCTCGTATCCCAAATTTTGGAGAAGCTCCTTCAAAACAATGTTTGCAAGCTAAGTTGCAATGTTTAGTAATAACAAAATCTATTCGTCCTGGACTTATTTCTGTCAATGGTGACAAATTCTTCTTATCTTTATAAAAATCAGGTATACAAAATGATTCCTTTGTCGGAACTAATAAGTCTATGAACTCCGGATTTCTCAGAAAAACCAAAAAATCATCCATATTGATACCCATATTCTCGAATTTTTCTTTCACGTATCCCAAAGAAAGGGACGAATGTCTAAATAAATTTAGAATAAAGAATAGCTTGTATGAGAGTTCATAACGTTTTTGAATAGACTTATTATATAATGAATACTGATCATCAAGCCCTTTTCTTAGTACATAATTTTGATTTATAGTCAATTCATCTTTCATAATTTATTCTATATAAAATTCCATGGATTCAAAGCACGTTCCTCAACCCATGGAATTTAATTAATATTTACATGTATTATTTCCACATACGCCATAAAATGGATTACAAATTACGACTCCTTTTCGTCATCTTTTTTCCCATTACAACAGTTGCCGATGACAGACCCATCACCATCCTTCGCGACCTCAAACTCTGTTTTCAGAATTCTGGCCTTCCCGCCTTTAAGCAATTCTAAAGACTCATTGTCGATTGCTTCAAAAAGCCCTACAGTCATGTGTTTTGTTTCCATGTCTCTTCAAATTAGATTTTCGTCCTACTCATAAGCTTTTCGGAATTCGCTCCTATGTTATACAGATAGGTTCTGTTTCTATTTATAAATTACCGGTAAATCAAAAATCACCTAAATAATTTTGGCTCTTAATCGGATAGCCTATGTCATCAATAACATGATCTTCTATCCATATCCATTCTCCATCCACATTTACCCATTCCCCTCCACGAATCTGAGATAACTCAAATTCTGTAAGTTTTTTAAATTTCAAATTTTCCATATTCTCTGTTCTTTGTTCATAATGTAAAGGAAGAGGTTTTCAAACAAATCATTTATAACGAAAACATAATATTTATATCATTATTTTCAAACTCTTTGGTTATATTTGCGTAATCAAATCAATTATAAGATGAAAAAATTCTATTATATAACACTAATAGCCATGACTGCAATTACCTGTATACAAATAGGTTACACGAATAACCTATATAATAATTATAAGAAAAAAGAAATAATCATGATAAATAATCATTTACTGATCGCTATTGACGAGGAGCTTCATCTACGAAAATTAGTTCCTAAATCAACTGATAAACGTCTTATAACATATAAAAGATTAGAAGACATGACTCCCCAAGAAAGGGATAGCCTATTAAAGATAACCAAACCAGGGGATACGATCAATATAGATCAAGCCAGAACACAGAATATAGGCACAAGTGTTGGAGAAATGATAGGGCAGCTACGTCAAGATATGGCCTTTAGCGAAGGAAATCCTTTAAACTTAGATACCCTTAACCATATCTTCTCTGATTCTATCCCCCCAAATTTAGCCTATCGTATCGTACAATATGATAAGGATACGTTAGCCATCGATTCTGTCGGGTATAGCGGAAAGAAATCGTGGAATTATGTCTCAGAGCTATTTCCAATAGGAACCAAGGGACATGTATTCTTACAGGTTAAAGCGGCCATTCCCTGGTTTGAATTTGTCTGGCATCAATTATGGGATTTGATCACCTCTTTATGTATCATGTTGGTTACTTTCATATGTTTGGCCATCCAATTGATAGAGATTAAACGGCAGAATGAGCTATTACGTAAGCGAAAAGCCACAATAAACGGTACCATCCACGACTTAAAGTCCCCACTAAATAGCGTGGTCACGATGTTAAGCTGGTTCAAGGCCACCGAGAATGATCCGCAAAAGAGAAAAATGATAGAGACCGGGCTTTCCGGCGTAAAGCATCTGGTATATACGATCGAATCGCTGCTGGTAATCGCCCGGAAAGACGAGCACCGGATCGTTCTCAATAAAACGAGGGTGGATGTCCCGAAGCTAGTGGAGAAAAACAAACAGGAATTGGCATTTCTCTATCCGGAGAAATACGAACATATCCATATCATAAATCAATTGCCGGAGGGCTTCACCGTACCGGCCGACAAGATGTACATAGACAACGTCATACGGAACCTGCTGGAGAACGCCTTGAAATACTCGGACGAGGAGGTGGAAGTGACGGTGACAATGGAGACAAAGGAGCAGATACTCGCCGTTTCCGTGAAAGACAATGGCTGGGGAATCGCTCCTCAACACCAGAAAAAGTTGTTCACCCAATTCTACCAAGTTCCTCGCGACGAGGATAAACTCCGAAGAGGATATGGAATCGGCTTGGCGCAAGCCAAATATATTATAGAGGAGCATCAAGGGGAGATAAAGGTAAGCAGCGAGGAAAATAAAGGTAGCCTATTCACCTTTACGGTCCCACTTCAATAAATCAAGAAAAACAATCGATCATGGGAAAAATAAAAGTCTTATTCATCGATGATGATATAGCATTGGGAAATGTCGTTACGGTAGCATTGGATAGTCTTGGCTATGAGACTTATTACCAGACATCCCTTGTAGCCATCCGATCTGTCATTAAAGAATTATGTCCGGATATCCTCATACTGGATGTAGAGATCGGGCAAAAGAATGGTATCGAAGCTACACCCGAATTGAGGCTTATCTTACCGGATATACCCATCCTTTTCGTATCGTCGCATACCGAAAGCTCTTTTGTGACGCAGGCATTGGATGCCGGAGGGATCGCATATCTGAAGAAACCTTTCGAGATTGATGAGTTAGTGGCTTATATCAAGAGACATACAAATACCTCATCGCATGCTTCCTTCCTACAGATAGGACAGCTCACTCTCTATACGCAAGACTATATCCTGATGAAAGGAGAACAAATCGTAAAGAGGCTCACCCTATCCGAGGGTAAATTATTGACACTCCTCGCCAATCATCCGGATGAAACCATCAGCCGACAAGAAATGGAGCAGGAACTCTGGGAGGATGGCTATACGAACGAACAAAGCTTGAATAATTTCATGGCGAAACTCCGCAAGTACCTGTCCGAAGACGATACCCTGGAACTAACCACTATACCCAAGGTAGGCTACAGGCTGGCAACAAAACATAAGCCCGGGATTTGAGCATAAGTTCCATAATCCTCGCTAGCCACTCATCGGATAATCGGGAGAAAACGCATCATACATTTTGTATGATACATTTTGTATGATATTTTCGTTATCTTTGTAAGCAAACAAAAGCGTATAAGACATGGCAACTTCTAAAGTAAATCCATTTCCTACAACAGGTTATATGGGGAGAGAATATTTTTGCGACCGGGAAGAGGAACTTTCATCCTTGAGGAAATTCGTGGAAAACGGAATGATATCTATGCGAGTCAGTCCATAAAGGAATTTACGGAAAGTTTGTCACAAGCCATTTTGCAGCAAATCCCGGAGCAGAAAAGTATTGGGAAACGCTTTCTGGATCTACTGAAAGGTTTCCATCCGATCCTTTCTTACGATGCGCTAACAGGACAACCGGAAATCAGTTTTGAGTTTACCGAACAAAAAGGTGCCGAGAAAACCTTGGCGGCCATTTTCCAGTTTCTGGAAACCCAAGATCGAAGAATATTGATCGCTATCGACGAGTTTCAACAAATAGCCAACTACCCGGAAACCAATACGGAAGCATTATTACGCTCCTATATCCAGCAACTGAAGAATGTACGGTTTATTTTCAGCGGCAGCAACAAGCATATGATGAACGAACTGTTCAACAGTGCCAAACGCCCGTTCTTCTCCAGTACGCAAATGATGCCGCTAGCCGCCATTCCCAATAACTTTTACGCTACTTTCATCAAGAATAAATTTACAGAGTCAAATCGTGAGATTAGTGACGAAGCCATTCATTTTCTTCTCACGTGGACACGCACTCATACTTATTATACCCAAACATTATGTAATCATTTATATGCGTCTTCCTTAAAACGCATCCAAGAAGAAGATGTAAGAAACATTTGTAGCGACCTCTTGTCTTCCCAACAAGCTACCTATATCCAATACAGACGATTGCTAAGCCCGGTACAATGGCAATTGCTGATAGCCATCGCGAAAGAAGAGCGAGTGTTCCAGCCCCAGTCTAAAGCCTTTCTCGCCAAATACAAGATCGGCACACCCGCTAATTCCAAGCGGGCGCTAGAGGCTTTGTTGGACAAAGAGATGATCTTCAAGGAAGAGGATTTGCGAAATAGCTGGTATCAAGTGTATGACGTATTCTTGTCCCGATGGCTGCAACTGACGTTTTAATCATAGATTAAGCAAAACAACCGTTCCGGAGCGAACACCTCATTCGCCACGTCTAGGATTTGCTCGGCGGTCAGTTTCTCGATCTGGGCAAAAACCTCGGGGAGAGTATCGTAACGGTTGTAATGGAGGTAGCTTTTTCCTAAGCCAAGGAAAAGGCCCTCCCGGTTATCGCCCGACACACCCAGTTGACCGATTACCTGCTTCTTGGCGGCGGCTAATTGAGTGGCGGACAGTTTTACGTCACGTAAACGGGCTAATTCCTTATGCACCAAACGCATCGCTTTCTCACGGTTCTTCGGGTCTGTCCCGAAATAGATACTGGCTAGTCCGGTATCGGTATAAGAGGTTATATTGGATTCTACGTTATAGACCAAGCCATGCTTTTCCCGCAAGGAGACATTCAAGCGGTTATTCATGCCCGGACCACCCAAAATATTATTCAACAAAAATAAAGGAATGCGCTTTTTATCGTGCATACTGAAAGCCCGGCCACCGATCAGTACATGGGCTTGATGGGTATCTTTATGGATCTGGCGTACGCAAGCCTCGATGGGGTCCGGAGCTTTCCGGATCCGTTCAGCCATAGGGAAAGAGATATCGCTTAAAGCGGATTCCGCTGATTTCAAGATCTTCTTGAAGTCTTTTCGTCCCATCGAGAAGAACACCATATTCTCCGGGGCGTAGAAACGACGCATGAAAGAACGACCGGACTCGGAGTCAAAGCGAAGAAGAGATTCCTCATCCCCTAAGATATTATGCCCGAGGGCATGACCCTTATAAAGCAAGTTCTCAAACTCGTCGAATATAAGTTCCGAAGGACTATCCTCATACGAATTGATCTCATCCAAGATGACATCTACCTCCTTCTCGATCTCCTGTTTGGGGAATTGGGAATGGAAAACCAGATCGGTCAATAGCTCAAACGCCCGGCCGAAATCCTCCTCCATAAAAATGGAATAAACAAAGGTCTCTTCCTTCGTAGTATAGGCATTCAACTCCCCTCCTACGTTCTCCATACGGTTCAGGATATGCCACGCTTTCCGTTTCTCCGTACCTTTGAAGATCATGTGTTCAACGAAATGCGCCAAGCCAAACTCATCCTCGTTCTCATCCCGTGTACCGGCGTTCACGGCGAAACCGCAGTAAGAGACCGGGGAATTAACCGGGAGATGTACCATGCGAAGTCCATTCGGCAATGTATGAGCGATATAATCCATTTTCCTTCTTGTTTGTATCAGCCCGCAAAGGTACGAAAGACTTTCCGGAAAAACATGTACGTCTTTTTCAAAAAACATGTACGTGTTTCCGGAAAAAGACGTACGTGTTTTTTTCGATCTATTTGCCTCCTTGGAAAAAATACCTACATTTGTGTAAATTAAACAGATAAGGCTATGGGAAATATCGTCCGAAAATTACCGATAGGCATACAGAGTTTTGACAAACTACGTACAGAGAACTATTTGTATGTTGACAAGACCAAGTTCATTTATCAAATGGCATACCAAGGTGTCCCTTATTTCCTAAGCCGCCCCCGGCGATTCGGGAAAAGCTTGCTGCTATCGACATTCAAGGCTTATTTCGAGGGGAAGAAAGAATTGTTCCGGGGATTAGCCATAGAGAAACTAGAGACCGAGTGGAAAGAGCATCCGGTACTTCATTTCAGCCTCAACGCCGAGTTGTACGATAGCCGCAAGGCATTGGAGAATATGCTGGAACGCCAGTTGAGGGAATGGGAAAAAATATATGATACCGGAGGAGAGGGTATCACCTATTCCGGACGGTTCATGACCATCATACGAAGGGCGGCGGAGATAACCGGAAGGAAGGTGGTCGTACTGATCGACGAGTACGATAAGCCATTACTTAGGAACCTGCACAACGAAGAGCTACAGAACGAGTTCCGGGAATTATTGACCGCCTTCTATACGGTCCTCAAAGATGCCGATCCTTGGCTGCGCTTCGTATTCATAACCGGTGTCACCAAGTTCGCGCAAGTCGGTATTTTTAGCAACCTGAATCATTTGAACGACATCAGCCTAGCCCCGCAATACGCGGCCCTTTGTGGCATGACATTGCCCGAGATCGAGGCGACTTTCCAGCCGGAGCTTCATGCCTTGACCGAAGCGAATAAGCTTTCATACGAAGGTACCATCGAGAAAATTACACGCCGGTACGACGGCTACCATTTTGATTTCCGCAGCGGTATCGCCCTTTATAACCCGTTTAGCATATTGAACGTGTTGAGTAAACAGGTCTTTTACGACTATTGGTTTGCTTCCGGTACCCCGACATTCTTGGCGGAGATGTTACGGAAAACGAATTACGATATACGGGAGCTGGACGGGATCGAGGTATCCGAGGTATCCCTTTCGGACGATCGGGCGAACATCAATAACCCGGTTCCCCTGATTTATCAAAGTGGATATTTGACGATTAAAAGTTACGATGAACGTTTCCGGTTATATACGTTAGGATACCCGAATGAGGAAGTTAAATATGGATTTTTGAATTTTGTCGCCTCCATTTATGCGCATTTACCGGAAACCGAGACTCCTTTTTATATCGGGAAGTTCATCCAAGAGCTGGAGAACGGAAACGCCGAGGCTTTCCTCACCCGCCTAAAGGCTTTCTTCGCCGATATCCCTTACGAGTTGAACGACCGGACCGAGCGTCATTACCAAGTGGTCTTCTACATCGTATTCAAGCTACTAGGGCAATTCACCGAGGCCGAGGTACGTTCGGCCCAAGGACGTGCCGATGCCATCGTAAAAACTCCTCGCTACATCTACGTATTCGAGTTCAAGCTGAGAGGTACGGCGGAAGAGGCGATCCGGCAAATCGACGATCGAGGCGATCTGATTCCTTATACGGCCGACGAACGGGAAGTAGTCAAAGTGGGGGTCGCTTTCGACGCAGCCACTCGCAACTTAGGTGAATGGCTGATTGAAAATACATTATAATTCTATGAGAAACATGAAAATAGCAACCTGTTTACTAACGATCACCTCCTTGGTTCTTTCCGCCTGTGGAGGAGGAGACAACGATATAGAGAAGGCGAAAAGCCTTGCGACCACGGAACATCTAAAGCGATACACCGAGGCCATCTCGCATGACTCCTGCCAAGGCCGTAAACCATTCTCGGAAGGGGCCGACCGTGCGGTGAACTATATCGCCCGCCAAATGAAGGAAGTCGGCCTGAAACCCATCAACGGAGATTCTTATCTCCAACAGGTTAATATCATATCCTCACGTACGCAATGCCCGAAGCCGATGGTCTTGAGTACCCCGGAAGGAAAGATCTCATTGGATTGGCTAGAGGGCTATACCGCTTTCTCCGCACGGATCGAGCCGGAGATCGATATAGACAACGCGGAACTGGTATTCGCCGGCTATGGGATCGTAGCCCCCGAGTATGGGAAAAATGATTTCGAGGGAATCGAGAACCCGCGGGATAAAGTAGCGGTCGTTATCGTAAATGACCCGGGACTCGGAAGCGACAACACGGATTATTTTAACGGTGATATCATGACCTATTACGGCCGTTGGATGTATAAATTCGAGGAGGGCGCCCGACAGGGATTAAAAGGAGTCTTGATCATCCATGAAGACCGGGGAGCAGGCTACCCTTGGTCGGTCGTACGAGCTTCCGCCCAATCTAAGATGTATGTGGACAGCGATAGCGATGCTTATCATTGCCCGCTAAACGGCTGGATCCAATTCAATGCCGCCAAGCAATTGCTAGCCGATAATGGCTACGACATTGACCAACTAATCGAGCAATCTAAATCGCCGGACTTCAAGCCCATCTCCTTGAAATCTACGGTAACCGTCTCGATGAGGAACACCTTCGACCGCCAGCAAAGCCCCAACGTAATCGGTTATATTCCCGGTAGCGGGAACACGGATGAGAGTGTTATTTATCTAGGCCATTGGGACCATCTAGGCTATGGAGCACCGATCAACGGCGACAGTATCATCAACGGCGCTACCGATAACGCCGTAGCCATCGCATGGATGCTCGAGATGGCACGTTGTCTCAATGCCTTGAAAGAGAAACCCCGCCGGAATATCGTCTTCCTCTCCCCTACTTGCGAGGAGACCGGATTCCTCGGTACGAAATACTATGTGGAGCACCCGTTGTTCCCGATCGATAAGATAGCCGCCGTAATCAATCTGGATGTCTTCCCGCTATGGGGCGAGAACAACGATGTCACGATCACCGGATACGGCAACTCCGAGCTGGATGATACCCTAGCCGAGCTAGCGAAGAAATACAACCGTTACATCATGCCCGACCCCGACGCTTATAACGGGATGTTCTATCGCTCCGACCATTTCCCTTTCGTACAAAAAGGCATCCCGGCCATGTTCGCCAAAGGTTGGAACGACAACCGCAAACAGGGTAAGGAGTGGGCCAAAGAGCATATCGCACATTATTGGGCGGAAACTTACCACAAACCGACCGACCAGACCCATCCCGACACGGATGATTACAGTGGTCTGTTACAAGAAGTACAATTATTCTTCGACCTCGGTTATAAACTGGCGCAAGATACCGGATACCCGAAATGGAAGCCGAAGTCCGAATTCGCAAACGTCTTAAAAAGATAAATTGTCTGAAATAGATGATGCCAATATCAGTAAATATAAATACTTTCGCGATCGTTATTCAGGCAGGAATGCCGTAAAACAATCAATCAACAATATGGTAAACGAAAATATCACCTCTTTATTGGAGCAGGAAGCGGAAGCGGTTCGCAACATACCCGTTACGCCCGGATATGAGGAAGCGGTATCGCTTATAGTGAAACATGTACACGACCTAGGTGGAAAACTGATCATGAGTGGAATGGGTAAAGCCGGGCAAATCGCCTTGAATATCGCTACCACCTTTAGCTCGACCGGTACACCTGCTTTTTTCTTACATCCCAGCGAGGCACAACACGGAGATCTGGGAATCGTATGCAAGAACGATATCATGTTATTGATCTCCAATTCAGGAAAGACACGTGAACTGGTGGAATTGGTAGATCTCACGAGGGGTTTGGTGCCAGACATGAAATTTATCGTTATCACCAGTAACCCGGATAGTCCTCTAGCCGCCGAGGCGAACGTATGCCTGTTGACCGGCGCTCCCAAGGAAGTTTGCCCGTTAGGCCTTACGCCGACTACCTCCACGACCGTCATGACGGTAATAGGCGATATCCTCGTGGTCGGAACCATGAAGCGTATCCATTTCACCAACAAGGATTACGCCAAGCGCCATCACGGGGGCTACTTAGGCTCCAAGAGCCGTGAGCTAAGCAAGAACGAATAACAAACCAGTATATAGATCATGAGAAAAGTCTTTGGTATAGGAGAAACCATCCTCGATATCATTTTTAGGAACGACCAGCCACAGAAGGCCGTTCCCGGTGGTTCCGTTTTCAACGGATTGATATCATTAGGTCGATTGAATGTCCCCGTATCCTTTATCAGCGAGCTGGGCAACGACCGGGTTGGCGACATGATTCGGGATTTCATGGAAGATAACCACATCACGACCGAGTTCGTAGACCGTTTCCCCGATGGGAAAAGTCCTATATCACTCGCTTTTCTGGACGACGATAAGAACGCTAATTATATCTTCTACAAGGATTACCCGGCGCAACGGCTGGAGGTGCCCCTGCCTAAGATCGAGAAAGACGATATTTTCGTGTTTGGCTCTTATTATTCCCTGAACCCGGTCTTGCGGACTCGTATGGTAGAATTTCTGCAATACGCCCAAGAACGGAAAGCGATCATCTATTACGATCCCAATTTCCGCAAGGCACACGCTCATGAGGCGATCCGCCTCATGCCTACCGTACTGGAAAATCTGGAATTCGCCGACATCGTCCGGGGCTCGGACGAGGACTTCCAGAACCTTTATGGCAAGAGCGACGCGCAGGAGGTTTACAAAGAGCATATTCAGTTTTATTGTGATCGTTTCTTAACAACTCACGGGGCAAACGGAGTCAATCTCCACACCCGTAATTTCACACGACATTTCGATTCCCCGCAAATCCAGCCGCTTAGTACCATCGGCGCCGGCGACAATTTTAACGCGGGTATTATCTACGGACTTCTAAAGTATGACGTACGCCATGCCGACCTTCCCTCTCTGGATCAGGATACTTGGGGAAAAATCATCCGCTGCGGAATGGACCTCGCCTCCGAGGTTTGCCAAAGCTATGATAATTATATATCCAAGGAGTTCGCGGCGAAGTATGTTAGTCAGTCTTAAATATCATTAATGAAGAAGCGGGAAAAACTTGTTTTACTATCTTTGTAAGGAAAGCTTATTATAATAGAAGACAATGTTAGGAAAGATTCTCTCTCTATTCGCCAGTGTGATCCTGTTAGTGGGTTGTTCCTCTAACGCGCCCGACATACGAGCGATTTGCCTACGTGATGACATCGGAAATTACGTGATAAAATGGGAAACCGATCCGGTAATGGAGGGGATTGTCAAGATGACCGTGTCCGACAACCCGGATCTTTTCACCAACGAGTCCCCGATCATTTACGCCAACATCAAGGATGGCGTGGCTACTTACATCACGAACGATAATATATCACGTAAGTATTTCCGCCTTTCTTTTAATGATAAATACGCACGGATCATCGGGGCACGCTCGGCGGTTATGGATAGCGTACAGAATTTCCGGGATCTAGGCGGTTATACCTCTACAAACGGGAAGACGGTGAAATGGGGCAAGGTATTTCGCTCCGGCGAGTTAAGCAGCTTGAGCGAATGGGACTCCATCCGATTGGATAATCTAGGGATCAAGACCATCATCGACCTCCGTACGAACCAAGAAACCCTCACCGCCCCTATCAAATATACGAAAGCAAATATCCTGCAAATCCCTATCTCGGTCGGCAAGATCGCCGATGCCCCCCAACGTGTTATCGAGGGACGAATGCGGAAAGGAGACGCCGGGGTATATATGGAAGACGAGTACCTGCAATTCGTGACAGATAATACCGATCAGTTCGCCAAGGTACTGGAACAGTTCCAGAACGAGGATAATTACCCCATTCTCATCAGTTGTTCCTACGGAAAGGATCGTACCGGGTTTCTCACCGCCATGTTACTCGCCGCCTTGGATATTCCCCGGGATGCCATCATGGAGGACTACTTGACTTCCAATCAATATATCGATACGAGTCATTTAGCTGATATCGTGAAACATCTCTCCACAGACGCCCAAGAAAGCATTACGGTATTCCTTACGGCCAACGAGGGACTCATGGACCTAGCTTTCCATAAAATCAAGAAAGAGTACGGTTCCACCGAGAAATATTTGTCGAAAGGATTACGTCTTACTGATAAGAAACGTGAAAGGCTAAAAGATATATTACTTTATTGATATGAATCCGAATTATTTACGTACCTTTGCGGCCACTGAATATTATCATATATACACAATCGCATTTTGAAAACATTTGAAGAATTAGGAGTTGCCGCACCGATATTAAAGGCAATTCAAGAGATGGGCTACGAATCGCCCATGCCCGTACAGGAAGAAGTGATTCCTTTCTTACTGGGAGAAGATAACGACGTAATCGCATTGGCACAAACAGGAACCGGCAAGACAGCCGCTTACGGCCTGCCGATCCTGCAAAAGATCAATGTCTCTCAATATCAGCCCCAAGCGCTTATCCTTTGTCCGACACGCGAGCTTTGCCTACAGATAGCGGATGATTTGAACGATTATTCTAAATACATCGATAACCTGAAGGTTCTCCCTGTATACGGAGGTTCCAGTATAGAGAGCCAGATCAAGACACTGAAGAGAGGTGTACACGTGGTAGTGGCTACCCCGGGACGTTTGATCGACTTGATGAACCGCAAGACGGTTGACTTAAGCAACGTAAAGAACGTCATCCTCGATGAGGCGGACGAGATGTTGAACATGGGTTTCACCGACAGTATCAACGAGATCTTGGCGGCTATACCGGAAAACCGAAATATGCTGCTCTTCTCCGCTACCATGCCGAAAGAGATCGCCTCTATCACCAAGAAATACATGAAGGATCCGAAAGAGATCGTCATTGGCAGGAAGAACGAGGGAAACAAGAATATCCGCGACATTTATTATATGGTTCGTGCGCAGGATAAATATCTCGCCTTGAAACGTCTAGCCGATTATTACCCGAACATCTACGGTATCATCTTCTGCCGTACCCGTAAGGAGACACAGGAGATCGCCGATAAATTGATTCAAGACGGTTATAACGCCGACTCCTTGCACGGCGAGCTGAGCCAAGCGCAACGTGACTACGTGATGCAGAAGTTCCGTATCAAGAATATCCAGTTATTGGTCGCTACGGACGTAGCCGCACGTGGTTTGGACGTGGATGACTTAACCCATGTAATCAATTACGGTCTGCCGGATGAGGTAGAATCTTATACCCACCGCCGCGGACGTACGGGCCGTGCGGGAAAAACGGGTATCGCTATCTCTATCTGCCACGTAAGGGAAAAAGGCAAGATTCGCGAGATCGAACGGATCATCAACAAGAAATTCGACAGGGGCGAGATGCCTACCGGTGAGCAAATCTGTGAGAAGCAATTGTTCAACTTGGTAGACCAAATCGAGAAAGTGAAAGTGAACGAGGAGGAAATCGCCAGTTTGATGCCTTCTATCTACCGTAAATTGGAATGGCTGGATAAGGAAGATATCATCAAACGTGTCGTATCCTTGGAGTTCAACCGGATGATCGACTATTATAAAGATAACGATGATATCGAGGTTGTAGACGAGAACGCTCCCCGAGAGAGAGGTAAACGGGGTGGCAGAGGCGAAGCGGAAGAAGGTTACACCCGTTTCTTTATCAACTTCGGAAAGACAGACGAGCTTACGCCTCCTCAACTTATCGAGTTAGTCAACAAGTGCGTACCAGGCAAGGTTCGTATCGGTCGTATCGACTTACGTGATAATTTCTCATTCTTTGAGGTAGAAGAGGGAGAAGCCAACCGTGTCATGGACTCGATGAACGGCTTCGAGGTAGACGGACGACGTATCTCCGTGGAACCGGCGCAAGCGAAAGGCGAGGGAGGAAAAGGTGGACGTAGTCCTCGTGGAGGCAGTCGTGGAGGCAATGGCTTCCGAGACAGACGGGATAGCGGTAGAGGAGGCAGAGACAGCCGCCGGGAAAGTGACCGTGGAGACCGTGGCGGCAGACGTTCCAGCCGTAGTGACGACAAACCGAAGCGCAAATTCTATGAGGACACTCCTCGTAGCAGGAAGAAACGCAAGTAACATACAACTTATACATAATTTATCAAAGAAGCGTGGTTCGTTTATTACGGATCACGCTTCTTTTATTGTATATTTACAGCCGGAAAATCACAGTCAATCACAAATTCAAAGATAAGTCACATGAAGACACTGCTTAAACATCTTTCCTGCTTTTGCCTCTTCTTTATATTCGGAGCAAACTATGCCATAGCGCAAAACTACCAACATGATTTTGACCAAGTCGTAAAGAAGGTAGATGACCTCCTATGGTACGAGAAAGTGGGCGACATCGCCCATATCGACAAAGTCTACCTTTGCGGCCCCGCCCGCTGGAAAGAAACGAATCCTACCGGGATGAGCGCCGGAAACGAACTGAAATTCTGGACTTATATCTTCATCCCTAAAAGTGTGGATCCCGACAAGAAATATCCTTTGATCGTTCTCCCGCATAGTGGTGTACATGCGGATTTCAACACGTATTACGCCCATATCGTCCGGGAACTGATCGCCCAGGAATACATCGTGGTCTCCGCTGAATACCGGGGTAGCACGGGGTATGGCAAGGCTACTTACGATAATATCGATTACGGAGGATTGGAAAACGAGGATGTCTACGTTAGTCGTAATTATATGGTAGAGAATTTCGATATCGTAGATGCCAATCGTATCGGTATCATGGGATGGAGCCACGGGGGAATGATCACACTGATGAACCTCTTCACCTACCCCGGTAAATATAAATGCGGTTTCGCCGGAGTACCGGTAAGCGACGTGATCATGCGCATGGGATATTCCACCGATGATTATCGGAAAATCTTCTCCGACGAAGGCCATATCGGGAAGACTCCCCGGGAGGATATGGCGGAATACAAACGCCGCTCACCGGTCTGGCACGCGGAAAAACTACAAGATCCCCTGCTCATCCATACCAATACTAGCGACGATGACGTGAACGTAGTGGAAGTAGAGCATATGATACGCGCTCTCAAGGCCGAAGGAAAGAAGTTCGACTACAAAATATTCGACCGTGCTCCCGGTGCCCATAGCTTCGACCGGACCGACACGAAACAAGCTTCCGAGATACGACTCGGCATCTACCAGTTCCTCGCCAAGCATCTAAAACCCAATAAGCCATTCAAATCCGTAAAAGACGTACGAAAAGCGGCCTACAAATTTAATTGATACAAACATCTAAATAACACAAGAAAGATGAAGAAACTTTTTACCTATGTTCTTATGCTTTGCGCCAGCCTATCCGTTTCGGTAGCGCAACAAATCCAGTATCCGGAGCCGATCTTGAACCCGGAGAGTTGTACGAGTATCATGGTCGGTAAAAAAGCCTCGGCGGATGGCTCCGTGATGACTAGCCACACCTGCGATAGCAATTACCGCACTTGGATGGATATCGTACCTTCCGCCTCGTACGATCACGATACGACAACCACGGTCTATACCGGACGTATGCATACCGAATATGCCGAGGGAACCCGGGGGATGATAACGAAAGGAACACTGCCCGAAGCGCAGTCTACGTATCAATTCCTCAACACGGCCTATCCTTGCCTGAACGAGAAGCAACTAGGCATCGGGGAAACAACAATCACCGGCCGGAAAGCCCTTGTCAACAAGAAAGGTATGTTCATGATCGAGGAACTTCAGCGAATCGTCTTACAACGTTGCACGACCGCCCGTGATGCCATCCGTGTGATGGGCGAGTTGATCGAGAAATACGGATATGGCGACTGGGGCGAGTGCCTTACGATAGCGGATCCGAAAGAGGTATGGCATTTCGAGGTCTTCGGCGAGGGTCCGGATAAGATCGGTGGCGTATGGGCGGCGATCCGTATCCCCGACGATCATGTAGGCGTATCGGCGAATATCCCGCGTATCTCTAAGGTCGATCCGAAAGATACGGACAATTGCATGGCTTCCGCCAACGTATTCGAGGTAGCCAAGCGCATGGGCTTCTGGGACGGAAAGAAACCGTTCCGTTTCTGGGAAGCGTATGCCGGTGGGAACTATGCCGGTGAACTGAAATCATTCAGTATCCGTGAGTTCTTTATATTGAATAAATTAGCGCCTTCCTTACGTTTATCGTATGACGCGGAAGAACTTCCCATCAGCGTAAAACCGGACCGGCAAGTATCCGTAACGGATGTGATGGCTCTCCTCTCCGAAACGTACGAGGGTACGGAATACGATATGACCCAGAACTTGAAAGTAGCCGTAAAGAAAAAAGATAGTAACGAGACCGATACGGTTATCAGTCCGGTAGCCAATCCTTGGATGACTCGGGATATGGTGAACATGTTGAATGGGTTAAAACCGGACGCCGTAAAAAGCTACCGTTTGGTTGCCGTACCACAATGCTCCTACTCTACCGTGATCCAGTTACGTGACTGGTTACCCAATGCGGTAGGCGGCGTGGTTTGGATGGCCTATGATAATCCCGGACAAAGCCCCCGCATCCCCATCTTCTGTGGGACGAAAGATCTCCCGGCTTGCTTCAAGGTTTGCGGACAGCACCGTTACCGGGAAGATGCCGCCGTATGGGCTTTCCGTCGTGCCAATAAACTCGCTACCGTACGTTGGGGAGCGACTAAAGATCGTATGAAAGCATCTATCGCCCATTTTACGGAGAAAGGGCAGACAGAACTTCCTTTCGTAGAGAGCCGTTACAAAGAGATTCTTACCCAACAAGGTGAGGAGGCCGCAAAAGAATACCTAACCGGATATACCGCCGATTTCGCCGGAGCCACGATGCTACGCTGGAGAGAAATGGGAGACTCATTCTGGACCCAATTCGAAAGAGGCTTCTAATCACCACATCCGATAGTAGAGACGAGGCACACCCCGTCTCTACAATAATAATATAAACTTAAATTCATATACAATGAGAACATTCATTCTATCATGCGCCTTAGCGTTAGGTTCCTTGAGCACATTCGCTCAAGGCTACCAATTTACGGATGTAGTAAAGGTACCCGCCACGCCAGTCAAGAATCAAGCATCCACGGGAACCTGTTGGTGCTTCGCCACGACCTCTTTCATGGAGTCGGAATTACTCCGTATGGGAAAAGGGACGTACGATCTCTCCGAGATGTTTATCGTCCGCCAGAAATACATGAACCAGTTGCAGGATAATTATGTCCGCCAAGGTAGAGGTAATATCGGTCAAGGAAGTCTCTCCCACACCTTCATGAACGCTTTCAACCAAGTAGGTATCGTTCCGGAAGAGGTGTACTCGGGTATCAACTACGATTCCGACCGGCACAATCATGCCGAGATGGTAAAATACATCAAGGCGATCGCAACGACAGCTGTGGACATGAAGAAACGCAGCCCGGAATATTACAAACTAATCGATAACCTATTCGATACCTACCTAGGCAAGCTTCCGGAGAAATTCACTTATCAAGGCAAGGAATATACCCCGAAGACATTCGCCGCCTCCCTAGGGTTGAATATGGACGATTATATCGAGCTGACAAGCTTCACGCATCATCCGTATTACCAGAAATTCGAGGTAGAGGTTCCCGATAACTGGGAACATGCGCAAATGTATAACCTCCCGTTGGATGAGATGATGCAAGTCGCGGATTATGCTTTAAATAATGGTTACACGGTATGTTGGGATGGCGACGTGAGCGAGAAAGGTTTCTCTTTCAAGAACGGTGTAGCTATCAACCCGGAGGTGAAGAAAGTAGATGATTACTCTACTACCGACCGTGCCCGCTTTGAGAAAATGGACGAGAAGGAACGTCTGGAAGAAGTCTACAAATTCGAGAAACCTTTCCCGGAAGTAAACGTTACTCCGGAAGTCCGTCAAGAAGGCTTCGAGACATTCGTCACGACCGACGATCATTTGATGCACCTTACCGGCATCGCCAAGGATCAAAACGGTACGAAATATTATATCACGAAGAACTCTTGGGGAACCGAGCGTAATACTTTCGGAGGTTACTTGAACATGTCCGATAGTTTTGTCCGTGCCAAGACGATCTATATCATGGTACATAAGGATGCGATACCAAAGGCAATCAAGTCTAAATTAGGCATTTAGAACTTTCCTATCGTATAGGATATTACAATGCCCATCGTAAGGTTGTTAGAATAGGCATTCAAAGCACCTTACAATGGGCATTATTAGCTCCTTAGAATGGGCATCCGCGGAAATCATGGATGCCCATCTCTTTTTTCTCTCATCGAACCAGCTTCAACTCCTCAATCAACCTTGGGCATTTACCCCATTTATCGATCATGAAAAGGACATAGCGGATATCTACGCCGATGCAACGTTGCAAATCCGGTTCAAAAGCGATATCACCACTCATCGCCTCCCAGTTACCGTCGAAAGCAAGTCCGATCAAACGGGCGTTTTTATCGAATACCGGGCTACCGGAATTACCACCAGTGATATCATTGTTCGAGAGGAAGCACAGCTGCAATTCCCCTTTTTCATTTGCGTAAGGTCCGAAATCACGGCTACGAACCAGATCCAGTATCTCCGGTTGTACCCAGAACTCATCGCTCGTCGGGTCCTCTTTCTCTAGGATACCTTTATCCGTTGAGTAATAATTGTACCATGCGGCATCATAAGGACGATACCCTCCGATAGAACCATAGCTTAAACGCATCGTGAAATTAGCGTCGGAAGACAAAGCTTTCTCCGGATACATCTCCTTCAAGCCCGCGAAATACAAACGTTCTCCCTTAGCGATATCATACTCCGCATCACCCATCAACTGCTGTAACTGGAAGATAGACACCAATACGGACAAGCTCAGTTCCGCCGCCGGATCTTTTCTCAATTTCTCATATTGCTTCGGATTTCTCAACATCTCGGCGATCTTGTCGTACGACAATAAGGAAGTCTTCTTAAATACATCCGCCGCATATTTCTCATAATTTCCTTTATACTTCTTATCAACGCTCGTATAAATATCCGGCAAGAACTCCGAAGATACACGTTCTTTCGCGATCTTCATCATCGCGGCCAATACCTTCTGATCCAAAGACGGCTCGTAATCCTTGAAGAACGGTTGGATACGATCCTCTAAAAAGACAGTAATCTCTTCCGGAGTAGCTCCGTTTATATCCACCGATTGCACCATACGAGCCAAACGAATAATCTCCGCTCCACTGGAAAACGCCTCATTCAAATAGGTCAACGCCTCCCTATACTTATTGGTCGAGGTATATCCTTTTTCCAGCAAATTCAAGACCTCGCCATATTTAGCGCCCCGGGCCTGATCTTTCGCTACCCAATCAGCGAAGGCCGTCTCCTCCGCACGTTTACGTTCGATCACGTTTAGATTCGCCAATCCTTTATTCATACCGATCGAGTTCTTCCAATAATTGGAGCTTCCCGCATATTTGGAGGCATATTTGATACGTACGGCGTCGCTAGCCGACATAGCCTCTTTCCAGATGCCCTGCTTGATGCCACGCACCTCGATACGGGGCTTATTACTATTCTCGATACGCTGTTGCACGCCCCAAGAACACAAATAACGATCCGTGCTTCCCGGAAAACCGATTGTCATGGCATAATCCTTATCTTGATAACCTTGCATAGACACCTCCGCTACATATCTCGGGGTATAAGGCTTATTATCCGCGTTGTATTCCGCCGGTTTATTATCCGCGTTGGCGTACACACGGAACACGGAAAAATCACCGGTATGGCGGGGCCACATCCAGTTGTCCGTATCCCCACCGAACTTACCGATAGAGCTAGGCGGAGCGAACACCATGCGCACGTCACGAAATACGTCATATACGACCAAGAAATACTTGTTATTGTTATAGAAAGGAACCACGTCGGCTGCCTGGAACTCACTATTACCCACAGAGTCACAAATCACACGACCGATAGAATCGGCGGCGGATAAACGCTGGAACTCGTCCTCTATACCGGCGATCTGGCTGTTAATACGATCGCTCACGTCTACCGTCTCTTTCAAATAACGTACCGACAAACCCGGGACCGGCAACTCCTCTTGCTTGCTTTGGGATACAAAACCATCCTTCAAATAATCATGTTCCACGCTGCTCAATTGCTGGATAGAACCGAAACCACAATGGTGGTTCGTAAAGATCAAGCCCTCGTCCGAAACCGTAATACCCGTGCATCCGCCACCGAAGATTACCACGGCGTTCGCCACGCAAGGATCCGTCTCACTATACAACTGATCATAGGATGGGGTAAAACCCAACTCGGCCATTCTCGCCAAATTCTGCTTATTCAATTCCTTCAGCACCCACATGCCCTCATCGGCATATAACTGGCCGGAAGCGGCTAAAAGCAACAAAGCCGCCCACACTCTTTTCATCAACTTCATTCTTCTCTTATTAGTCTAAATTATTCGATTAGTAACTTAATGTTTTTTACCTCGACACGGGCCGACAACCATTCTGTAATCTTTTTACGCTCAACCTCTTTCACCTTCGTCTTACTCTTCAGATAAACCAGCATGACCGTATCCGGTTTCGCCGTCTCCGTATTCACGATATAGGTATGCGAGCAAGAAGCCTCTACCACAAAGGGGAACAACACTTTCATTTCCGGGATCAACTCGGATGTCAGGCGCCCATAACTCTGGTATTTGTCAACCTGCCGTTTTAAAGAATCGATCTGGATGGTTTGCACACGCAGCACCTCTTCGCTATTCTTATACAAATCCTGCATCAACAGGCTCTTCAGCTCGTTGATATCCGTCGCTTCCTGGCCAAAGCCCTGCTGTACGATCAAATGGACATTTTTCAATCCGTATTTTGGCATTTTGGCTTTTGCGTTCGCGATCATCTCGTCTGGTACGGTTTGTCCGATCAACACCACTTTTACCTCTTTCTTCTCGCTTGTATCCGTAATCACCTTACTCAATATTTGCGTATTCGGGAAACTCAGTTCTTCGGTGACAAACGTTCGTACCCTCTCATTAAAATAACTGCTACGGATTAAGTTATAACTCAAGAAAAGACTGGGTACGATCGTAAAGAATACGATAATACCGACATAGCGGGTCACGATCTTTTCCCGTTGTTTATCCAGGAATACTTTCTTCGGATACTTCAATAAACGTACCACCACATAAGTAGCCAAGCTAATAAATACCGTATTGATAAAATACAGATAGAAAGCGCCGAAAAAGTAATATAAATTACCACTCGCCAAACCGAATCCCGCCGTACAAAGCGGAGGCATCAACGCCGTAGCGATAGCCACACCCGGGATCACGTTTCCCTTGCTTTTCGTAGAGCTCGCCACGATTCCCGCCAGACCGCCAAAGAAAGCGATCAACACGTCGTATACCGTGGGCTGCGTACGGGCAAGCAACTCGCTTTGGGCCTCACTGATCGGTGATATGAGAAAATACAAGGTAGACGTTATTACGCTGAAGACCGTAGCCGTGGCAAAATTACGGAACGACCGCTTGATCAACTCGAAATCAGAGATACCCAATCCCAAGCCGAATCCCATGATCGGTCCCATCAGCGGCGAGATCAACATCGCGCCAATGATCACTGCCGTAGAGTTGGTATTTAACCCGAGAGAAGCGACAAACGTAGCGAAAATAAGTACCCATAAGTTCGTCCCCTTAAACTCTATCCCCTTTTTAATGGATTCTATCGTCTCCAGCTCATCTTCCTTTTCCTGCCTGACGTCGAAATTACGGACAAAAAAATCCATAATCTGTTTATGTAGCAATCCTTTTTCCATGCGGTATTAATCTTGTCCCATATTTATGCAAAGATATTTCAATTGTTTGTTTTTCTAACTATCTAATCGTTTTTTTATAGTGAGATTACGTATATTTGCACTTGTAACACAACAAAAAGAGATCCTATTTGTATGAAACGATATCTAATGCTTTTATGCTTATTGTTTATGTCCTTTGTCGTTTCATCTCAAACGACAACGCCAGACTCGCTTAAAAGCGCCTTGAAAAAAGCAACCTCCGAACGCTCTAGACTGGAAATCCTTACCAATTTAATGGATATCTCACGAAACGATGACATATTAGTAAACGCTAAACAACTCTATCAGGAGGCCTTAAAAGCGAATGACAATTACTATAAGGAAGCGGCGTTGACCGAGATTCTCCGACGTTATATCAACACGGACCAAACCGATAGCGCAAATATCTACATCGCCAAGGCCGAGCAGGAGCTAAAAGGAGAAGCCAGAGCCAGCCTCGTGTCGTTCATGAAAATGATACAAGATACGCGCGTCATATTCTACACATCCGGTGAACCGAGAAAGAAAGTCCTCATGAATTGCCTATTCAAGCTGGAAGAACCTGATAAATTGTCTCCCTACGAGAAAATAGCCTGCAATTATATACTTGGTATGGCTGTCAGCAACAGCATTATGGAAGAAAATATGCTTAAGGAGGACTTTAAGCAAGGAAGAGAATATTTCGACAATGTTCTGGCCGAGGCGGAAAAACTGCCCCTACGATATGCGTACAATTTCTTGCCTAACACCTATTTCATGCTATGCGCTTATGCGAGTAACCCTCAAGAACGAGGACAATATGCTACCCGTTACCTAAATACGATCTTAGGTTACTCTAACATCCCGGAGATGAGGAAACGTCCTTACGCAGTCAACAAACGTCAATTATTAAGCGCTTATTCAAACCTTGCCATTAGCGCCGAGGCTATTGGAAAGGATTTGGCGACCTCTTATTACCGTAAGTTCATGAATCTGCTGAAGGCTTATCCGGAATCAGCTAGCGCCGCCCCGGAGTATGAGCTCTACTACACCTCATCGAATTATTACCTAGGTATTAAGGACTATAAGAAATTCATTGAGTTCAGTGACTCTTTGATCAATTTCTCCAAACAGATACCGCTTTACAAGGAACATGTAATCGCTTATGTGTCCGCGAAAGCTGCTGCTTACGACAGCCTCCGGATGTACAAGGAAGCCTATGAGACATCCAAGGAATACGCTGTATTGCTAGACACCTTACGTATGCAAGAACTCAGGAAGAAAATGGAAAATCTGGAGATCGAGAAAGGGGCGAACGAGTTGGTGATCGAAAAGAGATCATTGGAATTGGAATTACAGAAAAGCAAGAAAGAGAATTACCTGTATATATCCTTATTGCTTCTAGCTTTATGCGCCGTGTTCTATATCTTTTTCCGATTAGGCAAGATGAGATCTCTTTATCGGGCATTGCAGAAGTCTAACGAGCAGGTCTTGATAGCGAACCAGAAGGCACAAGAGAGCGAGGAGATGAAGACCGCCTTCATCCGGAATATGTCGCATGAGATACGGACTCCCTTAAACGCGATCAACGGTTTCTCGGAACTCATCACCAACGGCGATATCTCCATGGACGAGAAACAGGCTTTCAGCCGTATTATCTATGAAAACTGTTACCACTTGACTTCCATGCTGAACAATCTCCTTGAGATCGCCCAGCTCGATAGCGGCAATGATTCCCTTCCTCTTGTTCCCACACGTATCCATGA
Organism: Parabacteroides sp. AF21-43; assembly: GCF_003635435.1. Taxonomy (NCBI): domain Bacteria; kingdom Pseudomonadati; phylum Bacteroidota; class Bacteroidia; order Bacteroidales; family Tannerellaceae; genus Parabacteroides; species Parabacteroides sp. AF21-43. The sequence continues at coordinate 6,292 of NZ_QTMG01000025.1, read as the reverse complement.
GCTTTGTTTACATGAGATGCAACAGGTAAAGAAATATCAAGAGAAGCCGGAGATCAACTATGTGGTGGAAGGCGATAAGGAGAATGATATGATCTTGACCAATCGTGCTTATTTCAGTTTGATCATCTCGCATCTGCTGGCAAATGCGAATAAATTCACGGAGAAAGGAAGTATCACGCTTTCATACCATCTGGATAGCGGAGCCAATTTAGTGACCTTGTCGGTAACAGATACGGGTTGCGGCATCCCTCAAGACAAGCAGGAATGGATATTCGAGCGTTTCACGAAGACCAATGATTTCATTCCCGGCTCTGGCCTGGGGCTTTACCTATGTCGCTTGATCGTTAACCGGCTAAACGGTAAGATAAAGACAGATCCGTCTTATACGAAAGGCTCACGCTTCGTTATCACGATGCCAATCGCCACGCCGTCCAAGCCCTCCGAACCTACCGATTAACGGAAGAAACGTCCTACGTACGGGAGTTCTCGTAAAGGTAAATCCCTTTTAACCATAAATGCGATGAATACGCCTAATAAGATCGTGCGGTATCCCAACCGGAGCCATTCAGACTGTATCGGCAGTGCCATGCCTGCCACGTATAACACCGTCGCCACTCCGAAATAAAGAAACGCGGATTTCAAGTCGTACTCGATCGGGAATTTCTTTTGTCCTACAAAATAGGATAAAAGCATCATCAATAAATTACAAAAGAACGATGCCCACGCACAAGCCATATAACCGTACGAGGGACCGAACAGCAAGATGATAGAGACCGTGGCCACACATCCGATCGTGGAGAAATAGGCGCCCCATCGTGTCTGGTCGATCAGCTTATACCATAAGGAGAGGTTGAAATAAATACCGAAGAACAACTCGCCCAGCATCACGATCGGCACTACCCGTAATCCGGGATAATAGGCCGGCCCGACAAAGTACTTCAAGATATCGATATAGAACATTACCCCGAGGAAGATAAACAAGGCGAATATGATGAAATATTTCATCGCTTCCGAGTAGGCTTTCTTATTATCATCGCTCTTGTTTTTAGCGAAAATAAACGGCTCATAGGCATACCGGAAAGCCTGCGTGAACATCACCATCACCACGGCGATCTTGAAGCATGCGCCGTATATACCCAATTGCTCGTTCGCATACTCCTTATCATCAAACAAGAATGGAAACAGGATCTTATCTGCCGTCTGGTTAAAGATACCGGCAATACCTAGAATGAGGATCGGGAAGGAATAACGCAAGATTTGTTTCAATACCGTTCCGTCTACTTTCGCCCGTATGCCCGGCAAGATATCCGGGATCAAAAGCAATAAGGTTATCAGTGTCGTAAACACGTTCGCCACGAATACATAGCCTACCCCATAATCCGGACGATAGAACCAGCTTATCGCCTCCGGATAGTGCGTATGCAACCACGGACAAGTGATCAAGAAGAATATATTCAAGATAATATTCAAGAAAATACTCAGCAACTTAATCCCGGCGAAACGCCATGCTTTTCCCTTATACCGAAGATAAGCGAACGGAATGCAACAAAAAGCGTCTACCGCCACGATACCCGCCATCATCCCGATATACTCCGGATGGTCGCCATATCCCAAGCCGGCACTAATAGATGGTAACAAGGCGAAAACCGCTACGCTAAACAGCGCCGAACTTCCCAGCAGGCAATACAGCACGGAAGCGTACACCCGCATCGGCTCTTGCTCCTCTTTCTTATTGATGAAACGGAAGAACCCCGTCTCCATGCCATAAGTAAGCAAGACCAGCAACAGGGCTGTCCAACCATATAAATTCGTCACGATCCCATAATCCCCTGTTCCGGCCAACACACGTGTGTACATCGGCACCAACATCCAATTCAGGAAACGCCCCACTATACTACTCAATCCATAAACGGCTGTCTCTTTAGCGAGCCGCTTCATTCCTCCTGCCATATCGTATCTGTCTAATCAAATAAAGAACCTTGTTCCCCCACCCGGCTACGTCCCAGATGGGTATAAGCTAAATCGGTGACCTCACGGCCACGGGGCGTGCGTTTGATAAAGCCCTCTTTGATCAAGAAAGGCTCGTACACTTCTTCTAGCGTTCCGGGGTCCTCGCCCAAAGCCGTGGCGATCGTCGTTAATCCGACCGGGCCTCCCTGGAATTTATCAATGATCGTCGTCAGCAACTTATTATCGATCTGATCCAAGCCATACCGGTCTATATTCAACGCCTCCAGAGAGAAGCAAGCGATCGCCTTATCGATATCTCCGTTCCCCTTCACTTGAGCGAAATCACGCACACGGCGCAATAAAGCGTTGGCGATACGAGGCGTACCCCGGCTACGGGAAGCGATCTCCCTAGCGGCGTTCAACTCACATTTTACATTCAAGATATTAGCACTACGGAGCACGATCTTCGTCAGCGTCTCCATATCATAATACTCCAAGTGCATATTGATACCGAAACGGGCACGCAGCGGACTAGTTAGCAAGCCGCTACGGGTCGTAGCGCCAATCAATGTAAACGGAGCCAAATCGATCTGTATCGAGCGAGCGCTTGGTCCTTTATCGATCACGATATCGATCCGGTAATCCTCCATAGCGGAATATAGGTATTCCTCCACGATCGGGCTCAACCGGTGAATCTCATCGATAAAAAGCACGTCGTTCTTCTCCAGCGAGGTCAATACCCCGGCCAGATCTCCCGGCTTATCCAGCACAGGCCCCGACGTGACCTTGAAACCAACCCCCAACTCGTTCGCTATAATATTCGACAACGTCGTCTTTCCCAACCCGGGAGGTCCATGCAAAAGCACATGATCCAGCGCCTCCTTACGCATGCGGGCAGCCATGACGAACACCTTCAGGTTCTCCACCACCTTCGCCTGTCCGCTGAAGTCACGGAGCGAAAGCGGCCGAAGCACGTTCTCGTACTCTCGCTCGTTTTCCGGCATCCGGGCATCCCTTATATCAAAATCATCTTCCATATTCACGTTCATTGACTTGCAAAGATAATGTTAAACAACACATTCACGAAAATAGATGTATAAAATATTTTTCTGACAGTGAGAAAAGCATATGTTTGCTAAAGGGACACCTTTAAAAACATACTACCATGAAACTTATACTCACAATCTCTGCGATGATCCTGTTCCTGATAACGGGATGCGAAAGTGGCAAGCAACCGGCTAACGACTTTTTAACCGTGGATATCACGGCAAATTATCCGAAGAAGGAACTGATTCTTCAAGACTTTTTGGATGTGGAATACATCCCATTAGAAACGAATGAGGAATTCATAACCTCAGCCAGCATGCAAGCCATCGGCAAAAATCTCATAATCCTTAGAAACAAGAACGGACAAGACGGAGATATATTTATCTTCGACCGGACCGGAAAAGGCCAGAGAAAAATCAACCGCAGCGGCCAAGGTAGCCAAGAATACACGAATATCGGGTCTATTGCCCTCGATGAGGAGAAAGGTGAGCTGTTTATCAACAACTACTATTCGAGCCAGTTTATCGTATACGACCTGTCCGGAAACTTTAAGCGAACTTTAAAGTACGATAAAGATTTTAATTTCAATAGCGGGAAGATATACAATTTCGATCAAGACAACTTAATCTGCTACGATGAGATTGGCAATTATAAAAATCTGAGAAAAAGCGCATTTTGGCTCCTGTCCAAACAAGACGGGAGCATTGTCAAGGAAATCGAACTCCCTTATGAGCATAAGATATCACCGTTTTTATCAAAAGGAATTTGGTCCGCAGGACCTCGTAATACCGAATTAATTTCCCAAAATGGAAGTTGGGTCTTAATAGAGCCATCTACAGATACGATTTATAGTTATTCCCAAGATCACTCTATCAAACCCTTTATCGTAAGGACTCCACCTATCCGCTCTATGGCCCCGGAAGTATTTCTTTATCCAAGTATTCTTACCGACCGGTATTATTTCATGCAAACAACAAAGAAACAATGGGATTTTGAGAAAGAAACCGGATTCCCCAGAACCGACTTGGTATATGATAAACAAGAGGACGCTATCTTTGAGTGTGTCGTATATAATAACGATTTCGTAGATCAGACACCCGTTGATATGTGGTACGAACACGGAATACTAAAGATCATCAATAACGATGGGATCGCTTTCATAAAGAAACTAGAAGCCAATGAGTTGGTGGAAGCCTACAGGAAAGGTAAGCTGAAAGGCCGCTTGAATGAGATCGCAGCGGGATTGAATGAGGAATCCAACCCCGTGATTATGGTGGCTAAGTATAAGGAGTAAAAAACTTCTTACTTATTGTCTATTTTTCCAGACTTGTTTTTTATTCGTACATGTTTTTCGGAAAACACGTACGTGAATTTCCAAAAACACGTACGTGAATCCGTGAAAACATGTACGTGTTTTTACGGAAATCCGACAAGCATATTTATCTATCTTATTATCAGCTAGTTATGAATCGACTTCATAGTAAGATATTATTGTTGAAAATTTACTTCTAAAGATACGGTTCCTCTCCTATATTTTATGTAACTTTGCTTATAAGTCGCATAAAATATAGGACGATATGAACCAGACAATTTATCCCATCGGCATACAGAACTTCGAGAAAATTCGCAAGGACGGCTATCTCTATATTGACAAGACAGCCTTGGTCTATCAATTGGTTACTACCGGACAGTATTACTTCCTCAGCCGCCCCCGACGCTTCGGGAAAAGCCTGTTGCTGTCCACGCTGGAGGCCTACTTCCAAGGGAAAAAGGAGTTGTTCGAGGGACTGGCCATGGAGAAACTGGAAAAGGACTGGAAAGAATACCCGATCCTCCATTTTGACCTGAATATCTCCCAATACGACTCTCCGGATAGCTTATACAAGATATTAAACGACATCCTGTCCCGGTACGAAGACGAATATGGGACACGTCCCTCGGAAGTGACCCTGCCCCTCCGTTTCGCCGGAATCATCGACCGGGCCTACCGCAAAACCGGACAAAGGGCCGTGATCCTGATAGACGAGTACGACAAGCCCTTGCTACAGAACTTGCACGACAAGGAGATGCAAAACCGGCTCCGGAACATGCTCAAACCCTTCTACGGCGTATTGAAGACCATGGATAGGGCCATCCGTTTCGCCCTGCTCACAGGTGTGACCAAGTTCGGCAAGATAAGCGTGTTCAGCGACCTCAACAACCTCATGGACCTGTCGATGGATAATCGGTACGTCGAGATATGCGGCATCACAGAGAAAGAGATACATGCCTATCTGGATGACGAAGTGAAGGAACTGGCTGATACCCAAATGACGACCTACGAGGAAACCTGCCTAAAACTCAAGCAACGCTATGACGGATACCATTTCACTGCCAAGTCCGAGGGTATATACAATCCATTCAGCCTATTGAATACCTTCGCTAAGATGGAATTCGGAGACTACTGGTTCGAGACCGGAACACCCTCCTACCTCGTGGAGCTGCTCAAGCACACCCATTACGACCTCTACGAGATGGCCAACACGGAGACTGACGCCGACGTGCTCAACAGCATCGACTCCACCTCGAACAATCCCATACCCGTCATCTACCAAAGCGGATACCTGACCATCAAGGGCTATGATCCTGAGTTTGGCATTTATCGACTGGGGTTCCCGAACAAGGAGGTGGAAGAAGGTTTCGTCAAATACCTACTTCCTTTCTATACGAGCATACAAGCCTCTAAGACCCCCTTCGAGATCGGACAGTTCGTACGGGAGATACGGTCTGGCAATTACGACGCCTTCTTCCACCGCCTCCAAAGCTTCTTCGCCGACACACCCTACGAGGTGATCGCCGGGCAAAAGCCGGAACGAGACACGGAGCTGCATTACCGGAACGTCCTCTTCATCGTCTTCAAGCTGGTCGGCCTGTACACGCAAGTGGAGTACCATACCTCGAACGGGCGTATAGACCTCGTCTTGCAAACCGATCGCTATGTATATATCATGGAGTTCAAGCTCAACGGAACCGCCGAGGAGGCCCTGCGGCAAATCGAGGAGAAAGGCTACGCCCTACCCTTCGCCGGAGACAATCGGGAGGTCTTCAAGATCGGCGTGAACTTCTCTGCCGAGACCCGCAATATCGAGAAGTGGCTGGTTGGGTGAAAAAGTCATGTTTTTATCCAGATATACTTACTTTGCCGATACAGTATATATCCTATGCCCGGAGAAGATATACTTCAAGTGGCATCGAAGTATATCTTCTCCCCAAAAAGGCTTCTCAAGTTGACTATGCCTAAATTTACTTCACAGAT
>NZ_QTMG01000024.1:84756-85018 GCF_003635435.1 Parabacteroides sp. AF21-43 | reverse complement strand
TATTTCTGATGTATAGACATGGCAATAGAAACGAAATGGCCTCGTTATTCCCGAAATCATCACGTTATCCGAAGTAAATTCCATATAACATCATGTAGAGATGGAGCGTGCTCCGTCTCCCACCGCCTGATAGTAACTAAAATACCATTGTAAGGGGATGAAACGGGACACGCTCCGTCTCTACAACTAAGGAATATCCTTTCACTCCTCTTGTTAAGGCTACTCGCCAAGTAGCAGTCAGTTTGGCTACTCGCCAAGTAGC
>NZ_QTMG01000024.1:0-84746 GCF_003635435.1 Parabacteroides sp. AF21-43 | reverse complement strand
CCTCTTGTTAAGGCTACTCGCCAAGTAGCAGTCAGTTTGGCTACTCGCCAAGTAGCATGAGTATTGAAGGGATGCAAATTTTCAGTAATTCCTTTTTATTTTCACATAAGTATTTATTTATCAGGGTATTACAAGAATATCTTGATAAGGCTCTGAATTATCTTCCTCAATGAATATCATGACAAGTAATAGCTCTGATAGAGCTATGGTGCATATACGCAATCGCCGTAGCCAGGAGGCTGTACGCTGGTACGTACTGACGCTTCCTACCGCTGTTGGGGGACGTGATAATATCTATTCGTCAAAAGGATTAGATGCCGAGCTTTCTCGTCGTAAACGTTGTGGGGAACCCTTGTTCGAGTACTTTGCCCCCTCGTATGTCGAGGCTCGCAAGGTGGGAGGCAAGATGGTCAATACGAGGAAGCCTCTTTTATACAACTATGTGTTTATCCATGCTTCGGAGAATGAGATTTTCCGTTTGAAACGTATCATGCCCTTATATAATCTTCTTCCTCGGGTATCCGTGGGCGAACACTCTTATTTCCCTTACCTGTCAGATCATGAGATGGAGACCTTACGCTGGATGGCAGAATCTTATTCCAATGAGCTTCCGGTGTACGTACCGGATAGCGGTCGCTTGCTGAAAGGTGACCGTGTACGTATCACCTCGGGTTCTTTCATGGGGATGGAGGCTGAGGTGGTGGTGCAACCGGGTGGAGGTCATAAGGATGTCATGGTACGTATCCTTGACTGTATGTGGGTTCCTCTATTTGAGGTAAGGCAAGGCGAGTATGAGCTGATCGAGTTGAATACGAAAGGCAAGCACGTTTATACCCATTTGGATAACGATCGTTTATCGGAAGGTATGCACAAGGCGTTGGGGCGTTATTATCTCTCGGGCAAATTGGGAAAGGAAGACGAACTTTTGGTTCATGAGGTGCTGAAGGGCTATGCTTCCCTTCGTGTGGAGACCGACGTGATGCGTTGCAAGGTTTACTCATTACTCCTTCCGGCCTATAAGCTGTTGGATCAGGAAGAGGAGTTTGAACGCTTGTATTCCACCCTACGCAATATGCTTCCATTGGTTAAGGCAGTGAATTCTCGTGCCTTGCTACTCGTCACGCTTTACGGCTGCACGAATAGCAACCTGTATTACCGTATGGCGCATGAGCTGGTAGATCCCTGGCGGGATGACCCTTCGCCTAAGAGAAGCAAGGCCTTGTTGATACAGCGTTTACACGATTACGATATTTGGCTAAAACATTAAATAGTAGACTGTCATGAGAAAGGAAAGCGAAATTCCCTCCGGTATCCGTTTGATGCTATTGCTGAAAGGGCATTTGAGAGAGATCATGAATCGTGAGTGTGCGAATCAGACCTCGATCCATTTATATTGTACGGGATCTTATTGGGTCGCGTTCGAACGTTCCGCTTATCAATTGCGTCGTGCCTTTCCGGATAGTGAGATCACGCCGATGCGCCTGTACGCTTATCCTTTTCCGGTTGTCATGGTTTCCGTAACGGATCGTTCACTCCGCTCGTATGCTCGCAGGCATATCTTGCGAAGAGACGATAAGGATTACAAGCAATTGACTGTACCTGAACTCTCCGCTCCCGCCTACCAAGCGTGGCATACGAGGGAGGTGAAGGGACTCCCTGCGTTAAACTAATCGGAAAACTCGTTCACGACATTAAAACAGGGACAGGATTTCGACGGGTCCAAGTCTTGATGTCCCACGATTAGGGCTTTGGGGAATCGCTGATGCAATTCACGAAGCAAACCCTGTAGGGCTTCTCGTTGGGCTTCCGTTCGGGTATCCATGGGAGTCTTTCCATCGTTGGCGAGTCCTCCGATATAGCAAACCCCGATACTGTACCGATTGTGGTTCTTACAGTGAGCGCCCACTTGTTCAAGGGGCCTACCGGTCTCGATCGTACCATCGGTCGGGATAACGAAGTGATATCCGCAGCCTTTCCAGCCGAGAGAGCGATGCAGACGGTCGATGTCCATCATCCGTAAAGTGCTGCCCTGCCTATTGGCAGAGCAATGCACGATAATCAACGTGATGGTTCTCATCCGATCCAACCGCTAGCGGCTCCACCGGCAGCACCGGTGATGACCAGTTCGACAATACGGATGATGTAGAGCAAGACGCTCTTCCAATTTGTTTTTTTCATACTTGTAGTCTTTAAATAAATGAATAAAATAAGCTTCATGGTTAAGAGCCGTATTTCTCAATGGTAGGATTTAGATCTCATCGGGAGATTCTGAGTCTCCTTTCTTCAACGCTGCCAAGTCTACCGTGTCTTTATTCTCCTTTACCGCCTTCAGCGAGGCGGCTTGGATCGCGCGGCTGGTTACTAGGTTGAATTCTGCCTTAGAACGTAGGTTCTCGAAGTCTATACCCGGATTGAATAGAATGTTCACTGCCTTGATATTATCGCTGGAGAAGTCCTTGAGTGTAGCGGCCGGCTCGCAGGTGATGGAGATGCTAAAGATTCCTAGTTCGCCGAATTGTACCTTGTAGCCGTTCAGCAATTGTTCCACTAGACATGAGCAGGTGTCGCTTACCACGCCTTTTACCGTGCCGCGTGTGAAAACACCGTTGTGATCTGAGATGTGCTTCACGAAATCATCGAAACTCATCACTTTCGTCACTTGGTTCTTGGCGTACGCCTGTTCCTTTGCTGTCTCATCCAGTGGACTTTTCCACATGTAAGTTGAATAATTAATCATACTTCTTTTTTTAAAAGATTAAACTTATTGTTGACAATGCGAAAGTACAACCCCCGGATAGCGAAATCAAATCCGTTGATAACCGTTGACAAACTGTTTACTTTTCATTGACAAACGATTCATATATACCTTATGTCTGATATAACGATTACCATACACGGCGGCAATAACCAGATACTCCCCAACGCTACGGAAGCCATCCAGAACTTCTATGTGGGGGAATATTGCGGGGAGACCTCCCTAGAAGAGGGGGACGGTAGATCCGGTCTCATGCCTGAAACGATCCGTTTTCGTGCCTATATAAATAAAGAAGAGGATCTGGAACGCTATCTTGCGCAGATCGTCGAGTGCCGGACGGTTACCGAGTTGGCCCAAGTCATTCTGGTCATGCAAGAGAACGAGCTGAAAATAACCCCCGAGGAGATGGTCAAAGAGCGTTTCATCCGCCTCTTTCTACCCATCACCCCCCGAATCACGAAGGGTAAAAGCGTCAGCAACATCCGTGCCCGTATCAACGATGCGTGGAGCAGTCGTCTCAGACACCGCTCAACTGGCCGTTTTTGAGAAGATATACTGCATATGCCCGAGGATATATACTGCGTTAGGTAATTGATATATACTTCATAGGACAATTCATATATACCTCGTTTTCCAAGGGAAACGAAAAGTGATAACCTTACTGAAAAAATTACGATATGACAGAAAACCATGAGCGGGCGGAACAAGCACGTTTCGTCTTCCATATCTACGGTTGCAATGTGCAGATCGTGCCCAATGCAACCCATGCGATCCAAATCATCCACCAGGGTGATGGTACGATCTTGCGGACGGAAAGCTGTATTACGCCCGCCGCTTCGGGACGCCACGAGTCACAGGCACCGCCGTTGGGAAAAGTTAGGGCATTGAATATAAAACAAACAAAATACAAATGATGGATTTTCATAAGGGCAGATGGCGATTGGCCTTAGGCCGTCTGGTGAATTTGCGGTATATCAACCGTTGGATCATTTTTAGTGCGGACCTTTTCGTCTCGCTCTCCGTGTCGTTGCTGGGCGTACTAGGAATGTTCTCCATTCTGCATATACGTATAGGAGAGTCTGATGTGCTGAAAGTGGGCCTCTCCTCATTTGTGGCCAGTATCGTTTCGTTCTTGCTGTTCAAAGCATATCATGGGGTTATTCGTCATTCCACGCTGCGTGGCTTGTGGCGGATCGGTGGTGCTGCGATCGGCAAGTCGCTCTTGATGTTCCTGCTGCTTTGGCTGTTGAAAGCCCGTTTCAGCCCTTCTATCTATTGGTTGGGTGGAATCATGGACAGTACGTTGACGATCGTGATGTTGGTCACGTTGCGTGTCTTCGTGATCAATGTCTATAACAGCGTCCTCCTGCAACTCGGCAAGAAACGCAAGCGGGTACTGGTCTTTGGCACGGAGGAGGAGAGCGTGATGATCGCCACATCGGCGAACCGTCAGGTATTCATGCAGAATTATAGCATCATGGGCTTCCTTTCCTTTGGCAATTCCAAGAAAAGCATCCGGATCGCGGAGTTACCGGTCTACCAGATCGAGAACGTGGAGGATCTGTATCGCTTGATCCCTCGCAACAGCTTGGATGGCGTTCTCTTCCCCAATATAAAGGTTGCCCATCAGGAGCGTGACCGTTTGATCCGTTATTGCGAGCAGGCCTCCTTGAAGACGTTGGTAGTCCCGGAGATGGAGGAGCTACGTGGAGGTGAGGCGAAACGTTCCGTCCGAGAGATCCGTATCGAGGATTTGCTAGGTCGTGAGGAGATCCATATCAATCTGGATGAGATCGGCAATCTGTTGGAAGGGAAGACCGTGCTTGTCACGGGAGCCGCCGGCAGTATCGGTAGCGAGATCTGTCGCCAGCTGGCTCATTTTCCGATTAAGAAGTTGGTTTGCTTCGACTCCGCTGAGACTCCGATGCATAATCTTCGTTTGGAATTGGAAGAGAAATACAAGGAACTGAACTTTGTTCCGGTGATCGGCGATGTTCGCAGCCCGGACCGTGTGGATTATGTGTTCCGCAACTGGCACCCCCAAGTGGTGTTCCATGCGGCGGCCTACAAGCATGTCCCCTTGATGGAAGAGAACCCCTGCGAGGCGATCCGAACAAACGTGTTCGGTACTCGTGTGATGGCAGATGCCGCTGTAAGCTATGGCGTGGAGAAATTTGTGATGATCAGTACGGATAAGGCGGTGAACCCCACGAACATCATGGGATGTAGCAAACGCTTGGCCGAGATCTACGTACAGAGTCTGAGCCTTGCGATTGAGCGAGGAGAGGTGAAAGGCGAGACGCGTTTCATTACGACCCGCTTTGGCAATGTCTTAGGTAGTAATGGTTCGGTTATCCCCCGTTTCCGGGAACAAATCGCTCAAGGAGGCCCAGTGACGGTCACCCATCCCGATATTATCCGTTACTTCATGACCATCCCGGAGGCTTGTCGTCTGGTATTAGAGGCCGGTACGATGGGTAAGGGCGGTGAGATCTTTATCTTCGACATGGGAGAACCGGTGAAGATAGCGGATTTGGCGAAGCGCATGATTGAACTGTCCGGGTTGCAGGTAGACAAGGATATCGAGATCAAGTATACTGGTCTTCGCCCCGGCGAGAAATTGTATGAAGAGCTACTGAATAATAAGGAGAACACGAAAGAGACCCCTCACGAGAAGATTCGAGTAGCGGCGGTTCGTGAGTATATCTATAAGGATGTAGTAGAACATATTAATGTATTAACCGAATTGTCTCTCCGTGTCCAAATCCTTTTGATGGTGAAGGAGATGAAAGCCTTCGTCCCTGAGTTCAAGAGCCAGAACTCCCAGTTTGAGGAGTTGGATTGAATTGATTCGCCATCTCATCCTGTCGATTAATTATCCATATAGGATAACGTTTGCCAAACTCGAGTATCTCGGTTTTGGTAATGCACTTACTGAGCCTGCCCAATATGACAAGCATAAGTATGTCTTCAAGTTTATGCTTGAAATTGCCTTTCCCGGTTCTACGGTATTCAGGTACTGAAGTTACGAACTCTCTTAGATGTTTCATGATGCTGCCACTCGGACAGTCGAAATGCTTTTTTAGTATTATTACACCTAAAAACTTCTATATCAATTGAATGAATCGTATTTTTTTCGATAGCAAAAATACAGGCGGAAGACAAAACCGACATCACGTCGCTCTTGAAATCCGCCTATAAAAAATCTTTTATATGATTAAAAAGAAACACCGAAGACGGTGCTTCGGCATCCCCGTTTCAGCGGCCTGTATCAGTTGGATATCCCGAACAAGGAGGTTCGGATCGGCTTGATGCGCAGCTTGTTGCCTAACTATGTGCAACGCCCCGCCGAGTTGAATACGTTGGTGGCGGAGAAGATTTATAATGGCGATATGGACGGCGCTTTAGTTTTGATGCGCACGGTTCTCTCCACGATCCCCTATTGCGAGAATACGCATTACGAGGGACATTACCAACAATTGCTTTATGTGATTTTTACGTTGATAGGCAATTATGTGGACGTAGAGGTCCGTACCCCCAAAGGCCGTGTGGATATGGTGATGCGCACCCCGACCACCCTCTATGTCGTGGAATTAAAGTTGAATAAAACCGCGGATACAGCCCTTGAGCAAATCCATTTGCGCAATTACCCGGAGCGCTTCGCCCTTTGCGGATTACCCATCGTAAAGGTTGGGATCAATTTCGATACGGAGAAGCGAACGTTGGGGGATTGGGTGATTGAATAAAGAAGGTAAACGCAATATTTTTTACTGAACTCGGTTAAGACACTTTTGAAGTGTCTTAATGAGGAGTATGTCCTAAATTGAATACTTACTACCTGTTACTTTTGGTATAAAACAAACAACTTAACTGTGAATCATCTTTTTGAAAATCAGAAAGATGAAAAGTATTTTAGGGCTAACAAAAAAATAATCAATATGAATAAAGAAATCAAGATCGCCGTGGCCGGAACCGGTTACGTGGGATTGAGTATCGCTACCTTGCTGGCACAACATCATCCGGTGACAGCGGTGGACGTGATACCGGAGAAGGTGGATCTTATCAACCGTAAGAAATCACCGATTCAAGATGAGTATATCAAGCGATATCTCGCTGAGAAAGATTTGAACCTGCGAGCTACGCTTGATGGCGAGGCGGCTTATCGTGATGCCGATTTCATTGTCATTGCGGCTCCCACCAATTATGATCCGCTGCGGAATTACTTCGATACACATCATATAGAGGATGTGATCGATTTGGTATTGAACGTCAATCCGGATGCCGTGATGGTCATTAAATCAACCATTCCTGTTGGGTATTGCCGTTCGCTTTATGTGAAGTATGCTCTCAAGTTTATGACAGATCCATCTCTTAAGGGACATTATTTCAATCTTCTATTCTCTCCAGAGTTTCTTCGTGAAAGCAAGGCCTTACTTGATAATTTGGAACCTTCGAGAATTATCGTGGGCTATCCTAAAGTACTCCCCTCTGATCAAGATAGAAACTGGGATGAGGAGAATGCGGCAATTGCAGCTATTGGCAATCCAAATGCGGAAGATTACGCCAAGATCTTTGCGAATCTTCTTCAAGAGGGTGCAATCAAGGAGAACGTTCCGACTCTATTCATGGGTATGAAGGAAGCAGAGGCTGTCAAACTCTTTGCCAACACCTATCTCGCTCTTCGAGTTTCTTATTTCAATGAGCTTGATACCTATGCGGAAGTAAAGGGGCTCGATTCACAGGCAATTATTAATGGCATTGGTCTCGATCCACGTATTGGTACTCACTACAATAACCCGTCATTTGGTTATGGTGGTTATTGTCTCCCAAAGGATACCAAGCAACTTCTTGCCAATTATGAAAACGTGCCACAGGCTATGATGTCTGCGATTGTGGAGTCTAATCGTACCCGAAAGGATTATATTGCCGATGCCGTACTTCGCAAGGCTGGCTATTACAATGAAAATGCTGTATGGGATGCCGCTAAAGAGCATGAATGTGTTATCGGTGTGTACCGCTTGACTATGAAGTCTAACTCTGACAACTTCCGCCAGTCTGCAATCCAGGGTATCATGAAGCGTATCAAGGCCAAAGGCGCAGAGGTCATAATCTATGAGCCAACTCTTGAAAATGGTACTTCATTCTTCGGCTCTCTGGTAATCAACAATCTTGAGGAGTTCAAACAGAAGTCAAAGGCCATCATCGCCAACCGCTATGACTCATGCCTCGATGATGTGATTGAGAAGGTTTATACTCGTGACATATTTAAGCGTGATTAACTCATGGTACAGTATAATGTAAATCTTGAGGGCAAGACCGTTCTCGTTACTGGAGCAGCAGGCTTTATCGGATCTAATCTCGTTAAGCGTTTGTTTAAGGATATAAAGAATATCAAGGTAATCGGTATTGACAGCATCACAGACTACTACGATGTCAACATCAAGTACGAGCGTCTCAAAGAAATAGAGGCTCTTAACCGAGATTGGGAGTTTGTTCATGCAAGCATCTCAGATAAGGTTGCTGTCGAGAAGATATTTACTGACAACAAGATAGCTGTTGTCGTAAATCTCGCAGCTCAGGCAGGAGTTCGTTACTCTATCACCAATCCTGATGCCTACATAGAGAGCAATCTTATCGGTTTCTACAACCTTCTTGAAGCTTGCCGTCATCATGAAGTTGAACATTTGGTATATGCATCATCATCATCAGTCTATGGTTCTAATAAGAAGGTTCCATATTCAACAGATGACAAGGTGGATAATCCAGTCAGCCTGTATGCTGCCACCAAGAAGAGTAACGAACTTATGGCACACGCTTATTCGAAGCTTTACAATATCCCATCAACAGGTCTTCGTTTCTTCACTGTATATGGACCTGCAGGCCGTCCTGATATGGCCTACTTCGGATTCACCAACAAGCTTCGTGATGGCAAGACCATCCAGATCTTTAACTATGGAAACTGCAAGCGTGACTTTACCTATGTCGATGATATCGTCGAGGGTGTAGTTCGCATCATGCAGCACGCTCCCGAGAAGCAGAATGGAGAAGATGGACTTCCAATCCCAGCGTACAAAGTATATAATATCGGTAACAATTCACCTGAAAACCTTCTTGACTTCGTCTCTATCCTACAGGAGGAGCTCATCCGTGCCAAGGTGCTACCGCAGAACTACGATTTTGAGGCTCACAAGGAACTTGTCCCAATGCGGCCTGGTGACGTATCTGTAACATATGCAGATACTACACCTCTTGAACAAGATTTTGGATTTAAGCCATCAACTTCTTTGCGTGATGGTCTTAGAGCATTTGCAGAATGGTATTCAACATATTATATATGCGTTGATAAATGACCATTTGTGCATTCCTTAAAGAGTAATTGATATATTATTTTATTTGAATCTGCATTATAGTATGTGGATCTGTGGGTTCAATGATTATTCCGCACAATAAAAATAATTCAGAGTGAAACACGCTTTTTTATTTTCAAATTAATCATATGTTAGATAAATCAAGCAAAATATATGTTGCAGGCCATAGGGGCCTCGTAGGTTCCGCAATTTGGAACAACCTCTTGCGGAGAGGCTACACCAATCTCGTAGGTCGCACTCACAAGGATCTTGATCTCACAGATCAGTATGCTGTAAAAAAGTTTTTCGATGAGGAGCAGCCTGATGCTGTAGTACTAGCAGCTGCCTTTGTAGGTGGCATCATGGCCAACAGTCTTTATCGTGCTGACTTTCTGATGATGAATATGAAGATCCAGTGCAACGTTATTTCCGAGGCATATGCTCATGATGTGAAGAAACTCCTCTTCCTTGGCTCTACCTGTATCTATCCTAAGAATGCGCTTCAGCCCATGAAGGAGGACTGCCTCCTCACTAGTGAATTGGAATACACCAACGAGGAATACGCCATTGCCAAGATTGCTGGTCTCAAGATGTGCGAGTCGTACAATCTCCAGTACGGTACCAACTATATTGCCGTAATGCCTACCAACCTCTATGGTCCTAATGACAATTTTCATCTGGAGAATTCGCACGTTATGCCAGCCATGATGCGTAAGGTTTATCTCGCAAAGCTCATCAACGATGGTAATTGGGAAGCTATTCGCAAAGACCTCAATATTCGTCCTGTAGGAGCAAATATAAAGGAAAATCGTTATGTCATTGATGGCAACAGTTCAGAAGCTGAGATTCTCAAAGTCCTTTCCTTCTATGGTATAGAGCACAACAAGGTGAACCTCTGGGGCACAGGTAAGCCTCTTCGTGAGTTCCTCTGGAGTGAGGATATGGCAGACGCATCAGTTCACGTTCTTCTCAACGTTAACTTCTCCGACATCATTGGTATCGAGAAATACTCATCAGTCCATTACGGCAACAAAGCGGATGGTGTAGTTGATCGCAACCACTCAACTGGTCGTGGTGGCGCAATCCCAAGCCTTGGCGAGATCCGCAACTGTCACATCAATGTGGGTACAGGGAAGGAAATCACCATTTGCGAGCTTTCAGAACTTGTAGTCAAGGCAGTAGGTTTCACCGGAACAGTTGAGTTTGATACTGCTAAACCTGATGGTACTATGCGTAAGCTCATAGATGTCAGCAAGCTTCATTTTCTTGGATGGACACATAAGGTTGATATTGAAGATGGTGTTCAGAAGCTTTTCGAATGGTACGAGGAGAGCATAAGTTGAAAACAATTCAATAACGCAAAAAATACAATTATGTCAAAGAATATTGCACTTATCACAGGTGTTACTGGACAGGACGGTAGCTACCTCTCTGAATTTCTTTTGGCCAAGGGCTATGAGGTCCATGGTATCATCCGCCGCTCATCAGTAGATTTCCGTGAGCGTATCGCGCACCTCGAAGGAACTCCAAATTTCCACCTGCATTATGCTGACCTCACCGACTCTATGTCGCTTGTGAAGCTTGTGGACAAGGTGCAGCCGACAGAGATTTATAACTTGGCTGCTCAGTCTCACGTTCAAGTGTCTTTCGATGCTCCTGAGTTTACTGCAGAGGTAGATGCAACAGGTGTTCTTCGCATACTGGAGGCTGTCCGTACCAATCACCTTGAGAAGAGCTGTAAGATTTATCAGGCATCAACTTCTGAGCTCTATGGTAAGGTAGAGGAGGTTCCCCAGAACGAGAATACCCCATTTCACCCATATTCACCATATGCTGTCGCTAAACTCTATGGCTTCTGGATTGTGAAGGAGTATCGTGAGGCATATGATATGTTCTGTTGCTCAGGCATCCTCTTCAACCACGAGTCTGAGCGTAGAGGCGAGACATTCGTAACCCGCAAGATAACTCTCGCTGCTGCACACATTACCCAGGGTAAGCAGGATTGCCTCTACCTTGGCAATCTAGACTCCCTTCGCGACTGGGGGTATGCCAAGGATTATGTTGAGTGTATGTGGCTTATCCTCCAGCACGATAAGCCAGAAGATTTCGTTATTGCTACAGGTGTACAGCATACTGTTCGTGAGTTTGCTACTCTCGCTTTCCATCACGCTGGTATAGAACTTAGTTGGGAAGGTGAAGGCATTAATGAGAAAGGTATTGTAATATCTGGCCCTGAATTTCTTGTAGGCAAGGTCGTTGTAGCCGTATCTGAAGATTTCTATCGTCCTACCGATGTGGTGAATCTCTGGGGCGATCCAACCAAGGCTAAGAATGAACTTGGTTGGAATCCTATGACCACCACCTTCGAGCAACTCGTCGAGCTCATGGTTAAGCATGATATGGCTAAAGTCGCTGCTGATCATGCTGCTGAAGGTGTTCGCAAGATGAACCTT
The DNA here is from genome assembly GCF_003635435.1 of Parabacteroides sp. AF21-43. Classification (NCBI taxonomy): domain Bacteria; kingdom Pseudomonadati; phylum Bacteroidota; class Bacteroidia; order Bacteroidales; family Tannerellaceae; genus Parabacteroides; species Parabacteroides sp. AF21-43. Next base: position 73,191 of record NZ_QTMG01000024.1, on the reverse strand, counting down.
GCTGAGTATCTTGAAAAAGGTATCGTAAAGTAATATTCCAATTTGGAAAGTCGTTGTATAGGTAGTACATTTGTATGTGGTTCATACCACCAACGGCTTCAAATAGCTCCTTAAAAGGAGGGTTGTTCTGTCATAGAAGGCAAGGATATGACGTGTTTGCGTGGAAAATGCATGGTTTCGGTGGAGGTAGATACCAGGCACTTGTGGTGTTAGACAGTAAGATATTTTGCCATAATCATCGAGAAGCCATAGAACTTCATGTTCGAAGGCAATAATATCAATCAGAACTTTGCCATTCCTAGATATGATGAAGTTATATCATAAGCGATAGAATTTATTTACAGAAAAAGAAGAATTCCAAAGATTTTTTTCATGCGTAATGAATAAAAGGGAGACTCTTGAAAGTACTCCTCAATATTGGATCTTTATGATATGCATGTTACTGTTTAGTATCGGAGCATTTCTTTCAAAGTAAAATTTCATTGTTTCTGTCGGATTTAGGAATTTGTAATACGATGTTCTGAAGGTTGACATATGTAAATGTATGAAAAAAACATTCGTTATTAGTCTTATTTTTATTGTTTGTGGTATATTAGGCTTTGTTTGCCAATTGTTGTATGCCTATTTCTTTGGCTTAGGGAAAGAGATGGATATTTATTTTTCGTTTCTCTCCATTCCTGCGATTATAACAGGTGCGTCTGGTGCTGTTTTTTCATCTTTGTTTTTCCCTATTTTTGCTCGAATAGATTCAGTTGAGTTAGATTCTTATATTTGGACTATAAAAGAGTGTGTATCAAAAATAGCATTGCTTATAGCTGTTGTTGGCTTTGTAATTACATATTTTAATATGGATTACATTGTTGGTTCCATAGAAAAATCATATTATAATCTTTCTTTATTGTTGGCTTTTTTATTGTGGATTAATGCATACATGTCAATCGTTAATGGTTTTCTTTCTTCTGTCCAAAATTATTTCAAAAATTTTTTAATTGTATCTTTATCTCAGTTGCTGGTATACATTTTTATCATATTATTTGTGCTTATTCTTCATCAGGTTATAGGAGTAAATTCTATTGCTTTTGGTATGCTATTTTCAGCATTTATTTCTTATATAGTAAATCGATATTATGGTAATTTATTCAAGAAATCCCAATCGTATACCAAAATGGACTCTTTTGTAGTTGTCCAAAACATTATACTAATAATTATATCTTTTTTCCCATTCCATTCGTTTGCTTCAATTGCATATTTGTGGGCCGGACAACTAGATTATGAAGGTGGCGTTTCGCTTTTAGGTTATTCTCATAGTTTTTGCGCTTTTCTTTCTGTTGCTGCAAGTATGGGGTTGTCAACCGTTTCTTTCCCTGATCTTGCTAGGTCTCTTTCTTCAAAGAATAAGGAAATAGTTAACCAAGGATTTATTAATTTTTGGAAACAAATAGAAGCCGTCGTTGTTTTTTCAACATTTGTTGCTGTTTTTACATCCGTATTTGCTTGCCCAATAATAAGTGTTCTTTTTTTAAGAGGGGAATTTGATAATGAAGCTGTTATTGGATTATCTTCAGTTCTTCCTATATATCTTGTGAATGGAGTGCTGATTGCAATAATGAATTTGACGAGGAATGTTTTTTATTCATTAAATAAGCAAAAAATATTTGCGGTTTTTAGTGGGTTAGTGACATTTATTTTCTTTTTTTCTTCGATTATATTTTCAATACAAGTAAATTATATCTTTGTTGGATTTGTTGAGACTATATCTATGGGATTGTTTGCTTTGATTTCTCTATTTTATATAAATTCATTAGCAAAAGTTTTTTGGTTTAAAGATATAGTAAAGTTGCTTAGTCAAATTGTTTTATTAATTTTAATTGCAATATTCTTGTATCTCTTTTATAAAAATATTCTCAATTATTATTTGAATAATATAGTTTGTTTGCTGATAAGTGGAGTCTTGTATACAGTTTTAGCAGATTTTCTTTTATGCAAGATTTTAGTTAATGAAATGATTTTGTCTGTCAATGAAAAAATTGCACATGTGATAAAAAGTAAACTTTTTTGAAAGTTTTTCGATGATATTTTATTGGTGTTAGGCTATGGTTATCTAATTGTAATTGTTAGTGATGAATGGCTTGTGTTGATGATAATGTACAATGTTTTTACTTAGTTAATTATATATAGTGGAATTCGATTGATTGCTAAACTTTTAATTCTATGGATGATATTAATATGGATATAATATTGTTGTGTTTTCAAGTTTTTGTATGGGTATCATGTATATTTAAGTTATGGAATAGAAATAGATTTTATGCCATTTTTTGTATGGTTATTTATTTGTATTTATTACCGACAGAAATTACTTATAGATTTTTTCCATATCTATATGATGCATACTGGGGAAAAGATGTTTGGTGTGAATTGTATTGGTTTGTTAACTTTTCATTGATTACGTTATTTATAGTCCTAAATCATACATCCAAAATTCATAAGGTCTATAATGTTGTATATTATAGGAGGAGAAATTCAAAATCAATAGTTTGTTTTTTTGTTCTTGTGTTTAGTTTTTTAAGTTCATATTTATTAGTTACCAATATGGTGAAAATTTCTTACCAATCCTTAGTGGAAAATGGATCGATGGGAAACGAGAATATTTTGATGACTATAATTGATCAAATGTTTAAGTGGTTGCCTGCTTTCGTGATATTCCCAATGGTTGCTATGGAACAGAAAAAATGGTATATGCAAGTTTTTACTGCATATAATATTTTACTTTATACTATCTATAATATTCTATCAGGATCTCGTTCTGATATCCTTGCAGTTATATTGGGACTTGTACTTTTATGGATATATGGACGTAAGATAAGGATTAAACAAGTTTTTGTTTTGTCTTTTATCGCTATTACGTTTCTATATTTAGCGAGTTTTACTTATTCGTTAAGAGGAGGTGTTAATGAGGGGACATTGGAAGATATTTTACTTAAACAAGATTATACAGCGCCAGCGTATAATTTGGTTGGTGTTATTGGCAAAAATATTATTGATCCATTAATGGTTATTAATTCTCAGATTATAAAAACATTTCCATTATTGGGAGGTGATTGGTTATATTTTTTGATTGCAGATTCTCTTTTTCCTAGTTCTCAAGTAAGCGCCTCTCAGGGATGGGCTTTTCATCCTTTTGCTGAAGGTTATATCTTTTGTGGCTTTTTAGGGTTTGTATATAATGGATTGGTGATAGGTCTAGGATTGTCAATATGGAATCGTTTTATTTTAACTAATAATGAAAGATTTAATCGATTTATGTTCGCAATTATGGGATGCATTTTTTTCTCATTGGTGAGATCACAGTCTGTGAATTTCTTTAGGTATATGTATTATATGTTTATTCCATCAGCTTACATATATTCTCGATTATCTAATATAAAGATCAATTATCGGGGGTTCTTGCGATAACCCCCTAATAAGCAGAACTAAACATCACGTTTATGATATTTACAAGAAAAGATCTGCAAGAATATTTAAAGCGAGATAATCTAGGGTTTGGTTCCCAGACTTTTTATAAGCGTATGATAAAAAGATTGGGAGGATATGAAAATTATTATATATATGAATTTTTTCGTGTATTGAGGCATTATGAATTTTACCTAAATTTAGAAAAACGTACTCTATTGGAGAGGGTATTTCTGTTGTATTGGAAATATAGATACAATCACAGCAGAATAAAATCAAATATGTTTGTTGCTCCTAATACTTTTGGGCCAGGTGTCATGATTGTACATCCAGGTTTTCTTCGTTGTGATAGTTGGATTCATATTGGAGAAAATTGCACAGTTCTTCCTAATGTTTTATTTGGAAAACGTAATGCTATGAATTTTGGCTCTAAATGTAGTATCAATGTAGGAAACAATGTTTATATTTCTGTCGGAGCAATAATCTTGGGACCTATAACAATTGGCGACAATGTTGTTATTGGGGCTGGATCTGTTGTAAATAAGGATATCCCTAATAATGTAATAGTAGCAGGTGTTCCTGCAAAGCAAATTGGATTTACTTTGTCAACAAATTAAGGTGGAAAAAAGTATGAATAGATTAACTTTTATAGGAAGTATTCAATTAAATAGCCCAAGTACAGGTGGTGGTGTGCAAACAAAGAATCAGCATTTTTTGAGATATATACTCTCTAAAAATGTTGACTGTAGAGTCTTTGATACTTGGAAAAAAAAATCCGTATTGTCGTTAATTATGTCTCTAATATATATTGTAAGAACTAAAAGAAGTGAGCCAATCATTCTGTCAATATCAACTAGAGGTGCTTATTATATAGCAAAAATACTAAATTTAACTCATCTAAAACGGAGAATTTTCTATTGGGTTGCAGGAGGAGATTTGGCAATAGATCTCAAAAACGTATCTCTTAAAAACCGAAGAGTATATGATGTGTTTACTAAAGTAGTAGTTCAATGTAATTATTTGAAACGTGACCTAGAGGAATTATCAATTACTAACTGTGCAATGGTTCCGAATTTTAAACCAGTAATATTTAAACCAACAATTGATAAAGCTATTTTTGAGAAAATACGTTTTGTGTATTTTTCAAGGGTATTAATACAAAAAGGAATCGAAGAAATAATCCAAGCATTTAAGTCTTTAGATAATAAAAACATTTGTTTAGATATTTACGGAACTTTAGTGCCTCCATATGATGAAGGCTATTTTAAGGATTTTTATTACCTAAATATTAATTATAAAGGCTTTCTTGATGTGAGTGTAGAAGATGGTTATAAACAACTATCCGAGTATGATGTTTTACTATTCCCTACATATTTCAAGGGTGAAGGTTTTCCTGGAACATTGTTAGATGCATTCATAGCTGGTGTGCCAGTTATTGCGTCAGACTTCCATGCTAATGGTGAAGTCCTTGTTGATGGTTATAATGGATTGCTTATTCCCCCTAAGGATGCAGTAGCATTATCTACCGCAATGAATAGACTTATTTCAGATATTGATTTGCGCAAAAAATTAAGGAAAAATGCAATTCTTACAGCAAGGGAATATGATGTAGAAATGATACTAGATGAAGCCTTTGCAAGATTAAAAATTTTTGAAGATTAGTATATGAAAATCGTAAATATCATAGGAGGTCTAGGTAACCAGATGTTTCAGTATGCTTTTGCTGTAGCGTTGAAGGCGAAATATCCCAATGAGGAGGTTTTTATTGATACTCAACATTATAAAAATGCTTTCATTAAGGTTTATCATGGCAATAACTTTTATCATAATGGTTATGAGATAGACAAGGTATTCCCGAATGCGACTTTAGAACCTGCCAGACCGAAGGATTTGATGAAGGTTTCGTTCTATATTCCAAATCAAGTTCTTGCTCGAGCTGTTCGTCGCATATTTCCAAAGCGAAAGACAGAGTTTGTGACAGATCAGCAGCCGTATGTGTTTATACCAGAGGCTTTGTCTGTAATAGATGACTGCTATTTTGATGGTTACTGGATGACTCCACTCTACTTTGATAAATATCGTGATAGGATTCTTAAAGAGTTTACTTTTCGTCCATTCGATACAAAGGAGAATTTGGAATTGGAACCTCTTCTCAAACAAGATAACTCTGTGACTGTACACATTCGTCGTGGTGATTATGTCGGATCTTCCTCTTTTGGAGGTATATGCACACTTGATTATTATCGTAATGCAATACGTGAGGCCTATAACTTGATTACTAGCCCAGAGTTCTTTATTTTCTCAAATGACCAGAAATGGTGTATGGAAAATATGAGGAATGAGTTTGGTGATGCAAAGGTTCATTTTATTGCACACAACCGAGGTGCCGATAGTTATCGCGATATGCAACTCCTGTCCATCGCTAGATGCAACATATTGGCAAACAGTTCATTCTCTTGGTGGGGTGCATACTTGAACCAGCGTAAAAATTGTTTTATTATATGCCCACATAAATGGCATAATACGTTGGAATATTCTGATTTGTATTTGCCTACATGGATTAAAATTTAATATTGTGAAGTATAGAACATTTGAATTTGCAGATCGTATTCATGAATTCTTAGGACCCAGAAAACATGATTTAGAGACTGATATCAGAGAAATATCTCGGCTGCTCGAATCTGAGAATCCAAGCATGATATCAAGAATAGGAAGTGTTGAGTTTCAAGCATTATTTTTAATCCGATATTTTCCTTTGAGTTTTCCATTATTGTCAAGATCAAAGAGAAATATGAGAATGAATGCCGGTTTTTTCCCAGTTTCAATGAGAACACTTAAACAGTTTTATCTTCTTTATAAAGAAGATTGCAAAGATATAGACTTGTTCGTAAGGTGGCGAATCGAAGAACTATTTTTTAGTAATTGGTTTAATCATAAAAAATATGTCCATAAGTCAACTTTGGATTCGTTTTTTTCCCAGCAACATCCTTGGACCTATTCTCTAAAAGGGAAAAAGATTCTTGTAGTGCATCCTTTTTCTGAGACCATCGAGAGTCAGTACAAAAACAAAAAGAAGAAACTATTCAAGAACAGCGAGGTGTTGCCTGAGTTTGCTTCATTGCAGACCATTAAGGCTGTGCAGTCAATTGCAGGCAATCCTGTTGGCTTTGACACTTGGTTCGATGCACTTGACTGGATGAAAAGCGAAATTGACAAGAAGGATTTTGATATTGCTCTGCTAGGATGTGGCGCATACGCCCTTCCGCTGGCTGCTCATATCAAACGTATGGGCAAAAAGGCTGTTCACATGGGAGGTGTGCTTCAGTTTCTATTTGGAATAACTTGCAAGCGATATGAAGAGAATGATGAATTTAAGCCTTATATCAATGAGTATTTCGTTTATCCTGATGCCAAAGATAGACCTAAGAATGCTTTTGCGGTAGAGGGTGGTTGTTATTGGTAAAATATTTTGATATATGGCAAATATTCGATTTAGATTAGCTAAGCCAAGTGATGCAAAGCAAATTGCTTATGTTCACTTGCACATCAGAGATAAATATGACCAAGGTTTTTTTGCGCAGGTAAATTATTCTTTCCTTAAGCAATATTATAAGGTAATGCTTAATGATCCAAACGAAGTTATAGTTTGTGCAGAAGATGAGAACGGACTGATAGTAGGTTTTAGCAGCGGTTCACTAGATGCAAGTAAGCAGATGAAATCAATGCGTGATAACAAATTTTCATTTCTGTGGCCATTATTTACCTCTGCAATATCAAACCCGAAATTAATTAAGGCAGCAATTGATAGATTCAAATCAACTAAAGGTGAATCAAATAATCATTATGTCTCTTCTAAAGGTGCCCGAGGTGAATATTGGGGATGGTTGCCAAATAGAAAAGATCCTGAAGTCGCAATTTCTATGAATGACATGTTCATGTCGATTATGAAAACATTGGGAGTGAAAGATTTATTTATTGAAGTAGATACAATTAATAAGCAGATCTTTAAATTTCATAAGATTAATGGAGCTAAGGTTGTTTCTACATTTACACTCCCTGACGGCAGAGAAAGAACAGAGATGGTATATGATTTAACAAAGATAAAATTCAGATTTATATAATAAAATTACGATTAACATTTAAAAATTGCATCAATGAAAGATTTTATTGTGAATTTTGCAGATCAGTTTGACGATCTTGATGCTTCAACAATTAGTGCTGAAACAAACTTCCGAGAATTAGATGGATGGTCATCCATGGTTGCTCTTAGCGTGATGGCAATGGTGGATGATGAGTATGAGGTACAGCTTAGGGCTGACGAAATGCGCAAGACCAACACTATCCAGGAACTCTTTGAACTAATATCTTCAAAGAAGTGAACTGTATGTATAATCCTTTTTCACTTGAGGGTAAAACTATTTTGGTGACAGGAGCCTCCTCTGGTATAGGAAAAGCTACAGCCATTGAGTGTTCTAAGATGGGTGCCAAGGTTGTATTGACTGGTCGTAATGAGGCCAAATTACAGCAGACCTATGATTTATTGATGGGAAATGGTCATTTAATGATTGTGGCTGATTTATCATGTGATGTTGATATTTCAACAATTGTTGAGAAATGCCCATCAATTGATGGACTTGTCAATAATGCGGGACTTTCCATCATACTACCGACTCATTTTATCACTCGTGATAAAATGGAGCAGATAATGTCTGTCAATACTTTGGCTCCAATTCTTTTGATGCAGCAATTATTGAAAAAGAAAAAACTAGAAAAGAATGGATCTGTTGTATTTACTTCGTCTATTTCTGGACCTGTTATTGCAGGAGTTGGCAACGTTATGTATTCTACATCTAAGGCTGCCGTGTGTGGTTTTGTTAAGAATGCTGCATTGGATCTTGCAAGTAAAAATATTAGAGTAAATGCGGTATGTCCAGGTATAATAAATACACATATTTGGGATACAGGAACTATTTCAGAGGAGCAACTTTCTGAAGAAATGAAGAAATACCCTTTAAAGCGATTTGGCAAACCAGAAGAGGTAGCACATGCCATTATCTATTTTCTAAGTGACGCTTCTTCGTTCACTACAGGCACAAATCTTGTGATAGATGGTGGTTTTACCCTTCAATAATCATGAATAATTATGAAAGTAATTCTTAACAATGTTCAGGTTAAGGCCGTGGCTTCATGGTTGCCAAAGAATATTCTAGAAATGGTTTCTCTTGGTGCAGAGTATGGTGATACGGAGGTAGCCAACATTATGAAGGCAACAGGTGTAGAACGTGCTCGCATTGCTGACAAAGACATGTGTTCTTCTGACATGTGCCAGAAGGCAGCTGAAGCGTTAATGGAAAAGGATGGAATCAATAAGGATGAGATTGACGGACTTGTGTTCGTTAGCCAGACGTGCGATTGGATTCTGCCTTCAACGTCTATTGCACTTCAAGACCGTTTAGGTTTGTCAAAGGACACTGTTTGTATTGACATTCATTATGGTTGCTCTGGCTTTATTTATGGTTTATTTCAGGCTGCTTCTTGGATAACTACCGGTGCTTGCAAGAATGTACTCGTATTGGCTGGTGATACGACATCACGCATGATGAATCCTAATGATAAATCACTTCGTATGGTGTTCGGTGATTGCGGTACCGCGAGCCTTGTAACCGTAGGAAATACTTCTATGGGCTTCCATATTCAAAGTGATGGAAGTGGAGCTGATCGTTTGATAGTTCCTGCTGGAGGTTTCCGTTTGCCAGTTTCTGAGGAAACAAGCGTTCTAAAGTGGGATGAGGACAAGAATGGCCGTACTATGAATGACCTTTTCATGGATGGTATGGCCATTTTTAATTTTGCAATAACCGAGGTACATAAAAATGTGAACTCACTAATTGAGTACATGGATTGGGTAAAGGAAGATGTAGGATTCTATGCCCTTCATCAGGCAAATGAATTTATGGTAAACTATGTTCGTAAAAAACTAAAAGTTGCTGCTGAAGTGGCCCCTGCCAACTGCAAGGACTATGGCAATACTGGACCTGCTACCATACCATTTCTGCTGAGTGATGTTTGCAGTCAGAAACAATATGACCTCAAAAAGACCATTATGTGTGGTTTTGGTGTGGGGCTGTCTTGGGGTAGTGTCGCTGCTGACCTTTCTGAAACAAAATTCTATGAACCAATTAATAAATAAAACATTATGCAGACTAAAGTATTAGAAGTTATTAATGATATTCGTGCTTCTAAGAATATGGAAGCTGTTGTAACCCTCAACGAGGGTGATAAGCTCCGTGACGATCTAGGCCTTACTTCATTCGATCTCGCAGAACTTACCGTTCGCATCGAGGATGAGTTCGATATTGACATCTTCGAGGATGGTCTCGTTAATACTGTTGGTGAGATTTATGCAAAACTTAGCTAAATGCAATGGCAGTATTTCTTGTAGATAACGATAAGACTTATACATACGAGGACTTGTTCTGCTCGCTTAATCATGCGATAGAATATTGTCCTTTGCTCAAGACAAGGGATGTATACGTCTATTTCGTTAACCTAATCCGTGCTCTGACTGCAAATAGACCTCTGGTTCTATTGGATTCGGACTTGAATCCTTCGGAGATTGATGGTGTGGACGAGAATGAGGTGAACCAGACAAAAGTTATCGAGCAGAAATCATTTGCTTCGATGGACGATGTGGTGGCTTCGCTTCAGCAGTCTTCATCAGAGATCACCATCTTCACCTCAGGAACTACTGGTCAGCCTAAGAAGGTGGTGCATACCGTTGACACCTTGACTCGTAGCGTTCGTCTTGGCGATAAGTACAAGGGCCAGGTGTGGGCGTATGCCTACAACCCTACTCACATGGCAGGTCTACAGGTGTTCTTTCAAGCATTCGAGAACCAGAATACCCTCATCAACGTGTTCAACAAGCAGAGGGCTGATGTTTACGAGCTGATTGGCAAGTATCAGATTACTCATGTGTCAGCTACTCCTACATTCTATCGTTTGCTCCTCCCTTTCGAGCATGCATACGAGAGCGTGATTCGTGTCACTTTGGGTGGCGAGAAGTCTGAACAGCATCTGTATGACTCCATTATGAAGATCTTTCCAACGGCAAAGATTAATAACGTGTATGCCTCAACCGAGGCAGGATCGTTGTTCGCAGCCAAGGGCGATTGCTTCCAGATACCAGAGAAGATTCGCGATAAGTTTACAGTTGTTGATGACGAGCTGCTTATCCATAAGTCACTTCTTGGACGTTCCGACAGTTTCAAGTTCGAGGGTAATTACTATCACTCTGGTGATCTCATCGAGTGGGTAGACAAGGAGCAAGGACTGTTCCGCTTCAAGAGTCGCAAGAACGAGCTCATCAATGTGGGAGGCTACAAGGTCAATCCAGGAGAAGTGGAGAATGTCCTTCGAGCAATCGATGGCGTGAAGCAAGTGCTTGTCTATGGTAGGGCAAATTCAGTCCTCGGTAGCGTGCTTTGTGCTGACATCCAGTTGGAAGATAGTTCTGAACTCACCAATGTTGATATTAAGAAGGCGCTTACCTCACAGCTGCAGGATTTCAAGATTCCACGCAGAATTAAGTTTGTAGAACAATTCGAATTAACAAGAACCGGTAAACTCAAACGATCATGAGTAAAAATATTATTGTTACAGGTTGCTCTCGTGGCGTAGGTCTCGAAATTTGTCGTGTCCTACTCGAACAAGGCAACAACGTATATGGTATTGCTCGTAGCTATACCGATGAATTCAAGGCTCTGGAAGCAGAGTGCCCTGATCACGTCTTCTTCAAGAGTGTTGACCTTGCTGATTGTGAAAACGTACGCCATAATGTCTTCAAAGACTTTTGTAGCAACAAGGTACAGATTGACGGTTATGTAAATAATGCAGCTGTTGCATACGATGACATTGTGACCAACCTCAATTTGGAGCGACTTCAGGCTATGTACAACGTGAATGTCTTCACTCCAATGATGATGACCAAGAATGTTATTCGCAACATGATTCTTCACAAGGTGAAGGGATCTATTGTACATATCTCTTCTATCTCTGTTCACACAGGCTACAAGGGATTGGCAATGTATGCCTCTTCTAAGGGTGCACTCGAAGCATTCTCAAAGGATACTGCTCGCGAGTGGGGATCCCTCGGCATCCGCTCAAATGTCGTAGTTCCTGGCTTCATGGCAACCGCTATGAGCTCTACTCTTACAGAGGAACAAAGAGGCAAGATTTATGCCCGTACGTCACTCAAGGCAGCTACTAGTATCCGTTCAGTTGCAGAAACTGTTGCTTTCCTTGTAAGCGAGAAGGCAGAGAGTATCACTGGTCAGAATATTCACGTTGATAACGGTACGATATAAGTGATACAAGTTGACAAAATAGTCAATAGTGTATTCAACTCCAATACTTACATTCATTGAGTACATTCATAGTTAGGAGTAAGTGGACGCTTGATAATGAAGCTATAGTCACAATGACAGGTTCTCTTCCAACTGTTGTATATTAGAACTGGATAGCGTTTACTTTGTACAATGATGACCTTAATATTAACCGAAAAGCATCTCTTTTTTTTGAATAATCAAACGTATATATGAAACGGCTATTTGATGTTTTTGCCAGTGGCTGCGGTTTACTGGTATTAAGTCCCATATTCCTCATTATGGCAATCTGGATTAAGTTGGATTCCGAGGGATCTGTGTTCTATCGTCAGGTTCGTGTAGGACGAAATAATAATGATTTCCGTATTTTTAAGTTTCGTTCGATGCGTGTAGGTTCAGATAAGGGCTCTTTGGTAACTATTGGAGGTCGAGACCCTCGAATTACTCGTTCTGGATATTTTATACGAAAATATAAGTTGGACGAGTTCCCTCAATTGATTAATGTGTTTCTTGGTGAGATGAGTCTTGTCGGTCCTCGTCCAGAGGTTCGTCACTATGTAAACTACTGGACAGAGGAACAGATGCATGTTTTGGATGTTCGTCCTGGTATCACCGACCCTGCCTCAATTAAATTCCGCAATGAGAATGAGTTGATGGAAAAAGCAAAAGATCCTGAGGACTATTATATCAACGTGATTATGCAGGAGAAGATAAAGCTGTATTTGGAATATGTGCAGAATGCGTCATTCTGGTATGATATCAAACTTATTTTCCAAACATTTAAAGAGATTATTACTGAGAGATAAATACGAGATTAATTTTTAAAAACAAGTATAATGAGTACTGATTTGAAAAGAAGGAAAATTCCCTTTTCACCCCCAGATATGACGGAGGCTGAAGCCCACGAGGTTCGTGACGCAATCCTTAGTGGTTGGATAACTACTGGCCCTCGTACAAAGAAGTTGGAGAAGATAATTTCGGAATATGTTCATACGGAGAAAACTGTATGTTTGAACTCGGCTACGGCTGCCATGGAGATGGTGCTCCATGTGATGGGCGTTGGTCCTGGTGACGAGGTGATTATGCCTGCATATACCTATACAGCATCTGCTTCGGTGGTTGATCATGTGGGTGCTACCATAAAGATGGTGGATATCCGTCCGGCGGCTTATGCAGAGAATGATGGTAACGATCATCAGGATTTTGAGATGGACTACGAGAAGCTGGCTGCAGCAATCACTGAGCGTACGAAGGTAATTGTACCTGTTGACTTGGCTGGTATATGCGCTAATGTAGAGAAGATTTTTGAAGTGGTGAACCGCCTAGAGATCAAGGCGCTCTATCGTCCTGCTAATGACATTCAGGCTAAGATGGGACGTATCGTGGTTTCTAACGACTGTGCCCACTCATTTGGTGCCTCTCGCCATGGTAAGATGGCTGGTGAGATTGCGGACTTCTCTTCATTCTCTTTCCATGCTGTTAAGAACTTCACTACTGCAGAGGGTGGCGCAATGACATGGAACCTGCCTTTCGGAAACGAGAAGGTGGAACGCCAGCAAGTGTATTGCGGAAGTCCTGTACCTTTCATAGAGGGTGAGACTTGGAATGAATTCATCTATCGTCTATCACAGCTCTTCTCGCTCCATGGTCAGAATAAGGATGCGTTGGCTAAGACAAAGTTGGGTGCCTGGGAGTATGATATCATTGGCCCTTGGTACAAGTGCAACATGACTGACATTATGGCTGCTCTGGGGCTTATCCAGTTCGAGCGTTATCCTGAGATGTTGGCTAAGCGTAAGAAGTACATTGAGCGTTATGACGAAGCTCTGGCTCCATATGGCATTGTAGGCTTGAAGCATTATGGTGCAGATTGGGCTGGTAGTGGTCATCTTTACATCACTCGTCTTCCTGGTAAAACACGTGAGCAATGCAACAGCATCATTGAGCAGATGGCAGAGCGTGGTATCGCAACCAACGTACACTATAAGCCACTCCCGATGATGACCGCATATAAAGCAAAGGGCCTTGATATCAAGGATTATCCTAATGCATACAAATTCTTTGAGAACGAGATTACACTTCCTCTGAACACAAAGATGACTGAGGAAGACGTTGAGTACATTATCGAGAACCTTCTATGTTGCCTTCCTAAATAATTGAAACAGTTTAACGTAGATTTAATTATGTAAGCAGTCAAAAATGGCTATTAATTGAAAGATATATCTTCGCTGCGAACAAAATTTATAGAATTGGGAATAAGATGATTACGACCAGTGGTGATGGTGCGTTGATTTGTCCGGATGAGGAGGCTAAGCGGGAGATCATGTTCTACGCTACGCAGGCTCGGGAGGCTTATCCGTATTACCAGCATGAGCGGATCGGGTATAATTACCGGATGTCGAATATTTGTGCGGGTATCGGGCGTGGTCAGATGACGGTGGCTGATGCTCATGTAGCTCATCATAAGCATACGTGTGATTTATACCGGGAACTGTTGAAGGATGTGAAAGGGATCACCTTGCATGAGAATCCTTCCGGTCGTTTTGATAGTAACTATTGGTTGAATACGATTGTCTTGGATCCTTTATTGAGGGTGAAAGGGCAGGAGAATGCTTATCAAGCAACGGTACAAGGTGCTGTTGGTGGTGCGGGCGGTGTGACTCATGCGGCGGTTAACGCACATACGGATTGCGAGCCGAATGCCAATGTCGAGGCGATGCGTGTGGGACTTGACGCGATGGGTATAGAATCCCGTCCTTTGTGGAAACCGATGCATAAGCAACCTGTTTATAAGGATTGCCCGGCTTATGTGAATGGGGTGAGCGAATCTTTGTTTAAGGTTGGGTTGTGCCTGCCTTCCGGCCCGTATGTGACGGATCGGGATATTGAGTATATCGTTGGAGGTATAAGGGGCTTGATTGAGCGTTGATTTTAACAGCTTTCATGAGCTAAATTCGTTTCAATGCGTAGGCCTAAGTAAAGGCTAATCATAAAGATTTTATTTTTGTTACGAGGAGGGTGTGTCATTTTGATGCACCTTTTTTTGTGTTCTTTAGCTGAACTTTTCCTTCGCCCCAAAGTCTTACTCTATTCGAGAGCGGAGTTTATGACCATGTGTGAGAGAGCTAGGATCGTGTTCCTACGCATTGGGTATTGGGAAAATATTGCAAATCGGCTCAAATATTGCGGTAAAGATACGACTATCGGCTCAATTTGAGCCGATAGTTGAAGGAAAATTAGTACTTTTGAGCCGATTTAGTGAAAGGAATGTTATGACTATCGAAACAGAAATCCTACAGGTATTGCACTATCATCCGCTATCAAATAGAGGAGCGATAGCTTCCATGCTGGTAAATGCACCAAGCGACAGCACCATGAAAAGACTCTTGGCTGATGCTGTCAGCAAAGGTCTTATAGAAGTGTATGGAAAAGGACCTGCTACCAAATACTCGCTTACTCCACAAGCTCAGGTAACGATGCCTTTGGATATTGATACCTATTTCAAGAATGAAATGGATGATCGTACTGTGCAGGAAAATTTCAATTTCGAACTCATAAAACAGATTCTGCCAAAGGTTTCACTTTTCACAGAAGAGGAATGTAAACGTTTGGATAAAGCTCAGTCCACTTTCAGAACCCACCTTGAAGAACTTTCTGAAACAGATTACAAAAAGGAGATGGAAAGACTGGGAGTTGACCTGTCGTGGAAATCTTCACAAATCGAGGGCAATACTTATTCCCTGCTAGAAACGGAGCGCCTGCTGAAAGAAAGACAGGAAGCTACTGGTAAGACAAGGGAAGAAGCTATCATGCTGCTCAATCACAAAGATGCGCTTGATTTTGTTCTCAATGTGCCCGACTATCTTAAGGAAATATCCGTCCACCGCATAGAGGACATCCATTCTTTACTGACCAAGGACTTAGGTGTGGAAAGAAACATACGATGCCGACGTGTGGGTATCACAGGTACGAACTATCGTCCCCTTGATAACGAGTTCCAGATTCGTGAGGCATTGGAAGATTCCTGTAAACTTATCAATGGCAAAGACAATATCTTTGAGAAGTCATTACTTGCACTGGTTCTCCTTTCTTATATTCAGGCATTTTCGGATGGAAACAAACGTACTGCCCGTATCACAAGCAATGCCATACTGATAGCCAATGGTTATTGCCCAATCTCATTCAGAACGGTTGATTCCATAGACTACAAAAAAGCCATGCTGATATTCTATGAACAGAATAACATTGCCGCTTTCAAGAAGATATTCATAGAACAATTTGAATTTGCTGTCAAAACTTATTTTTGATTTCTTTTGTGAAAACTAACGGACTATTGTATTTACGAAACAACTTCTACTACTGAACAATTATAATTATGCCCCCGTCTTTCTTTCCCTTAGGGTGGATGAGAGAGACGGGGGCTTTTTTATGCTTCTAAACATGGAATGATAATTGGTTGGGATTTGGATAATCGCTAACTTGTCGGCGCTGAATCCGTGAAATTCCTTGCAGATTGTAAGCACCTACTAAATCATTCACGTTATGGAAATACATCTTGATAACTATTTGCCGGAATATCCTTCCTTCGTTTCCGGTATTCGCCGTGCTCCCGATCGCGGCTATTCGCTTACGCCCGCTCAAACAGAAACGGCATTGATGAACGCGCTTCGTTACATCCCTGTTGAATTACATGAGAAGCTAGCTCCTGAGTTCATGGAGGAATTATTGACCCGGGGACGGATCTATGGTTATCGCTACCGTCCGCAGGGAGACCTGAAAGCGAAGCCTATCTCTGAATATAAAGGTAAATGTATCGAGGGAAAGGCCTTTCAAGTAATGATCGATAATAACCTCTGCTTTGATATCGCTTTGTACCCTTACGAGTTGGTTACGTATGGCGAGACTGGGCAGGTCTGCCAGAATTGGATGCAATATCGTTTGATTAAGAAGTATTTGGAGGAGCTGACCGAGGAGCAGACCTTGGTGATCGAATCCGGGCATCCTCTGGGATTGTTTCATTCTAAGCCGGATGCCCCACGGGTGATTATCACGAACTCCATGATGGTGGGAATGTTCGATAACCAAAAGGATTGGCATATCGCCGCCCAGATGGGAGTCGCTAATTATGGACAGATGACGGCCGGAGGTTGGATGTATATCGGCCCGCAAGGTATCGTACACGGTACGTTTAATACATTGTTGAATGCCGGACGTAAGAAATTAGGGATTCCACAAGATAAGGATTTGCGAGGCTATCTGTTTGTATCTTCCGGTTTAGGAGGAATGAGTGGCGCTCAACCTAAAGCCGCCGTGATTGCCGGTGCTGCCAGTATAATCGCCGAGGTAGACGCTTCCCGTATCGAGACACGCCGATGCCAAGGATGGGTCCAGTATGTGACGGATGATATGGGGAAAGCTTTCTCCTTAGCCGACGAGGCGATTCGTAAGAAAGAACCGATCTCTATCGCTTTTCATGGCAATATCGTGGATTTATTGGAATATGCCGATAAACAGGGGCTTTCCATCGACCTTTTGAGTGATCAGACCTCGTGTCATGCGGTCTATGAAGGTGGTTATTGCCCGGTAGGCGTGACGTTTGAGGAACGTACGGAATTATTGGCTCATCACCGGGAAGACTTTTGTGCTTTGGTCGATAAAACGTTGAAGCGACATTTCGAGGTGATCAAGCGTCTGGTTGCCCGGGGTACCTATTTCTTTGACTATGGGAACTCCTTCATGAAAGCGATCTATGATGCCGGTGTACATGAGATTTCCCGTAACGGTGTGGATGAGAAAGATGGTTTTATATGGCCTTCTTATGTGGAAGATATCATGGGGCCGGAATTATTTGATTATGGGTACGGTCCTTTCCGCTGGGTATGTTTAAGCGGTAAGCCGGAAGATTTGATTCGCACGGATCATGCGGCTATGGCGTGTATCGATCCGACTCGAAGAGGGCAGGATATGGATAATTATAATTGGATACGTGACGCGGAGAAGAACCGTTTGGTGGTGGGTACGCAAGCCCGGATCTTATATCAAGACGCTGAGGGGCGCTTGAAGATCGCCCTTGAGTTTAACCGAATGGTACGTGATGGGGAGGTAGGCCCGATTATGTTGGGACGAGACCATCATGACGTGAGCGGTACGGATTCTCCATTCCGTGAGACCTCTAATATACGGGACGGAAGCAATGTGATGGCTGATATGGCGGTGCAGTGCTTCGCTGGAAATGCCGCCCGGGGTATGAGCTTGGTCGCTCTTCATAATGGTGGAGGAGTTGGTATCGGTAAGGCGATAAACGGAGGTTTCGGTATGGTTCTCGATGGTAGTGAGCGGGTGGACGAGATACTTCGCTCTGCTATGATATGGGACGTGATGGGGGGTGTCGCTCGTCGCTCATGGGCCCGTAACCCGAATGCGATGCGTACGAGCGCTACTTTCAATGAGAACCGTGGCGAACAGTATCATATTACCCTCCCGTATATCCCGGAGAGGGCGTTTATTCATGAAATCGTACAAACATCATTAAATAAAAAGGTATGAGTACTTGGAATAAGATTATGGAATGTGTCCCTAACTTCAGTGAAGGACGGGATCTGGAGAAGATAGATAAGATCGTAGCGCCTTTCCGGGCTAAGACGGGTGTTAAACTGTTGGACTATAGTAATGATGAGGATCACAATCGCTTGGTTGTTACCGTGGTAGGGGAGCCAGTCGCTTTAAAACAAGCCGTATTGGAGGCCATTGGAGTTGCCGTTGAGCTGATCGATTTAAACAAGCATAGCGGTCAACATCCTCGAATGGGGGCCGTAGATGTTGTTCCTTTTATACCGATTCGCGGATGTACGATGGAAGAGGCGATCGCCTTGTCTAAGGAAGTAGGGGAGGAAGTGGGCGCTCGTTATGCCGTGCCGGTCTTCTTATATGAGAAATCGGCTTCCGCCCCTTACCGGGAGAATCTGGCGGCGATCCGTAAAGGAGAGTTTGAAGGGATGGCAGAGAAAATCCATCAACCGGAGTGGAAACCTGATTTTGGTCCGGCCGAAAGACATCCGACAGCCGGTACGGTCGCCATAGGAGCCCGCATGCCTTTGGTCGCCTATAATGTGAATTTAGGAACGAATCAATTGCAGATCGCTACGGATATAGCGAAGAAAATCCGTTTCATCGGCGGAGGTTTACGCTATTGTAAAGCGATGGGGGTTGAGTTGAAGGAACGTGGTATCGTACAGGTCTCTATTAATATGACCGATTATACCCGTACGGCCTTGTACCGGGCCTTCGAGTTAGTTCGTATCGAAGCTCGCAGATATGGTGTTCCGGTGGTGGGGAGCGAGATTATCGGCTTGGTTCCTATGGAGGCGTTGATCGATACGGCCTCTTACTATTTGGGACTAGAGGATTTCTCAATGAATCAGGTGCTGGAAGCTCGTATTATGGAATAGCGTATGGAGAATAGCAAGATATTAATCAGGAATGCTGCGCAGATCGTCACTTGCCATGGGGATAAGGCGCGACGGGGAGCGGAGATGTCTGATTTAGGCGTTATCGTGGATGGAGCCGTAGCGATGTCTGATGGGGTTATTACGCATGTAGGACCTACGGAGGAGGTACTTCGAAACATCCATGCGGAGGATTATTTGGAGATTCGGGCGGAGAACCAAGCGGTGTTACCCGGATTTGTAGATAGCCATACGCATTTTATCTTTGGCGGTTACCGGGAGGAGGAGTTCTCTTGGCGATTGCGGGGAGATAGTTATATGTCGATCATGGAGCGTGGTGGAGGTATCGTGAATACGATGAAAGCTACCCGTGAAAGTGATTTCGATACACTATGGGACAGAGGGGAAGAACGTTTGGATGAGTTATTCTCCATGGGTGTTACCACGGTGGAGGGGAAAAGTGGTTATGGTTTGGATTTGCAAACAGAATTAGTTCAGCTTCGTGTCATGTCGGACCTGAATGAGTCTCATCCGATGGATGTCGTATCGACCTTTTTGGGTGCTCATGCTGTTCCTCCTGAATTTGCCGGTCGTACGGACGATTATGTGGATTATATGATCGAGGAAGTTCTTCCTGCCATACGAGCCGAACATACGGTTACGTTTTGTGATGTGTTTTGTGAGAAAGGCGTTTTCTCGTTAGAACAGAGTGAGCGCTTGCTTCGTGCCGCCCGTCATCATCGTTTTAAATTGAAGATGCATGCGGATGAGATCGTTCCTTTCGGAGGGGCGGAACTGGCGGCCTCCTTGAAGTGTGTAAGTGCTGATCATTTGTTACATATATCGGACACAGGCATCAAACGTCTGGCAAGAGCGGGTGTCGTGGCTACCTTACTTCCGCTGACTGCCTTTTCCTTGAATGAGCCGTATGCGCCTGCAAGGAAGATGATAGATGCCGGTTGCGCGGTGGCTTTAGCTTCCGATCTAAATCCGGGAAGTTGTTTCTCTGCCTCGATCCCGATGATGATAGCTTTGGCCTGTATCTATATGAAAATGACTCCTGAAGAAGCGGTAACGGCATTGACCATTAATGGAGCCGCAGCCGTGGGACGTGCCTCCGAGATTGGAAGTATCAGCGTGGGAAAACGTGCGGACGTGATCTTGCTGAAATACCCGTCTTATAAGTTTCTACCTTATCATGTGGGAATGAATCTCGTGGATACCGTAATTAAGGACGGGGAACTTTATATGATGTAAGATAAGAATTGTTGAATCATTTAAATCAAAATACTATGTTAGCAGACTTGACAATTAAAGATTTTTTGGCGGAAACGGCGGGTAGTGCTCCCGTTCCCGGTGGTGGAAGTATATCAGCCTTGAATGGCGCTATAGCGGCAGCTTTGACAGAGATGGTGGCCCATCTGACTGTTGGCAAAAAGAAATATGCGGAAGTGGAAGGACAAATGAAGACGATCGCTACCGAGGCGGCTATGATCCGTGAACGTCTTACTGAATATATTGATAAGGACAGCGAGGCTTATGATCGTGTATTCTCCGCTTTTAAGTTACCGAAAGAAACGCCTGACGAACAGGTGATCCGTACGAATGCGATACAGAGCGCAACGAAGGAGGCGGCTATTGTTCCGATGAGGGTGGCGGAGGAGATCGGTTCCGTAATGGAGACGATTATCTATGTGGCTCACAAAGGTAATCAGAATGCCGTCACGGATGCTTGCGTGGCGATGATGGCTGCCCGTACTTGTGTATTGGGGGCTTTATTGAATGTCCGAATTAACTTAACGTCCATCCAAGACGAGGTGTTCGTCGGAATGATGCGGAAGAAAGCGGATGAACTGGAGGCGAACGCTATCCGTGTAGAGCAAAAGTTATTGGATTGGGTGAAGACTAAATTATAGCATATGAGCAATGTCTATTATGTGGGTTCCGAGCCTCTCTCTTTTGAGGGAATCGAACGGATACTTACTCAAAATATGAAGTTGGAGCTTTCACCCGAGGTGAAGGAGCGCATCCAGCGTTGCCGGGATTACTTGGATCATAAGATCGAGCAGCAGGAGGGGCCTTTGTATGGGATTACTACCGGTTTCGGGTCCTTATGCAATAAGAATATCTCTCCGGACGAATTGAGCACCTTGCAAGAGAACTTGGTGAAAAGTCATGCCTGTAGCGTAGGAGATGAGGTAAGTCCGGTGATCGTCCGTTTGATGATGTTATTGAAGGCGCATGCCCTTTCGTTGGGGCATAGTGGCGTACAGGTGATCACTGTACAACGTATTTTGGACTTTTTCAATAATGACGTACTTCCGATCGTGTATGATCGTGGCTCTTTAGGCGCTTCCGGTGATTTGGCGCCTCTGGCGAATTTGTTCCTGCCTCTGATCGGCGTGGGTGACGTTTATTATAAGGGCCGCAAACGGGAAGCGATCAGCGTATTGGACGAGTTCGCTTGGAAGCCTGTGAAGCTGAAAAGCAAGGAGGGGTTAGCTTTATTGAACGGTACGCAATTTATGAGCGCCAATGGCGTATTCGCCTTGATGCGTGCGTTTAGCCTGTCCAAGAAAGCGGATCTGATCGCCGCTTTATCTTTGGAGGCTTTCGATGGGCGTATCGATCCTTTCATGGATTGTATCCAGCAGATGCGTCCGCATCCCGGACAAATCGAGACTGGGGCCGCTTTTCGACGGCTATTGGAGGGAAGTGAGTTAATCGCCCGGAAAAAGGAACATGTTCAGGACCCGTATTCATTCCGTTGTATCCCTCAAGTGCATGGGGCTACGAAAGACGCTATCAATTATGTGGCGAATGTCCTGCTTACCGAAGTAAATTCCGTGACGGATAACCCGACGATCTTCCCGGAGGAGGATAAGATTATTTCCGGCGGTAATTTCCACGGTCAGCCCTTGGCGATTTCTTATGATTTCTTGGCGATTGCCTTGGCTGAGTTAGGAAATATATCGGAACGTCGTGTCGCTCAATTGATCATGGGTTTGCGGGGATTGCCTGAGTTCTTGGTCGCTAATTCCGGCCTAAACTCCGGTTTCATGATCCCTCAATATGCGGCTGCCAGTATGGTAAGCCAGAATAAGATGTATTGCTATGCGGCGAGCAGCGATTCTATCGTGTCCAGTAATGGACAAGAGGATCATGTGAGTATGGGGGCGAATGCGGCGACGAAGTTGTTTAAGATCATGGACAATTTGGATCATATCTTGGCGATCGAGCTGATGAATGCGGCACAAGGAATTGAGTTCCGTCGTCCGGCTAGGACCTCCCCTGTGTTGGAGAAGTTCTTGAAGGATTACCGGAAAGAGGTGCCATTTATCGATGAGGATATTATTATGTACACGGAAATACATCGTACGGTGGCGTTTATTCGTAGGAAAGACTTTGTATATTAATTTTAGGAACACGGAGCACACGGAGCACACGGAATACACGGATTTGTTTTGCGATATGTAATATTGATCTGTGCGATGCCGTGTATCCTGTGTGCTCCGTGTTCTTTTTGTATATTCGCCAACTATTACGAATGAAACTAAATGAGCGGATTTAATAATTGAGCCCGAACTGCCACAAAGGGATTACATTCATGTATCCTTGTTCGATATTGTCCTTTACAACGAAGCCGTTCTCTATTCCTTGCAGTTGCTTTTGCTTTTTATTTTTCCCTCCAACTTCGAAAGTATAGTCGGCTATTTGAAAATCCGATATAGGGGAGGTGATGACTTCTTGCTCCACACGTGTTTGATTCAAGAAGAATGTTTCTCTGATGTTCCCGATGTTGGATATTTCCTTCCCCAAATTGTACATAAGAGTAGGATTATCCAGATAAACTTTATCTACTTTGCCTAGCCCTCTGATGCCACCGACTCCATCGCGTAGTTGGGAGATTAATCCGGATTCCTCGAGATAAAGAAAGTAATCGGATAAATTGTTGCGACTCACTCCTAGCATAATCGCTATGCTACTCATATTCGGTTTGAATGGTACGCTTTGGGCAATGATGGTGAGCAATTGCTTTAGTTTTCGTGCTGTTGATATGCTCATTTCTGAATACTGCGGTATATCAACTTCCAACGTCGTGTTTATTACTTGTTGTAAGCGTATATGAAATTGGTCTTCTTTCGAGAACGGATAATACCCTTTCTCTAGATAGGATTGGAAATAGGCATAAGGACGGAATTTCTCGGGGAGTTCTATGCGGTGCTCTACGATATCGGCTAGTGTATGGGTCTGGATCTCTATGTTGTGAAACATATTAAGATATTCGCGAAATGAAAGCCCTTGCATAGAATAGACGATAGCCCGTCGGCTCAGGTCTGCCGATCCCTTGTTGATATCAAGGATGGAGGAACCTGTGAAGAATATCTTTAGATCTGCGTGATAGTCATACATCAGTTTTAGCTCGCGGGCCCAGTCCTTGTATTTATGGATTTCGTCTATAAGAAGATGGGTCCCTCCTCGCTTGACGAAGTCATCAGCTAAATCCACTAAGTGGTGGCTGGAAAAGTACAAATCATCAGCGTTGACGAACAAGGTCGTATTTCTGTTCAGTTTTTCTTTGGCATATTGCAACATCAAAGTAGTTTTCCCAACGCCACGCGGACCTACTAAGCCCAATAGCCGGTTGTTCCAATTAATGCGGTCGAACATATATCGATGGAATGAGGTAGGTGTAGTACGTAACATCGCATCGAAACTTGTTTGTAACTTATCCATATATTATAATGTTTTCGCAAATATACTAATTTGCACTGTGAATAGTGCATTTTTCGTAAAGAATTGCACTACTTGCGGTGCAATTTATGTTATCTTTTCTTGATTCTTGGTTGCGATCACCCGTTCTGTCGGGTGAAGAGCGAGAGCCGGAGCTATATAGCCGTGGATACGATGTATGACTATTCCTTTTTTTGTATATTCGCCAACTATTACGAATGAAACAGTTATTTATATGGAACAAAAGCAAATCTCTACCGTGAAAACTCATGTCGTATGGTTGGACGTTGTTCGCCTGATCGCGATGTTTACTGTTGTTTGCTGTCATTGTACAGACCCGTTTAATTTCTATCCCGGAGATTCTCCGATTATTGGGGATATTAAGTTTTGGGGAGCTGCCTATGGGGCTTTTCTTCGTCCTTGTGTACCTCTGTTCGTTATGATTACGGGAGCCTTGTTGCTACCGGTCCGGGAAGAGACTTCTATTTTCTATAAGAAAAGGATATTGCGTGTATTCTGGCCTTTCTTGATTTGGTCTGTTATTTATAATTTATTTCCTTGGTTTACGGGACTGCTTGGTTTGAGGCCGGAACTTATTCTTGATTTCTTCCCTTATTCGGGAGAAGAGGTGACTCGTCAATCGTTGAGTGTGTCTTTAGGCTATATCGCCCAGATACCGTTCAATTTCTCATTGTTGGATGTACATATGTGGTATATCTATTTACTGATAGGTTTATATCTTTATTTGCCGATCTTCTCCGCTTGGGTCGAGAAAGTTTCGGATAAGGCGAAATTATGGTTTCTGGCAGGTTGGGGAGTGACTTTGTTTATTCCTTATTATCGGGAATTCGTATCTCCTTACATTTGGGGTGGATGCTCATGGAATGAATTCAGTATGCTTTATTATTTCGCCGGGTTTAACGGTTACTTGCTATTGGGGCATTATCTGCGGAATCATGATTGGTCGTCAGGAAAGATCGTTGGGATAGGCATTCCTATGTTTGTCGTAGGCTATGCCATTACTTTCTTCGGTTTCCGCTATACGACCGCTTTGCCTGCTTACACGGAGGAACAGTTAGAGTTATTCTTCTATTATTGTTCTCCCAATGTGGTGATGATGACGATTCCTATCTTCTTGCTGGCGAAGAAGGTAAATGTTAAGTCGGATACGATTAAGCGAATGTTGGCGAACTTAACCATATGCGGTTTCGGTATCTATATGGTACATTATTTCTTTACGGGACCCAGCGTGCTGTTGGCGAGAGCCTTGAATATCCCTTTGGGTTTACAGATTCCTGCCGCTTCTGTGGTAGCATTCGCCGTATCTTGGTTGATCGTATTGGGTATCAGGAAGATTTGCGGTAAGAAAGCCAAGTATATTGTGGGCTGAATTTATACGTACGTTCGCATAGGCTGATACGTATATAGGCGTAGGCCAATGCGAGCGTACGTGTAGGACGATACGTATATACGTGCGAGACCACACGTATATACGTATAAATCATCTTTATTTCTTGGTTACAATCACTCGCTCTGTCGGAGCCAGATGCTCGTTGCGATAGTCTATTTGCTTGACTACATTCTCGGCCAATTCTTGGAATGCCTTTCCTGTGATCGAGTCCGGGTTCAACGCTACCGGCTTACCTTGATCTCCTCCTTCGCAGATACTTTGTACGATAGGAATCTGTCCCAGTAACGGCACGTTCAGTTCCTCAGCTAGGCGTTTACAACCTTCCTTTCCGAATATATAATATTTGTTTTCCGGTAATTCCGCTGGGGTAAACCAAGCCATATTCTCGATCAATCCTAAAACAGGGACATTAACCTTATCTCCAGTGAACATGCTGATACCCTTACGAGCGTCCGCTAAAGCAACCTCTTGCGGCGTACTTACCACCACGGCTCCGGTTATCGCTAGTGTCTGTACCATTGTCAAATGGATATCACTCGTTCCGGGAGGTAAATCGATTAAGAAATAATCAAGCTCACCCCAGTTGGCGTCGCCGATCAATTGCTTCAATGCGTTGCTAGCCATTGCTCCACGCCATAGGACTGCGTCGTTTTTATTTACGAAGAAGCCGATGGATAACATCTTGACACCATAATTTTCGGCCGGCTTGATCAGTTCCCTGCCCTCTACCTCTTCCATATAAGGGCGAGCCTCTTCTAGGTTGAACATCTTGGGTTGGGACGGCCCGAATATATCGGCATCCAGCAATCCTACCTTATATCCTTGTAAGGCCAATGCGACAGCTAGATTAGCGGCAACGGTACTTTTACCAACTCCTCCTTTACCGGAAGATACGGCGATAATATTTTTTACTTGCGGTAATAATTTATCCGGTTCCGGGCGAGCTAACTGACGGGCTTTTACCGTGATGTTTCCCTTGATATTCACCTCCGGGCTTACATAGGTTAAGATAGCTGTCTCCGCAGCTTTTACTACGGAGCGGATAAACGGATCATTCGGTTTCTCGAATAATAACGAGAAGGTGACATTCATACCATCGATACGAATGTTGTCTTCTACGAGGCCCATGGAAACGATGTCCTTTCCGGTACCCGGGTAACGAACGTTCTTCAACGCCTCAATAATCAGATTCGGATAGATTGTCATATCTGTTGATTTTTTTAAGTCATTCTTTTATTTACCGGAAGCCAAAGCGCTTCGTTTACTGCGATTAAAGCTACGATAAGGATCTAACTCTATTTCTACGTCAGGTTCCACCAATCGTTCCCTTTCCTCACAAACAAACTTGATGTATTTGATGTTTAATCCACGATCCAGCCATTGTTGCTCGTAATAGGTCTTGATGGATAAGATCTCATCCGCCAGATTGGAATGATATAGGTCGTCTGTACTGAACAATACGGGATAATGGTTCGCTTTTACCATCTCGCACGTATAGGTATACATAAAGTTACTATCCGTTTTTAAATGGATAATACCATCTCCGGAAAGGATTTCCCGATACATTTTCATGAAACGGGTTCCGGTCAGACGCTTATTGACCTTTTTCATTTGAGGGTCCGGAAATGTGATCCAGATCTCGGCTACTTCGCCCGGAGCAAAGAAATAGGAAATCAATTCGATACTGGTACGTAGGAAAGCCACGTTATTCATCCCGGCTTCCAGCGATTCTTTCGCTCCGGTCCACATACGTGCTCCCTTGATATCGACACCAATAAAATTCTTATTTGGGAAAAGCTTTCCCAAACCTACGGTATATTCCCCTTTTCCACATCCCAATTCCAAAACAATAGGATGGTCGTTCTTGAAAAAACGTTCATGCCACTGTCCTTTCATATCAAACCCTTTTTCTTGTAGGGCGGCGAAAGGGTATTGGAATACGTGCGGATAGCCCGCCATATCGTCAAACTTAGCTAATTTATTCTTTCCCATGTCGCGAAGATAATACTTAAAAAAATGCTTTTTACGTTTTTTCTACTGTTTTAGATAGGGGTTTTTATGCGTTGGCGAGTCTTTTGAACATATAGGCTGTCAGAAGTTTTATTTGAAAGTGGAGTTGTAACGAATAAAAAAGGATATGTTGAGAGTATTTTTTAGATGCCCGATATTTAAGAATCCGAGGTTTGTCGGATTTGTTTGGTTTGCGACGGCCCTTGTCGCTTGCTTATTGAAATTACCTGTGGGAAGGACTTATAATAACTTTATGATTTATAGGGCTTCCTTTTTCCATGCGTTAGAGTTGAAAGACCTTTATATATATTATCCGAATGAATACCACGACCGGTTTTTATACGGGATCCCTTTTACGGCTATAATAGCGCCTTTCTCCCTCTTCTCTCCTTATATCGGGATGTTGCTATGGTGTCTCGCGAATAGCTTGCTGCTTTATATGGCTATCCGTAAACTCGGATTGGCGGATTGGAAACAGGCGTTTGTCATTTGGGTATGCTTGAATGAGTTATTTACGTGTGTTCTTATGCAGCAATTTAACATAGCCATAGCCGGCATGATTTTATTCTCGTTTATTTTTATTGAGCGGAAACAGGAGTTTTGGGCGGCGCTAATGATTGTCTTGGGTACGATGACTAAGATTTATGGCATTGTCGGTCTTGCTTTCCTGCTATTCTCAAAACGCCGGATCGCCTTTTTGAAAGGACTTATTTTCTGGGGCATAGTCTTGTATGTTCTTCCGATGTTATATACGTCTCCTCAATATGTGGCAAGTCAATACGTGAAATGGTATGAGGTACTTCTCGATAAGAATGTAGAGAATTTATTTACTCCTTATACAAATATCTCTTTGTTGGGGATGGTTCGTAAGATTTTGGGAGTCAATACGTATAGTGATCTCTGGTTGGTTATCCCCGGGCTACTTTTATTTATTGCTCCTTATTTTAGGATAAATCAATATGATAACCGGCGGTTCCGCATGCATTTTCTTTGCTCTACTCTTTTGTTCATGGTTCTTTTTAGCTCCGGAACAGAGAATAGCGGATATTTGGGAGCCATGATAGCCGTCTGCCTTTGGTATATAGGTACGCCTACCCGTAAGACGACTCCTGTCTTGAATACGGTACTATTCGTTTTCTGTTTTATTCTTACATCCCTTTCCCCTACAGATATATTTCCCTGTTATATCCGGAAAACGTATGTTATTCCTTATGCGTTGAAAGCACTACCTTGTGTGTTGATCTGGTTTAAGATCGTATGGGAGCAATTGACATTGGATTTTTCAGAGCCGCTTCATCGGCCGAAGACTCTCCCGGGTAAAGAGGAGGCGATCGACCTTATCTTGCCTTGTTATAACCCACAAGAAGGCTGGGAACGTTTGATGATCGAGAAACATGCGGAATTGGTAAAGATGCTTAAAGGTCGCTCACTTCGTTTTATCGTCGTGAATGACGCTTCGAAGAGAGGATTTACGAAGGATGCGGTGGGACGTCTTCTGGAGGCTCTCCCTGATACGATGATCGTAAGTTATGATACGAATAAGGGAAAAGGAGCCGCTGTTAGGGCTGGCTTGTCTCATTCCACTTCATCCATTACTTTATATACGGATTATGATTTTCCGTATGAGACGGATTCTATCTGCCGGATGGTAGAATGGTTGGAATCGGGATATGATGTTGTTATCGCCGTGCGGAATCATACTTATTATACCCATTTAAGTACTCGAAGAAAGATTATGAGTTATGCTTCCCGTATATTGAATTTTACGCTTCTAGGATTAACGCATACGGATGCTCAAGGAGGTTTGAAAGGTTTTAACCAGCGGGGAAAATCGTTCTTGGCCTCAACTCAGGTGAATCGCTTTTTATTTGATACGGAGTTTATTTATAAGGCTTCGCAGGAGTCGGATGTACTTATTAAAGACATGCCCGCTGATTTGCGGGATAACGTTCATCTTCCCAATATGCGTCGTGGAGTCCTTGCGGAAGAATTAAAGAACTTATTTTTAATCGCTTGGAGAGGGTAGGAGGATTACAGGGTTGTTAATAACCCTGTTGAAAACCCTGTGAATAACGGAAAAAGAACAAAAGAAAAAAGAGATACCTATTAATAGGTATCTCTCTTTTCGCTCTTCCTCTTGGACTTGAACCAAGGACCCTCTGATTAACAGTCAGATGCTCTAACCAACTGAGCTAAGGAAGAATTTTTCGCTCTTTCAAAGGTTATTCCGTAACCCCTTTCTGAAATTGCACTGCAAAAGTACGGGGTATTTTCGAAATATGCAATATCTTTGCGAAAAAAATTACGAAAAAATGAATACAATAGGTTTAGGAAACGCTTTGGTTGACGTTTTATTGAGGCTTGAAAATGATGATGTCCTATCGGAAATCGGGATACAGAAAGGAGCTATGGATATGATTAACAGGGAACAAATGATCGCTATCCGTACAACTTTAGCCGGCTTGCCACGTACGCAAACCCCGGGAGGATCTGTCTGCAACACGATGCGTTCGATGTCTTCTTTAGGGGCGAATTCCGGTTTTATCGGTAAGATCGGGGATGATTCGATCGGCGGATTTTATGAGGATGCGTTGGAAAAAGCGGGTGTCACTTCCTATTTTATCAAGACGGATGGACTTACAGGTAGCTGTACGGTGATGATTTCTCCGGATGGGGAACGTACGATGGGGACTTTCCTTGGCCCGGCCCCGACAATAACCCCGGATGAGATCACCGAGGAGATGCTAAGTAAATATCAATGTATTTATATAGAAGGTTACTTGCTCGTAAACGAGCCGTTGGTTCGTTCTACGATGGAGAAGGCTAAAAAGTTGGGCTTGAAAGTAGCGCTGGATTTGTCGAACTTCAATATCGTGAATGCTTTTAAAGGAATGCTGGAGGATATCATTCCTAAATATGTGGATATTTTGTTCTCTAATGAGAGTGAGGCTGAGGCTTTTACCGGGCAGAAGGCTGCTGAGGCCGTACATACCTTGTCTGAGTTGGTAGAGGTCTCATTGGTTACATTGGGAAAGGAAGGTGCCTTGATCGGTAGTCATGGTCAATTTTATTCTGTCCCGGCTGAGGGGGGCAAACCTGTTGATACGACAGGCGCCGGTGATAACTTCGCCGCCGGATTCTTGTACGGTCAATCCATAGGAGCGTCTTTGGTACAATCCGCACGCATCGGATCGATGTTGGCGGGCTATGTGATCGACGTGGTTGGCCCGGAGATTCCGTATAATAAATGGGAACAAATAAAGTTAAAAGTAAAAGGGATATTGGCTTAGGCGGCGTATTATTCCTTACATTTATGCCGTTAATTAACTAAATATTGTATGTACAGATTGGTTCAACGAAGAGGAATTATAGGTTTATTTTGCTTGCTGTTCGTCGCAAGTAGCGTAGTGCCGGGATGGGCGCAAAAAGATAACCGCTTTGAGGTGAGTAAGAACCTAGACATTTTCAATTCTTTATTGAAAGAAGTAGAGATGTTCTACGTGGATTCAGTGGATGTGGATAAAACCGTTCAGCGGGGAATCGAGGCAATGTTGGCTGGTTTAGATCCTTATACGGAATACTATCCTGAGCAAAAAACGGAGGAATTGAGTCTGATGACGACCGGCGAATACGGAGGTATCGGTTCCTTGATCCGTCAGCGTAACAACGAGGGAGGCGTGATGATTGCCGAGCCTACCGAGGGAATGCCGGCCGATTTAGCGGGTCTGAAGCCGGGCGATCTGATCTTGGCAATCGATACGATCGATGTTTCCAAGGCGACAAACTCCCGGGTCAGCGAGTTGTTGAAAGGTGTTCCGAATACGAAGATGGTTTTGACGATCCAACGTCCGGGCGAGAAGAAACCCCGGAAGTTCGAGATTACCCGTAAGCAGATCACGACACCTCAAGTTACTTACTACGGGGTTAAGAATGACAGTATCGGTTATATTTATCTAAAGGCATTTACTATCAAGAGTGCTCAAGAGGTGAAAGAGGCATTCTTGGATTTAAAGAAAAATCATAATATTAAGTCTTTGGTACTGGATTTGCGCGGTAACGGCGGCGGCGTGCTGGAAGGTGCCGTACAAATCGTAGGTATGTTCGTACCGAAAGGCAGCGAGGTGCTTTCAACGAAAGGAAAGATCAAGCAATGGGATCGTACGTACCGAACCTCTACGGAGCCTTTGGATACGGTAATGCCGTTGGCTATATTGATCAATGGAGGTACGGCTTCCGCCGCTGAGATCGTATCGGGATCTTTGCAGGATATGGATCGTGCCGTGTTGGTGGGACAACGTTCGTTTGGTAAGGGGTTGGTGCAAGCTCCTCGTGACCTGCCTTATAATGGGAAAGTGAAAATCACGATGAGTAAATACTATATCCCGAGTGGTCGTTGCATCCAGCAAATCGATTATTCGCACCGGAAAGAGGATGGTAGCGTGGCGGCTATTCCGGATAGCTTGACTTCCGTATTCTATACGTCCAAGAAGCGTCCGGTTCGTGATGGGGGTGGCGTACGTCCGGAGTTTGAGGTGAAGGAGCCGAAAGTGCCTACCATGATGTATTATTTGGCGGCGGATACGGTCTTGTTCGACTTCGTTACGGATTGGGCACAAAAGCATAAGACAATCGCTCCCATCGAGGAATTTACGGTTTCCGATGAGGATTTCGAAGCTTTGAAGCAATACGCCAAGTCCAAGAATTTCACGTATGACCGCCAAAGCGAGAAAGTATTGAAGAACTTGAAAGAAGTGGCTGAGTTCGAGGGGTATCTGGAGGAGGATTCTACTGCGTTCAAGGAATTAGAGGCTAAGCTGACTCCGAATCTGGAAAGAGATTTCGATCGTTTCAAGGATGAGGTGAAACGAGTAATGGCCGCCGAGATCGTAAAACGTTATTATTACCAACGAGGAGAGTTGCAAGAAAGCTTGAAAGATGATCTTGTATTGGAGAAAGCGTTGGAGGTATTGGGCGATCCGGATTTATACAGGCGTACATTGAGCGTGCCGGTTGAGTTGGAAGCGGCCACCAAGGGTACCGAATAGGCGGGTTTCTGCCGATGCCCATTCAAAGGGCCTTACAATGCCCATTCAAGCGAGCTTACGATGCCCATTGTCAGCTCCCTTGAATGGGCATCGTGCTTTTCCCTCTTTCGCCAGTCTGTTTGGGGGCTTTGAAGCGGATATGCAATACGACCAATTCCGAGACGGTTCCCACCCGATAAGGAGGTCCTGCTATACCAATGCCGGAAGATACATAGAATTGCGTAGGTCCTTTCTTATAATATCCGTACGGGCATTCATACACAAGTTTCATCAGCAGGGGATAAGGCCATAACTGCCCGTTATGCGTATGTCCGTGCAGTCCCAAATCCACCCCATTCATATTCATCTCGGCGAACGACCAAGGTTGATGATCCAAAACGATAATCGGTTTGCCGGTATCCACCCCTTCCATTAACGAATGAAGCGATTTTCGTTTCTTATGGATGAAATCATCCCTCCCTATCAAATAAAAAGTTGAGTCCGGTTGGACCACCGAGTCTATTAGTAGCGTACCTCCGGTCTTTTGCAACCAACGATATTTCGCGTTCCGGTTTGCCCGGTATTCATGATTCCCGTAAATGATATATACGCCCAACGGAGCTTTTAATTGTTTTAAATCATCCTCGATGTGGGCGTTTTCCGCGAATCGGGATTCATAATCCATAATATCCCCCGCTAATACCACCATATCCGGATGCTGTGCGTTGCTGAGTGCCACATATTTTTGTACCAAGTCCTTCCCGATAACCTCTCCGATATGTAAGTCGCTCATCATGACAATAGTCAGGCTATCCCGATCCCCCGCGGCTTTGGGCAACGTGATATATACGTTCTTAACAATCGGATTCATTACCGTATGGTATGCGTGAATCATTAAACCGGTAACACCGAATACGATAAGAAAAAACAGGGTTAGCTTGGTTTGTTGCCAATGCCCTTTCATCCATTTGGGGAACCATGGCTTGATACGTTGGGAGAGCCTGATCAACTCAAGTACCAAGAGAGATAAAGTGATATAAATGGACGCTATATACCAAGTGTTACAGATGTATTGGATCGTGATTATCACGTTATCAGGTAGTTCATTCCTAAAAATAAATCCGAAAAAATAAAGCGATAGTTCGAGTACGAAAAACAAGATAAAAGGAATCCGGCAACTTTTCTTAGGAGGAAGCGCTTGATATCCTCTCCAGAAAATATACGGATTTAGTAATAGCTGCGCTACGATCGATTGAATAAATACTTTCATCTTTACTCTTTGAATGTAATATTGAACACCACCATTTCGCTGTCCGTCCCGATACGGAAAGGCGGTCCCCACAAAGATAAGCCGGATGAGACATAAATCGTACTATTTCCGATTTTTTTAATCCCGTAACTTAATTCGAACAGATGATCCACGATCCAGTTCATCGGCCATACTTGTCCTCGATGTGTATGTCCGCTAAACTGTAAGTCTACGCCAGCCTCTTCCGTTTTCTCTAAATCGTAGGGTTGATGGTCTAGTAAGATAACAGGTTTGCTTTTATCAAGGTTCGCGGTAAGCTGACCTAAAGTTTTCCGTCCTTTGTTATGCCGGTCGTCCCGTCCTATGAGTTGGATCTGATTGGGCAAGATAGCCACGGAATCCCTTAAAAGTACGATGGGCGTCTGCGCTATGAATTTCTCGCTCTCCTCTATGCCACTGATATACTCATGGTTACCCGGTACCATATAAACGCCTAATGGAGCGTATATCTTGGACAGTTCCTCTTCCATATGCTCGTATCGCAGAGGTGCGACACTGTTGTCTATCATGTCTCCACCGATAAGAACGATGTCCGGGCGTTGGGCGTTTATCATATCCACATATCCGGCAAGCATCGTCTTGTTGGTAGCGTATCCTAAGTGTATGTCGCTAATGGCTACGACCTTCAGCGACTGTCCATCGGTATCGGCCGGTTTGTTGATAACCATGTTGATAACTCGTGTATCAGGATGTTGGTAATTATAGTTTCCATATCCTAATAAGCTGAGTGTTAAGAATAAGGATAAATAGAATGAGTATTTGAAACGTAGGTGGAAAAGTCGTAAGATATCAAATACCAACAGGGCCAATACCATGTATAAAGTGAACACGAGCCATCCTGTTCCTACTTGAGAAACTGTTTGAGCGAAAGAAGCCGGCATATCTAGGTTCTTGAATAGAAAACTACTGAAGAATGACAAAACTCCTCCCCAAAAAACAATGGATAACAATACTTTAACTCCGGTAGACTGGCTTTTCAAAGCCTGTTTTCCCTTTAGATAAATATAAATATTCCCTGCAAGATACAG
Source organism: Parabacteroides sp. AF21-43 (assembly GCF_003635435.1). Taxonomy (NCBI): domain Bacteria; kingdom Pseudomonadati; phylum Bacteroidota; class Bacteroidia; order Bacteroidales; family Tannerellaceae; genus Parabacteroides; species Parabacteroides sp. AF21-43. The sequence goes on along the minus strand of NZ_QTMG01000024.1, from coordinate 38,396 downwards.
GATTGGAAGTATGATAAAGAACGATAACATTTCTATTAATTTTCCGCGAAGATAATGAAAACTCTTTATGCGGCAAATGGTATGATTTGCGAAAGACTTTTTCTGCTCGATTTTCACCGCATTATGTCCTCTAATTGTAGTGACGTAGCGTGCTGCGTCTCTACGTGGATGTAAATACAGGGCAAGTAAGGATGCGTTGTATTCCAAGACAAATTCCAGACAATAAGCAAGCGAATGACATAGGTGTATAATGTGTTGAGAATTAGTATGTTTAAAACATTGCTATCTTTCTTTCAAAACACGTATGTGTTTCCGGGAAAAGTCGTACGTGTTTTTCAAAAAAGTCATACGTGTTTTTCCCGAATCATGCGATAGGGAACAAGAACGTATAAAGAAATCTACAATAAGCCTCCCTTAATTGCGATGAGGGGAATAGGTCTTTTTTTGTAATATATAGCCAACTCCTTTTACGGCATCTATTGAAAGCGTGATATCCCTTTCCAATAACTTACGTAAACGTGAGATACTATTATTCAAGCTGTCATGAGTTTCTTTCCCTTCCCAAATTTCTTGGAAAAGCTTTTCTCTGCTTACCGGTTGATTCAATGGTTCGGATAACTGATAGAGTAACTTGAAATCTTTGGGGCTTAATACCTTTAACAGCTCTTGTTTATAGAATAATTGATGTGTGGAAAGTTCCAGCTGATAATCTCCAATAGATATGATATATGTCTTGAATACCGCTTAACGTGTTGGCGTAACAAACCTTGTATCCTTTGCTGGGAAACTCATTTATAGGCTCTACCGCTAAAAATGTTTTTTGGATATTTCTGCTGTCTCAAATCGAAGAGTCTATTTATAACAAGACTTTCTTTTACGGTGAAAACAACCTTGATCAAGTTATTATTGGGCTACTATAATCCGGTAGAAGGCGATATCCGGGTGGGTGGAGATGATTTGTGATCTTTCAGCCTTTTATGGTGGCGTGACCAATGTGGCGCAGTGATGCAAGACGGTTATCTGTTCTCAGAGTCGATCGCACGCAATATCGCCGTGGATGACGGTGAGATTGATAAATCTCGCTTGTTATTGGCAGCCCGTATCGCTAATATAGAGGGATTTATCGAGCGTTTACCCTCTTTCCTGATTCGCTGGGGGAATACGATTTTGGTGGTGATCTTTGCGTTGCTGGCTTTGATCTTCGCTTGGAGCGTGTGTTTTTAATGTGACTACTGGCATGCCCCATAAGGAGTAGTGGCGTAAGCCTACGGCAGTAGTGGTGTTGGCTTATGGGACTACTGCCGTGAGGCGATGGGGATACCCCTGTTATTTAGCGTAACCCACGGGATGATTAATCATTGGGATTTGGGAGTCGGATAGCTTCAACACTTTTTTCAAAGCATCAGCCTCCATGCTACCTCGGGGAACCGTAACCAAACCACATCCGGAACAGAACAAGGCGATGTTTTGAGAGACCAATCCTGCGTCTAACGCTCCAAAGCGCTCGCGCATTTGCGGTGTGCCCACGTTGCCGAACTTAGAAATATCAGAAACCATCAACAGGCAAACAGGGGCAGAGTTCACGGAGGTTTGCTTGCCACCGATTAACGGACGATGGTCACCTTCCACTACCGGGTTTAGTTGGTGGGCCTTTGGATCATACAAATAAGCGCCCTCTTCCATAAGTACATAGACATCTATGTCTTGCTTGTTCAAAGCGGAAGCGGCGGTACGTTTCCCATCCTCCCGGTTGATACCGATAGCGGCCCATATCAAATCGGAAAGATCTTGTTGGCTGAGTTTCTTGTTGGCGAACTCACGCTCGGAATGACGATCTGCCAAGGCTTTCATCACCGAAGCGCCTCGGGTCTTGTCGGGAGCATTCAACTTAATGGCTTTTAAACTCTGGGCCTGCATACCGGCTATGCCTAACATCAAAGTGGCTAATACACAAAAAATAGTTCTCATAATGTTGTTATTTAGAAAATTAGATGTACAAAAATAATGATATATTTCTTTTTTTAGACTTTTTGTGAGAAATAATAGCCAACGAATGTTTATAATGTTTTTATTTGTACGAATAAATCGTAAACGCAGTGTTATGAGTGGAATATATTGTGTTTTGTAATAAGTGACGCATGTATGGGAGAAAAGTTGTTAACCTTATTTATGGTACTGTTCCTTGCGCTTCCGCTGTATGCGCAAATGGATAAAGCCGGTTCTTTTACGGTTAAAGGCCAGGTGCTGGATTCACTGACAAATGAATCCGTACCGTATGCCACATTGAGAATCGCTTTGGCGAGTACATCGGAGAAGCCAATCAAGCTGTTGGCGTGTGATATAGATGGGAAGTTCCAGACTCCGCTGAATAACATCGGAACGTATATTATCGTTATGCAATCTATCGGGAAGGCTCCGGCAGAGAAGGTATTCACCCTTTCGGATGAACGGAAAGTCATGGATCTCGGCGTGCTGTTTATGCAGGATAATAACCTGCGTTTGGAAGAGGTTACGGTCACGGCGCAGAAACCTTTGGTGAAAGCAGAGATCGACAGGATCATTTACTGTCTGGAGGATGATCCTGAGGCACAGACCAATAATACGCTTGAAATGCTTCGTAAGGTCCCGATGGTTACCGTGGACGGTGAGGATAAGATTGAGTTGAAGGGGTCTTCAAATTTTAAGGTTTACATGAACGGTAAGCCATCGAATTTGTTAAGCAATAATCCGTCGGTAGTGTTGAAAAGCATGCCGGCAAGCTCGGTGAAGAACATCGAGGTTATCACGGAGCCGGGTGTGAAGTATGATGCCGAGGGAATTGGGGGGATTATCAATATCATCATGGTGAAAAACACCTTGCAGGGTTATACGGGATCGGTAAGTTTGAACACCATCACCAATGGGCGTATCTTCGGGAGCGGCTACCTGTCGCTGAAAGCCGGCAAGTTCGGATTGTCTGCCAATTACAACTGTGACCGTGACAATACGCCTTGGAACGATGCTTCTTCCATGCGTGAGGATCTGAATAATAAGGAAGAACATTATCTGAATCAGGTGGGACGTAGTAAATCGAGAGCCCCTTATCATTTCGGGAATCTGGAAGGTAGTTATGAGATCGATTCGTTGAACTTATTGACTGTAGGGATTGGTCTGTACCTCGGAACCACGAGGAGCGTCTTGGAATATGCGGTGAAGATGCTGGATGCCGACCGGAACCCCGTTTATAGTTATAATCGTAATTCGGAATCGAGCCGCAAGTCCGGCTCAGCTGACATGAATGTGGATTATCAGCGTTCCACGCGCAAGAAAGACGAACTACTCACTCTCTCGTACCGTTTCAGTCGTTCCCCGAACGATAACGAGGATTATACGGAGTTGACGGATATTCGTAACTACGAGCCGTGGTTGGGCTATCCGCAAAATAATATCAATAAGGCATCGACGAACGAGCATACCGGGCAGTTTGACTATACTACACCTACTTGGAAAGATCAGAGCTTGGAGGCGGGCATAAAGTATATCTACCGTCAGAGCCGGAGTAATACGGATCGTAAGGCCTTCAACCAGACATCGCAAATGTGGGAGGAGGCGACTCCCGCAGATAGCCATTTCGATCATTCGCAACAGATCTATTCCGCCTATCTGGGATATACGATGAAATTTGGGAAATTCGGGGTGAAAGCTGGTGCGCGGGCAGAAGGGACTTCCTTGAAAGTGAGGTATGAGCTGGCACCGGATATGAATTTCGGGAACGATTACTTCGACGTGGTGCCAAGCGCTGTCGTATCGTACCAGCTTAGTATGAGCCAGCAGCTTCGTCTGGGATATAATATGCGTATCCAACGACCGGGTATCTGGTACCTGAATCCGTATGTGAGCAATGCGGATCCGCAGAACATCTCTTATGGTAACCCGAACTTGGATTCGGAGAAGAGTAACGGTGTGAACCTGAATTATAGTATATTCGCCCAAAAGTTCAGTTTCAATACAAGTATCTCTTATACATTTATAGATAACTCAATCGAGCGGTATACGTTTATCGATCCGGCGGATCCAGGAATTTTCCGGACTACTTACGGGAATATCGGGAAGAGGCAGACTACCGGCCTTTTTGTTTACGGTAGTTGGAATCCGATCCCCCTGTTCCGCGTTAACTTGAATGGAAGCTTGAGCTATACGGATTTGAGGAGCGAAAAGAATGACATGGCGAACAGTGGCTTTAGCGGGCGTGTCTTCGCCGGGGCTCAGTTTAACTTACCACTCGATATCCGGTTGAATCTGAATGGAGGCTTTATCTCTTCGGCGATACAGCTGCAAGGGAGGCGTTCGCCGTTGAATTTCGCTACAGTCTATGTGAGTAGGAATTTTTTGAAGAAGAAACTGTCCGTATCCCTCTATTTTTACGATATGTTTTGGAAACGCAGGAAAATGGAGGCTACGATCTACGACGATACTTTCCATAGGCAAGATATCAGCTATTCTCCGACGCGTACATTTGGTATAGGCATCTCCTATCGTTTCGGTAATTTGAAAGACGCTATCAAGAAGGTGAAACGTGGTATAAAGAACGATGATGTAAAGGCTTTGGAGAGCGGTTCATAAAGGATATAGATGAGGAAATATGCAACTTATCGGTATCAAAGCTCGTCTTTGTATGAAAATAAAGTTTTTTCAGACTTTTTGTGAGGAAAAAATGCTTACGAACGTATATTAATGTCTTTATTTGTACGAATCAATCGTAAACAGTGTGATTTAGTACAAAAAGTTGAGAGATAAGTATAGTATTATGTAATAGATGATGAACGTATGAAAGAAAAATTGTTTGCCTTATTTTGGGTACTGTTCCTTGCGCTTCCTCTGTATGCGCAGGCTGATAAAACCGGTTCCTATTCAATTAAGGGACAGGTGTTAGATTCGCTGAGTAACGAGTCCGTACCCTATGCGACGTTGAGAATTGCTTTTGCGAAGACCCCCGAGAAACCGGTCAAGCTTTTAGCGTGTGATGTGGATGGTAAGTTTCAGGCACCATTGAGTAGCGCCGGCAAATATATCATCTCTATGCAATCTATAGGAAAAGCTCCTGCCGAGAAAATATTTACGATCTCGGATAAACAGAGGAACTTGGATTTGGGTAAGTTATATATGCAGGAGGATAACCAGCGGCTGGGGGAAGTGACGGTTACGGCGCAGAAACCTTTGGTGAAGGCTGAGATTGATAAACTTACCTATAGCTTGGAAGATGACCCCGAGGCACAGACCAACAATACGTTGGATATGTTGCGCAAAGTGCCGATGGTAACCGTGGATGGAGATGACCAAATCCAATTGAAAGGTTCCACGAACTTCAAGATCTACATGAATGGTAAACCTTCTAACCTGTTGAGTAATAATCCTGCTGAGGTATTAAAGAGTATGCCGGCCAATTCCGTGAAAAACATAGAGGTGATCACAGACCCGGGCGCTAAGTATGACGCCGAGGGTATCGGTGGTATTATTAATATCATTACAACGAAAAATGCTCTACAAGGATATACTGGTACGGTTCGTGTGAACGGTAGTTCGTTGGGGCGTGTAGGCGGTGGTGGTTATGTATCTCTAAAAGCCGGAAAATTAGGACTTACCGCCAACTATAACTATAATCGGGAGCGGGACCCATGGAATGACGCTAACTCCGTACGGGAAGATTTGCAAAATGACGGGGAACACTTCTTGACACAAAATGGACGTAGAAAGAGCCGTGGACCGTTCCAATTCGGTTATTTGGAGGGAAGTTATGAGATCGACTCTTTGAATCTATTGACCGTTGGCGCGAACTTATTCCGTGGCGAGATGAAAAGTTTCTCGGAGTATAACGTGAATATGCAGGATATCAATCATAATCCGGTCTACAGTTATAACCGTAACTCGGAAACGACAGAGACATTTGGTTCTACGGACGTGAACGTGGATTACCAGCACTCTACCCATAAGAAAGATGAGTTGCTGACGGTCTCTTACCGTTTCAGCCATTCTCCGAATGATAGTAAGGATTATACGGAATTAGAGAATGTCGTGAATTACAATCCTTGGCTCGGCTATCCGCAAAATAATATCAATAAGGCTTCTACGAATGAGCACACCGGACAGGTGGATTATACGACTCCTACATGGAAGGACCAGACCTTGGAGGTTGGCGCGAAATACATATTCCGCCAGAGCCGGAGTAATACAGATCGTACCGCTTTCAACGATTCGCTGAATATATGGGAAGATGTTACTTCCAAGGATAGCCATTTCCGTCATACCCAACATATCTATTCCGCTTATCTGGGCTATTCGATGAAGTTTGATAAGTTTGGCGTGAAAGCGGGTGTCCGTGCGGAAGGAACTTCTTTGGATGTGAAATACGAGATGGCTCCCGATATGAATTTTGACACCCATTATTTCGACGTGGTGCCAAACGCTACGATCTCTTATCAACTGAGCATGGCACAACAGCTTCGCTTGGGATATAATATGCGTATCCAGCGTCCGGGTATCTGGTATTTGAATCCTTATGTAAACAATGCGGATCCGCAGAATATATCCTTCGGTAACCCGAATCTGGACTCTGAGAAAAGTAATAATATTAACTTGAACTATAGTATGTTCGCCCAGAAATTCAGCATTAACGCGAGCGCTACTTATACGTTCGTGAATAATTCGATCGAGCAATATACCTTTATCGATCCGAAGAACCCGGGTATTTTCCAGACTACTTATGGTAATATAGGAAAGAAACAATCTACGGGCTTGTTCGTATACGCAAATTGGAACCCGGTTCCTTTGTTCCGTATTTATATGAATGGAGGTGTGGATTATACGGATTTGAAGAGCGATATGAATGATATGGCGAACAGTGGTTTCAGCGGACGTATATTCGCCGGTACGCAGTTTAATTTCCCGATGGATTTTCGCTTGAACTTGCATGGAGGATATTTCTCTCCTTGGATTCAGTTGCAGGGTAAACGTTCTCCATTCTATTTTACGGGAATCTCCGTAAATAAGGATTTCTTGAAGAAAAAGCTCTCGGTTCAGTTGTCTTTCCAGAACCCGTTCTGGAAACGAATGAAGATGGAAAACACTTCTTCAGACGATACGTTCTTCCGCCGTGAGACCAATTACCGAACGATGCGCATGTTACAAGTTAGCGTATCCTATCGTTTCGGTACCTTGAAAGATGCTATCAAGAAAGTAAAACGCGGTATCAATAACGATGATGTGAAGAGCGGCGGCTCTGGCGGCGGCGAGCAGCAGATGTAAGTACAGGATTGAACACGGAACACACGGAACACACAGCGATACACTGAGGTATATAGTATCAGTCCGTGTGTTTCGTGTATTCCGTGTTCAATATAATAATTAAACTTTTTCTTTTGCCGTCTTCTATATACTTTCTATCTTTACGATCCGAAAAACAGTTGGAGAATGAAGAATAGACTATTTGTTAACAATAATACCATTATACTATTCCTTTTTATTATAGGTAGTTTCCTATTCATAGAGTTGAATTTTCGGTATTGGTATCGTTTTCTGGAGCAGTATATGATGTTTCAGACTACCGGTAGTTATTTCCAAGACCGATTGGCCGAACCGGGTGGATTGAATGAATATGTGACTGAGTTCTTATCGCTTGCGTTTATCCATCCTTATGGGGCTTCGGTAGTGATCGCTTTATTATTAGGACTGATCTCCGGCTGTTTTTTCCTTTACTTAAAAGCTTGTGGGGTGCGTGCCTCTATGTTGGCGGCTATTCTTCCCTCTTTTTTAATTTGGATCTATCCGCAGGAGTCAATCGCCTTGTTGACGATGCTCGCTTTCGTGCAGGTTCTTGCGTATTTGTATACTTCAATCAAGATTGATTGGCTTCGTTATCTCTTTGGCTTCTTGTTTTTGGGGGGCTCTTATTTTTTTGCGGCACCCGCTAATTTATTGTTGGCCTTATTGATCGCGGTTTATGAGTGTTGTGCTAAAGAGGATAAGGCTCGTTTTGGAGTAGCCATTATCGCTATCGCTTGGGGAGGTTTGCTACCGTTGATCGCCATGCGTACGGTTTATATTCTTCCGATGCGGGAAGCTTTTTTCAGCAAACATCTATGCCATCCCGAATATCCGATACCTAATTCTTTAGGATATATCATGCTTGCGTATCCTTTGATCGCTTTCATTCTTTATTATGTAAGGAGCCGGGTTTTCATCCGTAAGGAATCTTGGAAACGAATCGTTTCTTACGTTTTTCTTTTGATAGCGATGGTCGCCGGGATTCTCTATAAGAAAGATCCGATGGAGCAGGCCTATCGGTATGATTACTATGCACGGCTGGGAGAATGGCAGAAGATTGTCTCGCACGCTCGTGCGCATTCTGTGCGGGATATGGATGCCTTGATTTATCTGAATTTGGCTTTGTCGAAAACCGGACGTTTTACTTCCGATTTGATGCGTTTCCCCCAGATCGGTGAGGGTGGTTTTATTCCGCACGATCCGAAAAGCCGGATGGGATTGATCGAGGCGAGTGAGGTGGCTTGGCAAGTCGGGCAAGTGAACGCCGCCCAACGTTTCGCCTTTGTGGGGGTATTAAGTTCACAACGTTGCGTGCAACCTCGTTTGATGAAGCGTTTGGTGGAGACTTATCTGGTAACCGGCGAATATCGTGCGGCGGAGAAATATATCAAGATACTGGAATCGAACCCGCATTACCGGGATTGGGCAACCGCTCAACGTCCATTATTGGACTCCGTGGCTTGTGCGTCGGAAGATTGGATAGCGGCAAAACGGGCGATGCTTCCGATTACCGATAATCCTTTGGACCTGACCTTGATCTTTCCGAACGCATTGGCTTTTTTGATCGACGATCATGCCGATAACCGTCCGGCTTTCGAATATGGGATGGGATATCTTTTGGTTTATAAGGATTTGATGACTTTTATGCATTATATGGAATTGATGAAAGAACGGGGTGAGGCATTCCCGGTGCTTTATCAAGAAGCTATTTGCTTGTTCTTCGCGGCCGTACAGAAAGATCCGGAGGCGTTCCGGAGCTTCCCGATCAGTCAGGAGGTGCAGAATCGCTTCCTGCAATTCATGAAAGTGGCACGCTCTATGCCGCCGGCAGCCTTGAAGCAACAGTTTGGTGATACCTATTTATTATTACGCTCAATTTATCCCGACTCCTAAACGACAATAATACATGGATAATACAAAGAAAAGAAAGATCGTCCGAAATTTTGTGATCGGATATCTAATAATACAAGTTCTCACTATAGTCGTATATTTAGGCTTTTGGTCCTTGCATCCGGAAGGCATTACGAATGTCACGAACGAACGTATGTCCCCGCCTCCTATTTTTCCGGATTATAAAGGGACGACTATACCTTATAATATAGCTCCGTTGAATTTCCGGATAAATGTACCAGCGGATGAATGCTATGCGAAAATAGAAGGTAGTGAGTCGGAAGTATTTGAATATCATGGGACAAATACGATCCGTTTTAAGATGAAGGATTGGATTCGCTTGACACGTGCGAACCGTGGAAAAGCCTTTTTTGTTACGATCGCCACGAAGATAGGTGATGAGTGGACTAAATGGGCACCATTCTCTGTCTATATCAGTGATCAAGCGATCGACTCTCATTTAGTATACCGTTTGATAGAGCCGGGATACGAGAAATGGCATATTGTGGGTATTTATCAGCGGAATTTGGAGTCGTTTGACGAACAGCCGATTATCCGTAACGATATGACCGGCTATAATTGTATGAACTGCCATTCGTTCTGTATGGGAGATCCGGGGCAGATGATGTTCCATATGCGTGCGGCGAATGGGGGAACTTATATTGTCCAAGACAAGAAAATCAGTAAATTGAATACGAAAACGAATGGGACGATCAGTAATATGACGTATCCTTTCTGGCATCCTTCCGGGCGCTATATCACCACATCGGTAAATGATATCAAACAGTTTTTCCATTCCGTGAAAGAGAAAAAGATGGAAGTGTTCGACTTGGAGTCCGATGTGGTGGTGTATGACGTGAAAAACAAAGAAATCCTTTCGAAAGCCTCATTGATCACAAAAGATGCATTCGAGACTTTCCCCGCGTTCTCTCCGGATGGTAAATGGCTTTATTTCTGTACGGCCCCGGCCCAGAAGATGCCGGAGAATTATGATAAGGTACGTTATAATCTCTGCCGTGTCGCGTTCGATCCGGATCGTGGCGAGATCAGCTTCCCGATCGATACGTTGGTACATGCGGATAGCTTGAGCTATACATTTCCCCGTATCTCTCCCGATGGGCGTTTCCTGATGTACACGGAAACCGCTTATGGGCAGTTCCCTATTTGGCACCCGGATGCGGAGATCCGGATGATGGATTTGGAGAATCGGACAGCGATGGATATGTCTGCGTTGAATAGCCCGGATACGGATAGCTATCATTCTTGGAGTAGTAATAGTGATTGGGTCGTATTTAGTAGCCGCCGGGATAACGGTTTATATACTTTACCTTATATTTGTTATATAGGGAAAGACGGTAAGCCTTCGAAACCGTTCTTATTGCCTCAAGAAGATCCGGATAAGTATGACTATCAGTTGTATTCCTACAATATTCCGGAATTGACGAAAGGCGCCGTAGAGGTCAGCCCCTATGAGATCCAGCAAGTAGCCGAGAAAAATAAACCGGAGCAGGTTCGGTTTAAATGACCGGATCTATTTATATTCGCGTATAAATAAGAGATAAGATGACAAAAGATATTATAGCCGAATCTGTACAAAACGATTTACGGTATTTGCAATTGTTGGCACGGAGTTTCCCGACGATCGCGGATGCCAGTACGGAGATCATTAATCTGGAAGCGATCTTGAACCTACCGAAGGGTACGGAGCACTTCTTGAGTGATTTACATGGCGAGGATCAAGCCTTTAGCCATGTGCTGAGAAACGCTTCCGGTGCCGTAAAGCGCAAGGTGAACGAGATTTTCAGTAATACGCTCCGGGAATCCGAGAAGAAGGAGCTTTGTTCCTTGATTTATTATCCAGAGGATAAGCTGGAACTGATCAAGAGTCAAGAGCAAGATCTGGAAGATTGGTACCAAGTGACCTTGAATCAATTGGTACGTGTTTGCCGGAACGTGTCCTCCAAATACACCCGTTCGAAAGTACGTAAGGCTTTACCCAAGGAGTTCTCCTATATTATTCAGGAGTTATTGCACGAGTCTTCCGTAGAGCCGAATAAATCCGCTTATGTGGATCAGATTATTTGTACGATCATCTCCACGGGACGTGCGGACGATTTCATTATCGCTATGTGTAACTTGATCCAACGGTTGACAATCGACCTGTTACATATCATCGGCGATATTTACGATCGGGGTCCGGGCGCTCATCTGATCATGGATATCCTTTGCGATTACCATAATTTCGATGTTCAATGGGGTAATCATGATATCTTATGGATGGGAGCCGCTTCCGGTAATTTGGTAAGTATCGCCAACGTGATTCGTATGTGTTTACGCTTTGGTAATATGGCTACCTTAGAAGATGGATATGGCATCAATCTTTTGCCGTTGGCCACTTTCGCGATGGAGGCGTACGGGGATGATCCTTGTGCGTTATTCATGCCGAAAACAAAGTTCGCCGATAATGCAATGGATGAGAAGACCACCCGTTTGATCGCCCAGATGCACAAGGCGATCACCATCATCCAGTTCAAGCTGGAGGGTGAGATCATCCGCCGTCGTCCGGAGTTTGAGATGGATGACCGGATGTTGTTGCACCATATCGATCTGAAGCGGGGAGTGGTTCATATCGATGGAAAGGATTATATGCTTAAAGATACTAACTGGCCTACTTTAGACCCGAAAGATCCGTATCGTCTTTCTATTGAGGAGGAGGATTTGATCCGAAAGATCTTGCATTCTTTTGAGAGCAGCGAGAAGATGAAAAAGCATATGCGTTGTTTCTTCCGGCATGGGGGAATGTATCAGGTTTGTAATTCCAATTTACTGTTTCATGCCTCTATCCCGATGAATCCGGATGGGACGTTTAAGTCAGTACGTATCTTGGGGCAGGATTATAAGGGCCGTGCTTTGTTGGACCGTGTAGACCAACTGATCCGTACGGCTTATTTCAAGACCGGGGAGCAGGAAGAAGTGGAATATGCGCATGATTATATCTGGTATCTTTGGGGCGGCAAGGACTCTCCGTTATTCGATAAAAGCAAGATGGCTACTTTCGAGCGTGCCTTTATCGAAGAGGCCGAGACTCATAAGGAGGAAAAAGGCGCTTATTATACGTTACGAGAGCAAGAGGAAATTTGTGATAGGATATTGGATGAGTTTGGGGTGACCGGTATGCATCGGCATATCATCAACGGACATGTCCCTGTCCGTTCCAATCAAGGTGAGAATCCCATCAAGGCGAATGGCAAGATGTTAGTAATCGATGGCGGTTTCTCCCGTCCGTATCATTTGGAAACCGGTATTGCGGGCTATACATTAGTATATCACTCCCGTGGTTTCCAGCTTGTGCAACACGAACCCTTCGAATCCCGGGCGAAAGCGATCGAGGAAGGCTTGGATATCAAATCCACCACGATCGTGGTAGAATTAAGCTCCCATCGCCAGATGGTGAAAGATACGGATAAGGGTGCGGATCTTCAAAGCCAGATCAAGGACTTGGAGAAACTGCTTTATGCGTATCGGAATGGGTTGATAAAGGAGAAGGAGAGGATGGAGCGGTAGTTCCTGACAGATAGGGTATCGGACATACTGTAACGCTCCCCTAATGCCCATAAGCATTTGGGCACACGTTCATTCTTTCAAACGCCTAGTAGGTAAGAGCGCAATATTCAAGATCGGGGGACAAGAAGAGGCAAAGAATCTACTACATTGATCCTCATATAAAAAAGGTCTATGGTATTGACAAATATCCAATAGAATAATAGAAGATACAAAACAAGCAACGCCCCGTCACAGACTTACGAATAAGTTGGTGACGGGGCATTACTTTCTAAGAATGTCTTCACTTTCAACATCAATAGAATCCGAAAACCTTTGTCACCTGTTGACCGGTAGACGCAAGAGGACCTGATAGAGTAACCGTACAGCCACGTGATCCTCCTGTCTTGAAGAATATTTCACATAAATGGCTATCAGAGATATAAGATGATATACCATTACCGGAGACAGACCAATTATAGGAAGATAATACGGGATTACTTACGACAATTGTAAGCCTTGTGGGTGTATTGTATCCGGGAATCTGGTTTGCGGTCATCAACTCAATCTGCCCGGAGAAAGTATCACCTGTAAAATATCCTTCTAGCATCAGAGGGTCAGAAGCTCTATACGCTTCTTGGGAGGCTTCCACATAATTAGCGGGCTTTTCCGCATAGTTCGCAACGGCGACGAGTAACATCGCAAGTAAAATCAAATACTTCTTCATGTTCGTATTATTTTAAGATTATACAAAAAGGGCTAGACGAAACCTAAAAAGTCTCATCTAGCCCATAGAATATTTTAGAATGCGGGATAACCCGGGTTCTGTTTTAAGTTCTGGTTCGTTTGCCATGCGTCTTGAGAGATCGGGAAGATATTCATGTAGTCTTTCCCTTTCGTTTCAGATTTCAGCCAACGAGCGTTTTGGAAAGTTCCAAAGCGAATATTGTCTTGACGTGCGTGGCATTCCCATGCCAACTCGAACTTACGTTCTAAGGCGATCTTTTCTAGATCTACGGATGCGTAATTGTGGTTAGAGTTACCGTAAGCACGTTCGCGGACCGCATTGACCAAACGTGTAGCCTCCGCATTGTTGCCTCCTGTGCGTATCAAACACTCTGCTTTCATCAAATATACATCAGCCAGACGGAAAATATGGAAATCATTCTCCATCGCATTAGTTAAGGACTTATCGAAAGTCCATTTGTTACAACGAGCGCCGTCTTCTTGGTTCACGTCACCCCAAATCGTACCATCACGTTCCGTTCCGGGGATAACTGTAACTTCCGGAGTGTGTATCAAAGGACGGTCGTGTGCCGTGATCAACACTTTCCCAGTAGCAGGGTCGATACTTGGACCTACTAAGAAAGAGCCTTCATAGCGAGGATCTTCCTTGTCGAATAGCAATACATAATCCGGCTGTGCGCAAATACCGTTCCATGCGCTGAAAGTAGCTCCAAGAGGTATATTATCTTTATAGTGCAAAGTACGGTAATGTAATTGATTTTGCCATTCCGTATCGTTCGCACTAAAGCAGCAAGCCAAGATAGCTTCTCTTGATTGTTGGTTATTTACTTGGAAATTTGTTTTCCAGTTAGCCTCTAATATATAAGGAAGCCCCATCACGACATCACAAGCGTCAGCGGCCTCTTTATATCGAGGAGAGTCTACGCCCCAAGCCTCTGCGTTTAGGTACAACTTTGCCAATAAGGTATAAGCGGCACCTTTCGTGAATTTTCCATAACTAGCGTCAGAAACATCTTCACGAAGCAAGTCCTTGATCTCGTTTACCTCTTTAACCAACCAATCATAAACTTCCTTCCTTGTTTTGCAAGTGGGCAGTTCTGTGTCATTGTAATCTATACTCAATGGAACATTTCCCCAATTATCCATCAGGTAATAAATCCAGAACGCACGTACACCGCGGATTTCCGCTAACGCTCTAGCTTTTGCGGATTCTTCCAATGCGGAAGTACTAATAGTCTCGTAAATTAAGTTACAAGCAGAGATCGCTTCCGTAGATCTTGACCATGCGTTTTTCACGGCTGAGGTATTCGCAGTCCATGCGTGCATGTGTAACTCACGATACTGACCACCATCATACCAGTCACCACCTTTACGGGTAGGTACGACCGCCATATCTCCTGAGCATTCCGATAAAGCAATACATGCGTCAGAGAAATATCTTTTAAATGTATTGTATGCAGGGCCAATGATCGAATTGATTTCACCATCGGTTTTACCGAAGTTTTCTGCTGGAATCTTATCATACACCGTTTCATCCAAATCCGTACAGGAGGGCATGGAAAACATTAGTGCAGCACCAGTAAATAATGATATAATTGATTTTTTATTCATAATTAATAACGATTTAATTTAGAAAGTTAAATTAACACCCAATGTGAAGGTACGTGCCTTCGGGAAGAATTGACGAGGCTCAATACCCGGAGACAAACCAGCATCCGTATCGGAAGATTCACCACGGAACAATTCAACCTCTGGGTCTAAACCTTTGTATCCAGTAATTACGAATAAGTTCTGAGCGGCGAAATAAAGACGAGCTTTATCCAACCAATTAATCTTCTTCGTATCGAAGGTGTAACCTAAGGCCAAGTTATCCAAACGGATGAACGAACCATTCTCCAAATAATAAGAACATACGCGAGAAGATTCTTTCATCGTATAAGTCAATTCATCATCTAATGCGTTTGTACCGATCAAGTACGTATTATTCGCATAAGCCGCACGCGGGTTGTTCAATACCTTGTTGCCGATCGTTCCACGGAAGAAGAAGCTGAAATCCCAGTTCTTCCAAGTGAAATTATTTTGCCATCCAAATGTCAAGTCTGGTTGTGCGTCTCCTACGTATGTGCGGTCATCGTCCGAGATCTCACCATCACCGTTCAAATCCGTAATGATATATTTTCCGTCCTTGATACCCGTACATTCCAGCATGAAGAATTGTCCTACGGGACGGCCTTCCTCTACTACGTGAGAAGTTACGCCGGAAGCACCACGGATCCATGGATCGCCTGTATAAATACGGTCTGTCGTATAAAGATCGCTTGACAACTTCGTGATTTCATTCTTATTGTGGGACAAGTTCAATGACATATTCCAGTTGAATGTCTTGTTACGGATCACATCTAAGTTTAACAAAACCTCGATACCTGTATTTTTCATATCACCTACATTGGCTTGCATACGGTCGTAAACATACGGAGGAGTCGGAACCTTGTAAGTATAAAGCATGTCTGATGTACGTTTGTCATACCATTCGATTGTACCACCTAAACGGCCATTGAACAAAGAGAAATCTAAACCGATGTTTAACATAGCCGTAGACTCCCATTTCAAATCCGGGTTGGCATTCTGGGAAATCTTATAAGATGTAGCCCAATTACCATTGTCATAATAGATACCGGACATGCCATAAAGCTCCATGCTCTTATACGGCTGTAAACCATCTTGGTTACCGGTAACACCGTAGCCCGCACGTAACTTCAAGTCATTGATCCAGTTTACGTCTTGCATGAATGCCTCTTGTGAGATACCCCAAGCTGCGGAAACAGAGGGGAACGTACCCCATTTATGATTCGCACCGAACTTAGAGGAACCATCTCGACGGACGGTAGCCGTAATCATATAACGCTCGTCATAGCTATAGTGAGCGCGGGCGAACATAGAGATCAATTTGTAGTAGTTCTTACCAGACTCAACGTCGCCTGTCTTTAATCCGGCTCCGGATTGCAAAGCGTTATATGACAAATCGTTGATCAAAAAGTTGCGGTTTTGAGCGAAGAAATAAGAATATGTGTTATCCTCCCAAGAGTAACCGAGAATCGCATTCAATTTATGTTTTTCGTCCGCACCAAAAGACTTATTGTAGTCCAAAGTCCACTCCATCAAGTTACGATCCCATGCCCGATTACGTTTTTGCGCAAAGCCATTATTACCCTGTCCGACCGTCGTACGAGAGTCGTCATAGCGGCTATACTCATTAGAGAAACGGCTCTTATATAAATTTGCCTTGATGTTCAATCCGTTGATAATCTCAAATTGGATATCACCGGCACCATAAAAATAAACGTTGCTGTTTTTTCGCTCGTTCAGATTTTGGTTTTGAACAGGATTACCTTGGTCATACTCCGCATTAACTTTCGTGAAGTAAGAACCATCAGCGTTATAAACTGGGTAAACAGGCAACATGCTGTATGCCAACACGAAGTTGTCACCATTCGGAACATGTGAGTCTGTCAAGGTAGCAGATCCAGCCAAACCAATACGCAAACGGTCATTGATCGCACGCTGCTGGAACTGGAAGCGGAAGCTATGGCGTTGCATATCGTTATCGCGCATGATACCATTTCGATCCAAATAGGTATAGGACGCACGATAGTTGTTCTTAGAACCACCACCAGACAAAGAGATTGAATGGTTCTGAGAAACTCCGGTACGAGTCAGTTCATCAAACCAATCTGTGTCGGCACCATATTGGTCGTATACGCTATAGTCTAGACCTTTGCTATTTGCGTAACCTCTCCATTCGTCCGCATTCATTAAATCGGGCTTATTGGCCATCAGATCAAAGGCAACATAACCATCATAGCTGATTTGTGTCTTGGAGCCAGAACCTCTCTTGGTCGTAATCAATACTACACCACCAGCGGCACGAGAGCCGTAGATAGCGGCGGAGGAGGCATCTTTCAAGACGGAGATAGACTCGATATCGGAAGGAGCTACCGTCGACATATCACCACCGGGAATACCATCGATAACGATTAACGGACCTTGGTCGTTCTGCAACGTGGATGTACCACGCAAACGCATCGTAGATCCACGCGTCACATCACCGGAGCCGGAAGTGATCGTCAAACCAGCTACCTTGCCTTGCAACAAGTCGGAAGCGTCACGTGTGATACCTTTGTTAAAACTTTCTTCGGATACGTTCGCCACGGATCCTGTGATCTCCCTACGGGTCTGCGTACCGTAACCGATCGCCACGACCTCTCCTAAGTTTACTACGGATGGAGATAACTTAATCTCTACCGTGCTACGTCCTTTAACACTCTCTTCGATCGTGTTATAACCAATAAAGGATGCTTGAAGAACAGCCTTTTTTAAATCATTTACGGTAAGGCTGTAGTTACCGTCCATGTCAGTGATAGTACCATTGGTAGTTCCCTTTTCTACGATGTTCGCACCGATGATGGGTTCACCAAGTTCATCTAGTACCATGGTTTAGAATCATGCTACGTATACTCTGTTAATATCAAACATATTCAATATTTTTCCGTAATAAGAAATCAAGCATGGTAGCATCTAGGTATATCAGGTACCATATGAGTATTACACAATAGAGTGAAATAAATCAATCATCAAAACAAAGTATGGATGGTTTTATGTAATGTTTTTTTACATTATCATGGTTTAATTTAAAAAAGTTATTATATTTGCCTCGAAAATTCTCAATTGTGTTTGTGAATTCAATGATTGTTAACCTAAAAATTAAGTAATTATGCAACGAAAGAAAACATTTGATTCTTTCAGACGCTGTAAGGTAGTGATACTTTCAGTGTTAATGTCTTTTTGCATGACAGCGGCATTTGCCCAATCTGGCGCTGTTAAAGGAAAAGTTCTAGATGAACAAGGTGAGCCCATCATCGGTGCGAACATTGTAGAAAAGGGTACTACCAATGGTACGATTACCGATATTGACGGTAATTACACTCTAACGCTTAACGACTTGAAAAAAGCCGTTCTTCAATTTTCTTTTATTGGTTATAACACTTTGGAAGAAGGTGTTAAAGGACGTAACAAAGTGGACGTTAAATTAGCTCCATCCGTAGTAAATTTGGGTGAGGTTGTTGCGATCGGTTATGGTACGCAGACTCGTAAGGAGATTACCGGATCTGTAGCCAATGTCTCCGAGGAAAACTTCAACAAGGGTGTTAATCGTGATGCTTCAGATTTGCTACAAGGTAAAGTGGCTGGTTTGCAGATTACTTCTGGCTCTGGTGATGTGACTCGTAGCTCTCAGATTCGTTTGCGTGGTACTTCTACCTTGCAAAACGATCAAGGTCCTATGATCGTTATCGATGGTGTTCCCGGTGGTGATATGTCTACGGTTTCTCCTTCAGATATCGAGTCTATTTCCGTATTGAAGGATGCCTCTTCTGCTGCTATCTATGGTTCTCGTGCCGCAGGTGGTGTTATCTTGATTACGACCAAGAGAGGTTCGGGAGCTAAGACTCAGATTAATTATGATGGTTATGTGACAATGGATAAGGTTGCTAACAAACCGGATATGCTGAATGCTTCCGAATGGCGTGATGTGAACAAACAATTGGGTAGTGACATCTCGCAATATGACAAATATAACGCTGATACTGACTGGTTCGGTGCTTTATTACGTACGGGTATTTCTCAGAATCATGCCTTGTCATTGTCTGGAGGTTCTTCCAAAAGTAACTATCGTGCGTCTTATACTTACTTAGACCGTAAGGGTATCGCTCGCGATAACTGGATGAAGCGTCACAGTTTCCGCTTCCAATTCCAGCAACGAGCTATCAATGATCGTTTGCGTATTGGTTTGACGGGAGCTGCTACCTTGACAGATATGCAAGCTACGTTTGCCGACTATTTCATCGCTGCTTACAATAATGTTCCGGTCGTTCCGATTTACAATGAGGATGGCTCTTATTTTACGGGTAACGACAACGCTTATAACCAAGGTAACATGGTGAAAGCCCAAGATGAAAACTACAAATTATTCAAAAATAATTATTTCTATGGACAAGGCGATGTGCAGTTTGAAGTAATTGAGGGCCTGAACGTAAAGGCGAACTTATATAAGAGTCGTTATACTAGCGATTATAGCCAATGGGAAAGCCCCGACAATGCGTTAGGTGGTGGTGCCGGAAACTCTTTGGGTGATAGCTCGAATGGCTATGCCAAGAGACGCAACTTCGTATGGGATCGTGAGTTGATGGAATGGACGGCCGACTATAACAAGTCTTTCGGTGCGGAGGAAAAACATAAACTGAACGCTTTGCTGGGTTATTCTTGGGAAACCAACGGTTATCAGTCGCAAGAATCTTTGGCAACACAGTTCTCTGTAGCATCTATGGGTGCCAACTCTATCCAAGCTGGTAACGATTTGAAGATCGGTAATGTGACTTCCAGCAAGAATGACTATAAATTGATCTCTTTCTTTGCTCGTGCGCACTATAGCTACGATGAGCGATATATGATCACCGCTACGATGCGTCGTGATGGTTCTTCTAAGTTCGGTGCTAATCATAAATGGGGATGGTTCCCGTCTGTATCTGCTGCTTGGGGTATTTCTCAAGAGGCCTTTATGCAGGATATCAGTTGGTTGAACGACTTAAAGTTGCGTGCTGGTTATGGTGTGACAGGTAATCAAGATGGTTTGAAGCCTTATAAGAGCTTGGAGTTGTATCAGCCGTATGGTACTTATTACAACGGTGGTGGTACATCTACCTCTTTCCGTATCACGCAGAACCCGAACCCGGATTTGAAGTGGGAATCAACTGCTATGTTTAATATCGGTGTAGACTTCCAGTTATTTAACGGTCGTTTGGGCGGTACGGTAGAATATTATAGTAAGAAGACTTCCGATATGCTTTATGACTATGCTGTACCGACTCCAACGTATGTGTATAAAAAGATCGCTGCCAACGTTGGTGATATGAGCAATAAGGGTATCGAGGTCATGTTGAACTTAGACGTGATCCGAAACAAGAGCTTTAACTGGAATACTTCTATTAATTTGTCTCACAATAAGAATGAGATCACGAAGTTGTCTAACGACCTGTTTTCAACAAGCCGTGTTTATGTAGGTGATCCGTGGATCCGCGGTGCTTCCGGCGTGACTTCTCATGTGGTAGAGGAAGGCTATCCGGTCGGTCAGTTCTTTATGTTGAAATGTAACGGCATTGATGAAAACGGTAAGTTTATTATGGAAGATGTCAATAAGGATGGACAAATCTCGGACGATGACCGTACATACGTAGGTGATTCCCAGCCGGATTTGACATTTGGATGGAACAATACCTTCACTTGGAAGAATTGGGATGCCAGCTTCTTCTTACGTGGGCAGATCGGTGGCAAGTTGTTGAACAACCCGCGTGCCGCTTATGGTAATAATACCTATGTAGCCGGAGCTAACGCTATGAAAGGTGATGACTTGATGTTACTGAGAGAGAATTCACGTGTAAGCTCATATTATTTGGAGAATGCCTCTTTCGCCCGTTTGGATAATATGTCTATTGGTTATACATTCAATACGAAGAAGATTGATTGGCTAGACAAAGCCCGTATTTATGTAGCTGCTCAGAACTTGTTCGTAATCACAAGCTATTCCGGTTTGGATCCGGAAGTGGAGCTCTTCCGTGGCGAGGCTAGCGATACGGATGCCGGTCTGTCACCGGGTATCGAACCGCGTAACTATATGCCGAAGGCTCGTTCATTTACATTTGGTGTTAACTTATCATTCTAATTTTAAATGCATTCGTTATGAAAAAAAGAAATATAATATCGTTCTTGACTGGCACGGCTCTCCTTTTTTCTATGCCAGCGTGTACGAACTTGGATGAAACGGTATACGATAATGTCCCTGCGGATTCATTCGGTTATACTGATTCGGAGATCAGTGTGTTGGTAGGGACCGTGTATAAGACATTGAAGAATTATCCTGCGGATGGAAATTTTATTGCGCTGGATGTGATGTCGGGATCAGATGCTGTTACTCCTACCCGTAAGGGTGGTGACTGGTATGATGGTGGTCAGTATCGTGAGATCTACATGCACACATGGACTTCGCAGACTTCTGTGATCAAGGGGGCATGGTCTACGGCTTCTGAGGCTATCGGTACTTGTAATGCCAACTTGAAGGTAGTGGAATCTTCTGATTTCTTATCGGACGAACAGATGTCTCTATATACATCTGAAATCCGAGGTATCCGTGCTTTTTGGATTTACAAGATGATGGACGATTGGGGCAATATTCCATTGGTTACTGATTATGCGGATAAGGAACTTCCGGCTTGCCAACCTCGCCAGGCCGTGTTTGATTGGTTGATTAAAGAAGTGACAGAGATTGCGGAAACTTGTCCGGGTCGTGAAAATGGTTATGCTAAGTTTACGAAAGGTGCAGCTTATACGTTGTTGGCTAAATTATATTTGAATGCGGAAGCTTGGGGTGTAAGTTGTAACAATGCTTACCAGATGGCCGCAGAGTGTTGCGACAAGGTGATGGCGATGGGTTATATATTAGAGCCGGACTTTAAGGCAAACTTCTCCTTGACGAACGAGAGTTCTCGTGAGGCGATCTTGGCCGCTCCGTTCTCAGAGACGGATACGGATAAGGATAATCGTTGGCAATTGATGAACCGTACGTTGCACTACAAAGATCAGTTGGCTCTTTCTAACGGTGTTTCTGCTTGGAATGGTGTTTGTGCGCAGCCGGAATATGTTAAATTGTTCTCTGATGACGATCCTCGTAAGGAAGCTACATTCTTGATCGGCCAGATGTATAATGCCTCGACCGGTGAGCCTATTGAGACAGACCATGGTTTCTTGTTGAACCATACGATCGATGTTACTATGTTGGCTGGTACGGAATATGATGGAACAACTTGGGGAGCGGTAAATCAGCACGATGGCGCACGTTGCCAAAAATGGCCGTACTCAACGACTTTGACAGACGCTATGGGTAATGACTTCCATGTGTTCCGTTATGCGGATGTTCTTTTAATGAAAGCAGAGGCATTGCTTCGTAGTGGTGGTAGTGCGTCTGAGGCCACAAGCTTGGTTAATCAAGTCCGTGAACGTGCGTTTGGTGATTCCAATCACAATTACGCTACTGTTACGCTGGATGATATCCTTCTTGAGCGTCGACTCGAATTGTCTTGGGAGATGCACAACCGTCAGGATGATATCCGTTTCGGGGTCTATGACAAAGGTATGTGGGCTGCTTCAAATTGTGTGAGAAAGACAGATGCTTATTTGAAATTGTTCCCTATATCTCAAGATGCTTATCAATCTAACGATAAATTGACTCAGAACCCGGGTTATCCTGCGTTCAAATAAGGATTTTTCGGAGCTAGATGAGGTATGCTTATACTTTGTCTAGCTCGTTTTGTATAATCTGATGTATTTGGATTCTATGAATCCGAAGATCCATTGGAAAATAAAAGAGACAAGAGCAGAAGGTTGTGCCAAAACACTGGCACAACCTTTTTTATGCGCGACTACCGGCGTGGGCCGTAAGGACTACTTGTGCAGGTCCTAGGCACTAGTGCTTATCGCTTGTGCCGATACGGATGAAATTCTCCTTGATCAAAAGGGTGGGTATAGCTAACTCATACGCCTATCCCCACTGAGGTTCTACTGCCCCAAACAGACGTTGCTTTTTTATCGATTATTAGGGGGGCTTTTGAGGCTTTTTGCAGAGGGACTGGCGTATGGGACCCTACCAAATTTATCCCCATGAAAGATGATGCGTCTTTTCCCTATAAGATGTATCATCTTACAATAACAAGATGTATCATGTTGCAGCGATAAGATGTATCATCTTTCATTATATTATAATGCTTGTTCCATAAAATGCCTTAACTTTGCCAAACAACAAAATATTTTCAGTATGAGTCAAGTGAAAGGAATCCCTTACGGAATATCAGATTTCAATCGAATAAGGAATGGTAATTTCTATTTCGTGGATAAAACGATGTACCTTCCGCTTATCGAGAAGATGCCTAGCTATCTTTTCTTGATCCGTCCGAGACGGTTTGGCAAGAGCGTATTCCTTAGCATGATGCGTACGTATTATGATATATTGCGTCAGGATGATTTTGATGCATATTTTGGAGATCTCTGGATTGGTACGCATCCAACCGGTGAAAGGAATAAGTATCAGGTACTTTATTTCGATTTCTCTAAAGCGGGCTGTTCGATGCCGGGAGCGGACCTGATGACAAGTTTCAATGATTATTGCGGCTTAATCATTAATCAGTTCGCACATGTGTACGCAGCTTATTATGACGCTGATTTTAAGGAGACCGTCGAGCATATAGAAAGCGCCAAGTCTAAGCTGGCTTACATAGAGGTAAAAGCGAAGGAAAAGGGATATCCCCTGTATCTCATTATAGATGAGTACGACAACTTTACCAATGTGATATTGAGTGAGCATGGGCAGCGAATGTTTCATGATTTGACTCATGCCAGTGGTTTCTACCGGGAGTATTTCAAACAATTCAAGGGAATGTTTGACCGTATATTCATGATGGGGGTAAGCCCTGTGACGCTGGATGATTTGTCGAGTGGATATAATATAGACTGGAATATCTCGGTAGATCCTCGTTTTAATGCCATGATGGGTTTTGATGAAACGGATGTTCGTGAGATGTTCCGTTATTATCAGCAAAACGATATGCTCAAAGGGGATGCTGAGGCTATGATTACGGAAATGAAGCCTTGGTATGATAATTACTGTTTCGCAAGAGAGAGCTTGGGTGACGATCGGATTTTTAACTGTGATATGACTTTGTATTATTTACGTTGGCAAGTTGATTTTCATTGTTCCCCGGTAGAAATGGCCGATAAGAATATCCGAACGGACTATAGTAAGCTGAAGATGCTGGCACGTATTGATCGTGACTTCGTACAGGAGGAAAATCGTATGGGTATCATCGAGGAAATCGCGGCAAAGGGAGAGATCTTGGTGGACTTACATACATCCTTTCCTGCCGAACGGGTAACGGATATAGATAATTTCCGTAGTCTACTTTATTATTACGGTTTGCTTACGATGTGTGGTACTCGAGGCGATCGTTTAAGAATGTGTATTCCTAATAATTGCGTACGTGAGCGATATTCTGTTTTTCTCCGGGAGGTAGGGAGAAGTATAACATAACTCCGCTTTTTTGTATACCTTCGCGCCATGAACAAACAAGCGCTGCTTTTTTATCCGTTGTTGGGGGTGGTTCTTTTGGTGCTCTTTGTGGGAGGGCTGGCGTATGGGGCCGTACCGATTCCTTTGGATCACGTGATGGATATTTTACTGGGGAAGGGATCTGATAAGATCGCATGGCAGAATATCGTGTTGCAATCTCGTTTACCACAGGCGATAACCGCACTGTTGGCGGGGGCTTCACTGGCTACGAGTGGGCTGTTGTTGCAAACCTTATTCCGGAATCCGTTGGCCGGACCCTCTATATTAGGTATCAGTGATGGGGCTAATCTGGGAGTGGCCGCTATCATGTTGTATTTTGGAGGTACGCTGGGGCAGTTTACGGATTGGCCGGTCAGCGGATATATGGCGGTGATTCTTGCTGCGTTCGTAGGGGCTTGCGTGATCTTGGGATTGATTATCTATTTCTCTGCGAAGGTGAAGAACAATGTCATGCTCTTGATTATCGGTATAATGATCGGCTATCTGGCCTCGTCGGTTATCTCTATACTGAACTATTATTCCTCGACAGATAGGGTACATGCTTTCGTGATGTGGGGACTGGGCAATTTCTCGGGGGTATCCTTGGAACAATTGCCTTTCTTCGGGACTTGCGCATTGATCGGGTTGCTGTTGGCTGTCTTGCTGATAAAGCCTCTGAATGCCTTGTTGCTGGGAGAGATGTATGCCGCTAATCTGGGTATACGGATCAAGCGGGCACGAATAGCCATCCTTTTATGTACGGGGATATTGACCGCTACGACTACCGCTTTCTGCGGACCGATCTCTTTTATCGGATTAGCGGTTCCGCATATCTCACGGCTGATGCTTGGTTCTTCCAATCATAAGATATTGGTGCCGATAACGATGTTGACGGGCTCCTGTATCGCCTTGCTTTGTAATTTATTGATGGTCGTACCGGGAAGCAACACGATTTTACCCTTGAATGCGGTGACACCTATGCTGGGTGCGCCGGTTATTATCTATGTAATCGTAAACCGGAAGAATATTCAATATTTTAATTAGTGGTTATGGAAAGGATTCCAGTTATAAGGACAAAAAATCTGAGTATTGGATATGTTTTGAAAGGTGGACACCTAAAGTTGGTGCATGATGCCCTCGACTTGAATTTATATCCGGGCGAGGTGACTTGCCTTCTCGGGTTGAATGGTGCGGGAAAGTCTACCTTATTGCGTACGCTGTGCGGTTTCCAGCCCTCTCTAGGGGGCGAGATCGAATTGAAAGGAAAGCCGTTGGCCTCTTACTCGCAAGGTGATTTTTCCCGGATGGTAGGTGTTGTTCTCACGGAGAAAACGAATGCCGGCGGAATAACGGTTTACGAGTTGGTCTCTTTAGGAAGACATCCTTACACGGGATTCTTCGGCCAGTTGAGGCAGGACGACCGGAGGATTATCGAAGAGTCGTTGGCTGCTGCCGGGATTGCCCATAAAGCACGCAATTATGTGTCGGAATTAAGCGATGGCGAACGGCAGAAGGCCATGATCGCTAAAGCTTTGGCTCAGCAATGCCCGATAATCTTGCTGGATGAACCGACCGCCTTTCTGGATGTGACAAGCCGGATTGAGACCATGGTTCTCTTGCATAAGTTGGCAGTGGAACAACAAAAGGCGATTCTCTTATCAACGCATGATCTGGATTTAGCGATCCAGCTGGGGGATTGCCTGTGGCTGCAAGAGAAAAAACGTCCGATGGCATGTGGAACGCCGGAGGACTTGATTATGGGAGGGTCGTTTGAGACATTCTTCAGTAAGGAAGGAATAGTGTTTGATCCGAATACCGGAAAATTGAATACGGTAGCGCCTACTGTTCCGATCGGGGTAGAGGGAGATTTCATGGTTTCTTATTGGGTGGGGAATGCCTTGATCCGGAATGGATTTAAACCCTCCCCGGTGAATAAGGATTCTATAAATGTTTATTGTGAGGCACCGGATCGCCTGCGTATCCAATTACCCAATGGGGATGTAAAGATTGCGACAAGTATGGCGGAGATGGTCTCATGGATTCAAATCTTATAAGAAGCGAGTTTGTTATGACAAATGAAATTACATGGCGGCTGGAAAATGAGAATATAGGCCGTTTGTTGGTACATTACGCGATTCCCGCCGTTATCGGGACCATGGTTAATGCTCTTTATAATATCGTAGATCGTATATTTATCGGACAAGGAGTGGGTGCGCTAGCTATCTCCGGATTGACTTTGACTTTCCCGATACTACTCTTTATGCAGGCATTTGGAATGTTGATCGGCGCGGGAGCCGCTACAAGGGTCTCCATTCATCTAGGCCGTAAGGCGAATGATCTGGCAGATAACGTATTAGGAAACGCTTTCACTTTGACATTCATTATCGGAGCCTTGACGATTATCCCCAGTATGATTTTCTTGGATGATTTGTTAACGTGGTTCGGAGGAAGCGAGCAGACGATACCTTATGCGAAAGACTATTTATATATCGCTATCCCGGGTAATT
The DNA here is from genome assembly GCF_003635435.1 of Parabacteroides sp. AF21-43. Lineage (NCBI taxonomy): Bacteria > Pseudomonadati > Bacteroidota > Bacteroidia > Bacteroidales > Tannerellaceae > Parabacteroides > Parabacteroides sp. AF21-43. The sequence continues at coordinate 11,207 of NZ_QTMG01000024.1, read as the reverse complement.
TGCTGGCTACATTAAGTTTTAGCTTTAATGCCGTGATGCGTGCTTCCGGATATCCGAAAAAGGCGATGTTCACGATGATGATCGGTGCCGTATTGAACGTGATCCTAGACCCGATCTTTATCTTCTGGCTGGATATGGGGATACAGGGTGCCGCTATCGCTACGGTGATCTCCATGGCTGCCGGTGCCGCTTTCGTGATGAGTCATTTTATCAGCAAGGATAGTATCGTACGTTTCCATACGAAATATTTCCGGTTGAAAGGTTCCATTATTTGGAATATATTTACGATCGGCATGTCTCCATTTTCCATGCAGCTGGCGGGCAGTGTGGTTGTGGTGATCATGAACCATGCGTTGAAAGAGAATGGAGGCGATTTGGCGATTGGAGCCAGCGGTATTATTTCCAGTATCGCCATGCTGCTGGTTATGTTGATTATCGGTATCGCCCAAGGGATGCAACCGATTGTCGGGTTTAATCATGGCGCTGGGCATCATGACCGGGTATTGGCTACCTTGCGGTTGTCTATTATAGTATCGACCTTGATTACAGGGGTAGGATGTATCGTCAGTTTATTATTCCCGAGACTGATCGTTAGCGTATTCTCGACGGATGCCGAATTGGTGTCGATTACGGATAATGGATTACGTCTGACGATGCTGGTCTTTTTCGTTGTCGGTTCCCAGATTACGATCAGCCAGTTTTTTCAAAGTATCGGTGTCGCATGGAAAGCGATGTTTCTGAGTCTAAGTCGGCAGGTTTTATTCCTGATACCGGCTATCCTGCTATTTCCTCCGATCTGGGGATTGGATGGCGTTTGGCTAGCGCAACCTTTCTCCGATTTCATCGCGGCGGTAACCGCATGGGGCTTTTTATGGTATCATGTTAAAAACGTGAAAAATAAGGGTTAAAGATGAACTTATGTCGATGTTAATTGTATTTTTATTGTATGTATAAAAGTACTTTTATAGACAAACCTTTAAAAATGAGTTAATATGAAGAAGATTGTATTATTGCTCGCCGTTTTATTATTTGGTGCAGGGTCGATGATGGCACAGCAGGACAAGTCAGCAGAGAAAGCTGCGAAGCAGGCCGAGAAAGAAGCAAAGAAAGCAGAGAAGGCAGCGAAGAAAGCTGCGGAGGAAGCCGAGGCTAACGCATTGTTTGAACAAGCGGTGCAAGCTTTGAAGAATAAGGATTTCGTATTGGAAGCGGATCGTATAGAGTTTAAGCGCGGTAGTTTTGTTTATGTTACTCCGAACACGAACTTCGTTTCGGTGAAGGGTGAGAAGGCTACCATTCAGTTAGCGTTTAATACTCCGGCGGCCGGTCCTAACGGAATAGGAGGTATAACGGTTGATGGAACAACTTCCGGTGTACAGATGAAGACTGACAAAAAAGGAAACGTTATGTACGAGATGAATGTGCAGGGTGTAGCAGTATCCGCTAGGGTTACGTTCCGTATGGCGAAAGGTACGAATAAATGTACTGCCACGGTATCGCCTAACTTTAATAGCAACCGTATATCCTTTACGGGAAATCTCTATCCTTCGAGCGAGTCGAATGTGTTCAAGGGACGTTCTATTTAATGTAGATACAAAGAATCGTGAAGGCGGACTTTCTTTCGGGAAGCCCGCCTTTCTGTTTATAAGAAGGATGAGATTGGACTATTTCCAAGCATCATTTTGTACCAGATAAGCTTGGCCGTTCTCATCGTTTCCTGCGGTCTGGATCTCTGTCTCGGGAAGCGGGAACATCGTCTTAGAAGCGGTTGGAGCGGATACACCATAGAATTTAGTTAGGTATTGCTTCTCATAATTTATATATGCCGTCAATTCCTTGTTCATATAATCACCTCCCCAACGAACCAGATCGAAAAATCGTTGTCCTTCCATCGCAAGTTCCAGCTTACGTTCCATATGAATCGCCTTGATACAAGTTTCCTTGTTGCTGAATGCGGCGTGACTGGATGGATAAGGTTTCACTAAATAATTGGCGGCAGGCGTTCCGTCTTCCAGATAAATGATATTGTCCGGTTTGGCTGCACGTTCACGGATATCGTTTACTTGCTGCATGGCGGCACTTAATTCTCCGTCGTTCGCTAGGCATTCCGCGTATAACAATTTACAATCACGTAAGCATAGATATTGTAAATTCATGGCAGAACCGGGAGCCCAGCCGGATGAATAGGTGGAGCCAGCTAATCCGGCATCCTGTTCCGCTTTGCTATAGACATGCTTTTTCGGTAGGAATACACCACCGCTACTTACATTTCGTATCCAATCATTAGCAGGCAATCCCCAATCTTTATAGGGAATCTCCATACGTCCTACGGCGAAATCTAAACGAGGGTCCACGGCGATTGTTTTATCATTCTTAGAGATGTAATCATAATCGGTAACACGTTCTGTTACGGATTTTTTATTTCTGTACTCTCCATCAAGATAAGGAAGTCCGTTTTCGTCTACTTGGAATGAGTTTACCAGTTCGTAAGAGGGTTGATAAAATCCGCAACATCCACCGGGGCCTGTGTTATGAGGATAATTCAGTAAAAATCCGTAATTCCCGTTATTATTGGCTCCGACAGAGAATTGTACCTCAAAAATAGACTCTTTCCCATTTTCGGTAGTTGCGTTAAAATTTGCGTCCAGATCATCTTGTAAGGCTAATCTCTCTCCTTTAGGGCTTAATCCGTTTGCGATAATATCGGCCAAGATCGGTTTGGCGGCTGTCATATCACCTTGTTGCATTAGTATTTTAGCCTTTAACGCTTTTGCCGCTGTTTTCGTAGGGCGTGCCACTTCGGTCTGTTTTTCGGGTAATCCTTCGATGGCCGCTTCTACATCTGCTAAAATATTAGGATAAATGTCCGTACCGTTATGAACTTTCGGGTCATTTTCTTCAGCGGCGATCGTCTCGTCGATATAGGGCATGCCGGTCGGTCCGAAAATCTTTACCCCTTCGAACATGAATAGGGCACGTAAGAATTTTAGCTCCGCGGTCCGGTAGGCCTTGGTTGTCTCATCCATGTCTGCCGCTTCTTTCATCACATTGAGTGCTAAGTTGCAACGTTGTGCTCCATAATATGCGTCTTTCCACTTATTCTGTAAATAGTCGTTTGTGGCCGTGACGGCATACGTCTCTACGGAATTCAATACAGATTGGTCATTGGATTCGGAGCCTTTATTAGCGTCACCTCCGTATACACCACCGAATACCCAATTGAACATATTGTCATATCCGGTCGGCCGGGTCAAACCGGCATAAGCGTTGACCACCAATAACTCAACCCCTTCAGCATTTGTTAATGCTTCTTGGTCAATACTGCCTTGAGGAGCTTTATATAGAAAATCCTCACCGCAAGAACTCAAGGTAAATAAAGCAACTGCGCTTACTATTAATATTTTATGTCTCATAATAGTCGTTTTTATAGTAAAATGGATTTAGAAAGTAAAATTCACGCCCAATAAGAATCGCATAGTTGTAGGCCAGCCTCCCATATCGACTCCTCTTTTTAAGTCTACACGTCCGGCTCCGTCGGTGTCAGAATCGCTTTGCCGTAAATAGGCGTTGGTAAACTCTGGGTCCAAGCCTGTATATCCGGTGACCGTAAGGATATTCTCGGCTTGTAAATACAGGCGGAGATTCTGGATACCAGCCTTCTTGAGTAATTCCTTAGGCAAGGAATATCCCAATACGAGATTTTTCAGGCGTAAGAAGGAGGCGTCTTCTACGTAATAAGAGCTAGAATAAGCTCCGGAATAGTTATCTTCCGTATTCAGCATAGGAAGGATAGCATTACTGTTATCGCCATTCAATGTCCATGATTGATCTCTGAGGCGTGAGGATTTATTACCGTTGAAAGTCCAGAAATTGGTAAAATATTTTGTGTTATTATATAAGTCATTGCCGATAGAGAAGTTCCAGAACATAGTAAAGTCCCAGTTTTTCCATGTTAACGTGGCGTTGAGGCCTCCGGTTAAGTCCGGATGAGGAGAGCCGATAAAGGTCCGGTCGCTATCATCCAATTTGCCGTCTCCGTTCAAGTCCTCGAAACGGAAGCGGCCGACATAAGCGGCAGCGTCTGCCTCTGTGATATCACTTTGTCCGAATGGCTTGGTTGCCATAACATCGGCTACGGACTCATAAAAACCATTTTGCTTCAACCCCCAGAATTCAGACACGGCATGTCCTTTTGTCGTACGGGTTACGTATCCTTCGATGCGCGTACCGCTAGCCCATAGAGAATAATCGTCAGCTTCCGCGAGTTTCAAGACCTCATTTTTATAATGGGATAAATTCAAGGATAGATCCCATGCCCAGTCTCCTTTTCGGTCACGGTAATTAAACATGAAGTCGAAACCGGTGTTCTTTATATCTCCGAAGTTGATATAAGGGCTTCCGGATTCTCCGGCCATCGAGGTGTAGGCCGCTTGTATCAACATATTGGATGTCTTCTTCGTATACCATTCGAATGAACCGCTGAATTTACCATTCAGGAAGGTTGCGTCCAGACCCAAGTTGACCATCTTGGTCATTTCCCATTTCGTATCAGTGTTACCGTAGGTACTGAGGCGGAATCCGGTTGTCTCGCTATTGTTCGCTCCGGTCATGTCGTAATTTGTATAGGAGGTGCTGGTCGTGAACAAATTGGCGAAATTAGTTGCGACAGGAATCTCTGAGTTACCCGTGACGCCGTAACCGGCTCGTATCTTTAAGTCGTCCAGCCAATCTCGGCTTGGTTCCATAAATGCCTCCTCTGACATACGCCAACCGGCGGAGATAGATGGAAAGACTCCGTAACGATTATTTTCCGAGAAACGGGAAACACCGTCCCGGCGGATAATACCGGTTAATAGATACTTATCCTTATATCCATAGTCTGCACGGGCAAACATACCAAATAGCGCGAATTCTCCATTGTAAGTGGAAGAGTTGGTACGTTGGCTATTGTTCTCGCCCATATCCAAGGTGTATGTATTGGTATTGTCTTCGAATAAATAGTTATATCTACGTGCGTTGAGGGATCTGCCTAAACCGTCCCGAATAGCCTCTGTTCCCAATAAGATGTTCAAGGAATGGATCTCATTGAATGTCCGGCTGAAAGATAACGTGTTGGTCCAAACCCAACGATAATTAAAGTAATTACTTTCGTAAAAGTTATTTTGACCGCCGGACTCGGAGAACTCCGGGTTGTTTTTAGTCATCGAGTAAGAATAGTCATTACGATAATCGATACCGAAGTTTGTTTTGAAAGTCAGTCCAGTCCATAGGTCTGCTTCTCCATATACGTTGCCAAATATACGTTGGGTAGTGGCATAATTATCCTTATTCCTTTCACGAATAGCTACAGGATTCTGGAAATTGCCGGTCCCGGCGAATAAGGAGCCTGCATAATTGCCCGCATAGTCATAAACCGGTACATAAGGAGAGGCCCGATAAGTCCATGAGTAGATGTTGGACTCTGTACCTGAGAAGCTAAGTCCGTTGTTTTTGCTAAAACTATAAGTTAGGTTCTCTCCGAATCGCAACCATGGGCGGACGTTATACGACGAATTAGCACGTGCTTGATAGCGTGTGAAATAAGATTCGATAGCGGTACCTTGCTGGTCGAAATAGTTCATGCTCATGGTGTATTGCCCTTTATCGGTACCTCCAGACAAGGACAGCTGATGATTCTGCATCCAACCGAGTTGACTGATCTCATCCCACCAGTTCGTATCGCCTACGGGCGCATAGACTACGTTGTTCGCTTGATCGTAATCGCTAGGATCGATGGAGGTGCTACCACCGGCGCCGGTTACGGTCATGTAATTGGGTAGATGATTAACCCAAGAGTCGGAAGTACTTCCGAATTGCTGGTGGTAAGGTAATTCTCCATTGGCGCTGGCTCCCGTTAGGTCCAGATTGTTTTTCGAGGCTTGCCATTCAACATCAATACGGTCATAAGCGTTTAAGACGTCATAGCGTTTACCTGTTTTAGAGAAACCGTAATATCCGTCATAGGTTAATCTCGGTTGTCCCGTTTTTGTCCCTTTCTTGGTCGTGATCAAAATGACGCCATTCGCTGCTTGCGCTCCGTAGATCGCAGCGGAAGAGGCGTCTTTCAATACTTGCATACTCTCGATGTCATTGGGATTGATAGAGCTTAGGTCTTGGTCACGAGTGGATACGCCATCGATAACATACAAAGGTCCGTTGTCATTGATGGAATTAATACCTCGGATGCGTACCATCGTGGCTGAACCGGGAGCACCGGAGGTACCGATGTTTACGCCCGCCGCTTTACCTTGCAACTGTTGTGTGGCGGAAGAACCGGAAGACGCCAATAGCTCTTCAGTATCGATAACCGCTACGGAACCTGTGATGTCCTTTTTCTGTTGGGTACCGTAACCGACAACGACTACCTCGTCTAGATTTTGGGTGTCTTCCTTTAAGGTAATGTTCATGACGTTCCCGCTTGCAGGTGTTTGTTGAGTTACGTACCCGATGTAAGAGATGACCAGAATGGCATTCGGCTCTACTTCTAATACGTATTTACCATCCAGATCGGTGATCGTTCCGTTCGTGGTACCCTTTACGACTACGTTAACACCTAATAGGGGCTCTCCTTTAGCGTCGGTGATCGTACCCGTTATTTTCCGGGATTGTTGCGTAACAGAGGTTTCCGCTTTTAATACGGAACTTTGCGGTATGATAGCACCGCCTGCCAATAAAAAGCATAAGGCCAATCCTAGCCTGCTTTTAAAGATCGCATGTCTGTGTTTCATAATAAATAGGTTAATAAAGTCTAGTAAACTGAGGCAATATTAAGGTTTGTTTAGACGAAGACCAATAAAAATCAATGAATGCCTTTATCTATTCGGTGAAAAAGCCTTTTTAATCGGCGAACAACTTTTGGTGGAATTCTTTTGTTTTTTATCCGTCTGGGCAAAGAAAAAGGACACCGGCAGGTGTCCTTTTCTTTAATGTTTACCTATTCTGCCGGTCTGTATGATGAACCGGTTTGTTAGGGCTTTCACAAGTCCTAACGGTGCAAATGTAAATTAAGGAGAGAAGTATAAAAAATAGAATCAGTGAACTGGCGGAATTATTCGATGAACAGGGTTTTTTGTTCGGTAAACTTTCCGTAAGTTCGCGAAATAAAAATTTAACATCTTATAATCATGCAACTATCCATAGATCAAAAAGACATCGATAAATTCCTGATGATAGGCGATAAAGTATTGATTAAGCCTAAGAATCCACAGAGCCAGACGAAGACCGGATTGTATCTGCCTCCCTCGGTTCAACAAGGGGAGAAGATACAAGCGGGTTATATCATAAAGACGGGGCCCGGATATCCGTTGCCTTCTCAATCTGAGGAGCATGAGGTCTGGGAGAAAAAGAAAGGGGAGGAGGTGCAATACTTGCCGCTTCAAGCCCGTGAAGGTGATTTGGCTGTCTATTTGCAGAATGCCGCTTACGAGATCAATTTTAATGACGAGAAGTTCTTGATTGTCCCTCATTCCGCTATTTTGATGTTAGTGCGTGATGAAGGTTTGTTTGAATAAAGCCTTTTGTTAAGGAAAATAGGGCTATATTCACTTTTTTATCTTATTTTTGCCAGCAAAACAAGACAAACTATCAACAGTAGCGATTATAATGAATAAGATTGTAAGTAAAGAACATTTCTCAGCCAACGTGGTGAAGCTGGAAGTCGAGGCTCCTTTGATCGCCCGCTCCCGCAAGGCCGGTCACTTCGTGATCGTGAAGGTTGGCGAAAAAGGCGAACGTATACCTCTTACCATTGCCGGGGCGGATACCGAGAAAGGTACCATCACCTTGGTGATCCAAGCGGTAGGCGGCTCATCCCGTAAAATCTGTGAATTGAATGAGGGTGACTATATCACGGATGTGGTGGGTCCGTTAGGGCAGGCTACCCATATCGAGAAGGTTGGAACGGTTGTTTGTGCCGGTGGTGGCGTAGGTGTCGCTCCGTTGTTGCCGATCGTGGAGGCTTTCCATAAGGCAGGAAATCGTGTGATCGTCGTATTGGCGGCCCGTACCAAGGACTTGGTGATCCTTGAGGAGCAGATGCGCCAAAACTCGGATGAGGTAATTATCATGACCGATGACGGATCGTATGGTATGAAAGGCTTGGTGACGAATGGCGTGGAGAGCGTGATCAACCGGGAGAGGGTGGATTTATGCGTTACGATCGGTCCGGCTATTATGATGAAATTCGTTTCCGCTCTTACAAAGAAATACGAGATTCCTACCGTAGCTTCCTTGAATACGATCATGGTGGACGGAACGGGTATGTGTGGTGCTTGCCGTATTACGGTAGGCGGGAAGACCAAGTTCGTTTGTGTGGACGGACCGGAGTTCGATGCTCATCAAGTGGATTTTGATGAGATGATCATGCGCCTCGGCGCTTATAAGGATATAGAGAAGAAATAACGAAACCACGTAATTGAATCATGACAACAGAAGAATTAATCGCTGCTCGTCGTGCCGAACCTTGGCGGGAGGCGCTTCGCAAAAGCAAGAAAAATAAAGAACGTGCGGATATCCCCCGTGTGAAGATGAACGAGTTGGACCCGGAATACCGGAGTCGTACCCGTTTGGAGGAAGTTAACTTAGGCTTGACAAAAGAACAGGCTATGCAAGAGGCCGAGCGCTGTCTGGATTGTCCGAATCCTACTTGTATGCAGGGATGTCCGGTAAATATCAATATACCTACTTTTATCAAGAATATCGAGCGTGGGGAATTCTTGGAGGCCGCTAAGACCTTGAAAGAGACAAGTGCCCTGCCCGCTGTTTGCGGTCGTGTCTGTCCGCAGGAGAAACAATGTGAGAGCAAGTGTATCCATTTGAAAATGGGTAAGGAAGCGGTTGCCATTGGCTACTTGGAACGTTTCGCCGCTGATTACGAACGTGAGAGCGGTAATATCTCGGTTCCGGAGATTGCGGAGAAGAACGGTATCAAGATTGCCGTGGTAGGTTCCGGTCCTGCCGGATTGTCTTTTGCCGGAGATATGGCGAAGCGTGGATATGATGTGACTGTGTTCGAGGCATTGCATGAGATCGGTGGTGTATTGAAATATGGTATCCCGGAGTTCCGCCTACCGAATAAGATCGTGGACGTGGAGATTGATGGCCTTCGTAAGATGGGCGTACAGTTTGAGAAAGATTGTATCGTGGGTAAGACGATCAGTTATGATGATTTGCATGCGGATGGCTTTAAGGGCGTGTTCGTGGCAAGTGGCGCCGGTCTGCCTAACTTTATGAACATTCCGGGTGAGAACTTTGTGGGCGTGATGTCGTCCAACGAGTATTTGACCCGTGTAAACTTAATGGATGCGGCGAATCCGGAAAGTGATACGCCGGTGCTACAAGGGAAGAAGGTGGCCGTGATCGGAGGTGGCAATACAGCTATGGACTCTGTCCGTACTGCTCGCCGTCTGGGCGCTGAGCGTGCTATGATTGTCTACCGTCGTAGCGAGGAGGAGATGCCCGCTCGTTTGGAAGAGGTGAAACATGCGAAGGAAGAAGGTGTAGAGTTCTTGACGCTTCATAATCCGATTGAATATATAGGAGATGAAAGAGGTCGTGTTAAGCAGATGCGCTTGCAGAAGATGGAGCTAGGTGAGGCGGATGCCTCTGGTCGCCGTCGTCCGGTACCTATCGAGGGAGCTATCGAAACAATCGATGTGGATGAGGTGATCGTTAGCGTCGGTGTATCTCCGAATCCATTAATACCCCGTGCCTTTGGAGGCTTGGAGGTGAGCAAGAAGGGTACGATCGTAGTGGAGGAAGACAGTATGCGCTCCGCTTTAGGCGATGTGTATGCCGGTGGTGACATCGTTCGTGGTGGAGCTACCGTGATTCTGGCGATGGGAGACGGTCGTAAGGCTGCCGCCGCTATGGATGCGGACTTAAGAGGATAAGTATAATATCTATTAGTTCTATAAGGAAAGACGGGTTGTTTGGACGATCCGTCTTTTTTCTTTTATCGTGATACGGAGATTTATGTTTATTATCTATAAGACTAATTCTTGAAATAATCTCTCAAATGTCTGTTCTAGATCGTTGGAAAAACCGGGATGTGGACGCGAGGTTTGGATAGAGGCACTTCTTATGGCGGTAAGCCAACGAAAGCGCTCCGGAATATCTAGGCTGGCTATAGGACCTCCATCCTTTGCGCCGGAACATATCTTATCGAAAACGTGGAGATTCGTACACAAAGATTCCTTATCTATATCTGATGTGAACAGACGAAGTTTCTCCTCGTTTACATGATAGCGAGCCTTGATGAATTTAGGCCGTTTACAGAACATGATAAGGCCTACATTGATAAACTCCTCCCGTTCGATTTTCGGTACGATACGGATTACGGCATATTCATATAAGTGTTTGTCTTGCATGTCGAGCTTCATTTATAAACGTGTCAGAATGGGCGATTCGGTCAATTAAGAACCGGATATATACATCACGTATCTCTTGAGGCGTACCGGGACTATCGTTCCAATGCAACCAATCGTCGGGTACTAGACCTACGATCTCACGAATTTTCTCTTCCGTTAAGATACGTTTGAAATCTTTGTTTACTTCCTCCAGCAGCGTCGCTTGTGGCAATAATACATGATCCTTGATATGGATGAAAGGGCCGATCGCATGTTTTTGCCAATTTACCCATGAGAAATGGAAAAATAAGGAAGCTCCATGATCGATGAGCCAAAGTTCTTTATTCCATATCAACATATTCGTATTCCGGACCGTGCGGTCTATATTTGTCAAAAGAGCATCGAGCCATACGACTTGTGAGGCGAGTTTGGGATCTACACGATTGACTACCGGATCGAAAGTCAAGGCTCCGGATAAAAAATGTAATCCCAGATTGAGCCCTTGACTTGCTTGTAGTAAGTCTTGTATCTCCTCGTCACCTTCCGACCGCCCGAAAGCCTCGTCAAGATTCAGGAAGACCAATTCTGGTACATGGAAACCCAAGCAACGAGCGATCTCACCTCCGATCAACTCGGCTATCAAGGCTTTTGTCCCATGTCCGGCCCCCCGGAACTTAACGACATATTTAAACTCATCGTCTGCCTCCGCTAAAGCAGGCAATGATCCGCCTTCCCGCAGAGGCATGATATATCGGGTAACATTCGCTGTACGTAATTCCATAACCCTCACTTTGGCTCACCCGATAAATCAGGGGGAAAATT